>NZ_JBFAQY010000002.1:2761-379301 GCF_040678965.1 Streptosporangium sp. NPDC049248
GTGGGTTCAGCCGATTTCGCGCCCCCGCGGGGGGCCCCCCCGGGGGGGGGGGGGCCCCCGGCCCGGCGGGGGGGGGGGGGGGCCGGGCGGCCGGGCGGCCGGGCGCGCGGAGAAGGACGCGGCGCGAGCCGCGCGACATCCTGTAACGGGCCGTCTGACCGACGGCGCTATCGGAGGGAGACGCGGCCAAGGCCGCACGCCATCATGAAGATCACTGGAATCGAACTGCGGCGGATCAGGATGCCGCTGGTCGCCCCTTTCCGTACCTCGTTCGGCACCGAGGCCGAACGCGACATACTGCTCCTGCGCGTCGTCACCCCCGACGCCGAGGGCTGGGGCGAATGCGTCGCCATGTCCCAGCCGCGCTACTGCTCCGAGTACGTCGACGGCGCCGCCGAGGTGCTGCGCCGCTTCCTCGTCCCCGCCCTGCCCGCGCACATCGACGCCCACACCGTCGGCCGCGCCCTGCACCCTTTCAAAGGCCACCGCATGGCCAAGGCCGCCCTGGAGACCGCCGTCCTGGACGCTCAGCTCCGCACCGACGGCCAGTCCCTGGCCACCTTCCTCGGCGCCGGCACCGACCGCGTGCCCTGCGGAGTGTCGGTCGGCATCATGAACTCCATCCCCCAGCTCCTCGACACCGTCACCGGCTACCTCGACGAGGGCTATGTCCGGATCAAGCTGAAGATCGAACCCGGCTGGGACCTCGCCCCCGTCCGCGCCGTCCGCGAACGCTTCGGCGACGACCTCCTGCTCCAGGTCGACGCCAACGCCGCCTACACCCTCGCCGACGCCCCCCACCTGGCCAGACTCGACGACTTCGGCCTGCTGCTCATCGAACAGCCCCTCGCAGGCGACGACATGGTCCAGCACGCCCGGCTCGCCACCCGGCTGA
The DNA here is from genome assembly GCF_040678965.1 of Streptosporangium sp. NPDC049248. Lineage (NCBI taxonomy): Bacteria > Bacillati > Actinomycetota > Actinomycetes > Streptosporangiales > Streptosporangiaceae > Streptosporangium > Streptosporangium sp. NPDC049248. The sequence continues at coordinate 3,657 of NZ_JBFAQY010000002.1, forward strand.
CCACCCCCGTCTGCCTGGACGAGTCCATCGAATCAGCCGAACACGCCGCCGCCGCCATCACCCTGGGCGCCTGCTCGATCATCAACGTCAAACCCGGCCGGATCGGCGGCTACCTCGAAGCCCGCCGCATCCACGACCTGGCCCGCGCCCACGGCGTCGCCCTGTGGTGCGGCGGCATGTTGGAGACCGGCATCGGCCGCGCGGCCAACCTCGCCCTGGCCGCCCTGCCCGGCTTCACCCTGCCCGGCGACACCTCCGCCTCCCGCCGCTACTACGCCACCGACATCACCGCCCCCTTCGAGCTGCACGAAGGCCATCTGGAGGTCCCCACCGGCCCCGGCATCGGCGTCGACCCCGTCCACGACATCCTGGACGAGGTCACCGTCTCCACCGAATGGATCACTGTCTAGCGGGCGCCTTCCGCCTCGCCGGGAAGGGGCCGCCCTTCCCGGCGTCACGTCGTACGGGCGCGGCTGAGGCGGGGCACCGCCTCAAGCAGGGAGCGGGGGTAGTCGTCCCGGGGCGACCCCACCACCTCTTCGGTCGCCCCCATCTCCACCAGCCCGCCCCGGTACATCACCGCGACGACATCGGAGACGTACCGGACCACGGCGAGGTTGTGCGAGATGAACAGCATCCGAGCGGACCAGGTTGAGCACCGAGCCCTGGACGGAGACCTCCAGGGCCGAGGTGATCTCGCCGGCGGCCGGCGGCTCGGGGCGCGCGCCCAGTGCCCGGGCGACCGCCACCCGCTGGCGCCGGCCACCGGGCAGCTCACGCGGGTAGCGCCCGGCCAGCGAGACGGGCAGCGACACCAGCGCCAGTAGCCGCTCCGCCTCCGCCTGACGGAGAGTCCGCCGTACCGCCACACGCGGCCGCGAACAGGCTGAGGGCGCCGAGCACGGCCGCCGCTCCTGCTTTTCTCATCGGGACTTCAGGGAGGTGGGGTGATGCCGCACAGTTCCCTTTTCCTGGCGATCCTGCTTCGTCCTCCGCCACGAAAAGCCCGTAATTCATCGCGCTACTGTCCGAAAAGCCGCATCTGGAGCATCACGGTCAGTCGCGCGTCGGGATCGGCCAGATCCAGGCCGCTGATCTCGATGAGCCGCTTCAACCGGTAGCGGAAGGTGTTGGCGTGCACGTGCACCCTTGCCGAGGCGGCGTTGACGTCGCCGAACGCGTCCAGGTAGGCCCGCAGGGTGGCGACCAGCTCGCTGCCGTGCTCGGCGTCGTGCCTGACGAGCCGTTCGTAGGGCCCGGTGGGAACCTGTTCCTCGGCCTCGACCAGGTCCGACAACTGCAGCAGCAGCGCCTCGAAGTGCACCCCGGTGTAGCCGGCGACCGCGCCGGACGCCTTGCGGGCGCGCAGCACCCGCAGCGCCCGGTCGGCGTCGGCCCGGGACCTGGCCACCTCGGCCAGGTTGCCCGCCAGGCGCCCCACGCCGATGTTGGCCGCGTGCCGGGAACCGACCCGGGCGAGGAAGCTCTCGGCGACCCGCACGGCCCGTGCCTCCTCGTCACCGCCGGCATGCAGGGGCAGTACGGCGTAGGCCACCGAGCCGACCAACGCGGCGGCGGCCTTGGGATGGATGGCTCCGACGTGCAGGGCGAGCGCGTCGCAGAATCGCTGCCGGTCGCTCTCCCGGTGCGCGGCGTCGGCGTGGGATCCGCCGCTGAGCTGGGCCGCGAGCACGCACAGCCGTCCGCTGGCGACGCCGAGCCGCCCGGCGGCCTCCGCCGCGTCCCTGCCGCCCGCCAGCACGGTGGAGAGCAGGTCGGCGCGGAGCCGCCGCCTGGTGTCCGCCCCGGCCCGCTGCCTGAGCAGCTGCAACGCGACGATCTTGGCTGCGTCGGCCAGGGCGCGCTGCCGCTGGTCGCTCAGCGGCTCCCGCACGGCGGCCCAGATGGAGCCGAGGATCTCGTCGCCGGACCGGACGGCCACCGCCGCCCGGTTGATGCTGTCGTCGTCCAGCTCTATGTAGATCGGCTCGCGGCTCTGGTAGAGCCGGCGGAAGAATCCGCGCTCCTCCAGCATCCGCCGGTACCGTTCCGGCACCTGGCGGCCGAGCACGGTCTCCACCCTGCCGGGATCGGCTTCGTCCTGCCGCCCGGAGTACGCCAGCACCCGCGACGACCGGTCCTCGATGGTGACCGGCGCGTCCAGCAGCGCGCACACCGCGTTGGCCAGCGCGAACAGGTCGTCCGGCGGGGTCTCCCCGGGTTCGGCGAGGTCGCCCTCGGCCAGCAGGGAGCGCAGCAGCGCGGCCACCTGGGCCCACGAGGCGGCGCGGGTGAGACCCAGCACCGCCACTCCGGTCTGGCGGACCTTCGCGCGGACGAGCTCGTCGACGTCCACCGGTTGCTTGACGACGACGCCCGCCGCCGGGCCCGCCGCGTCGAGCAGGGCGCAGATCTGCTCGGCGCGGTCGACCCCGACCGCGAGCAGCAGGCCCCCCTCGGGGAGCAGCAGCTCGTCGAGGGGGTCGTAGATGTGCACGCCCGTGACCTCGGCGTCGAGCTCCCCGGGGGAGGCGGCCACGTCCAGCACGGTGCTGCCCAGATCCTCCAGGATCCGCTGCAGGCTTGCCCGTGGCCGATTGGTCATCCGCTCACGATAACGGACATAAAGCGACATTATTCTCTTAGATCATCGATAGCCATACGGGCCGCCCGGCCGATCACCCCGCCGGCCTGGGCGACCGGAGACGCGGGAAAAGCGCGGACGTCGAACCCCTCACGCACGGGGCAGCGCCCTGCCGCCGCGCCGCCTCGTCGAAACGCTGCCGCAGGTTCCCAAGCACGCCGGCTCCTCAGGCGACCCTGGGGGTGGCGCGCACGCCCAGGTGCATGTACCGCGAGCCGTCGGCGAGTTCGTAGAACACGGCCGACAACCACTGCGGCTCTCCTTCCGGGCGGCCGACGAAGGTGACGTCGTCCACCGGCACCAGATCGAACTCCATGGGCGGCCGCAGCCCGGCGAGGGCTCCGGTGGCCTCGCCGTACAGCGAGAGCCCGCCGTCGCGGACCGTCAGCGTCATCCGGCTGCCCGTCCGCTCGTACACGCCGGCGTACCGCTCGACGTCGGTCTCGAACGGCTCGGCCGGGGGTCCCAGCACGGGCGGCATGGCCAGGCCGATCAGCTCGTCGAAGAGCTCGGTGGCCAGGGCGTGCTGGAACGCGGCGGTGTGGCCGCCGTTGGCCAGCACGCACACCACCGTCTCGGTGTCGGGGACCACCCAGAGCATGGCCGCCTGACCGATGGTGTTGCCGCCGTGGGAGATGATCCGGCGCCCCTGCCACTCGTCCAGGATCCAGCCCAGTCCCCACTGCTTCCCGAGGGTGTGCGGGTTGGGGATGTCCACCTGCGGCTCCCACATCGCCCGGGGATCGGCGAGCAGCCCGGTGCCCAGATGGGCGCGGGCGAAGGCGACGACGTCGGCGGGACGTGCGCAGATCAGCCCCGCCGGGCCGCAGGAGCGCATCAGGCCCCAGGCGGGGGCGGGGGCCCCGTCGAGGTGCCCCATGGCGCCGCGGAAACGCAGCACGTCCTCCGGCAGGGTCCAGGTGTGGGTCAGGCCGAGCGGCTCGACGATCTGCTCGCGCAGCGCGGTGTCCCACCCCTTGCCGGTGAGGCGCTCGACGATACGCCCGGCGACGATGAAGCCCGAGTTGCAGTACGACTGGGTGACACCGAGGGGATGGTTCTGCGCGAGGCCCGCGCAGGCCTCGACGTACCTCTCGATGCAGTCGTCACCACGGCCGGTGTCGAGAAACAGGTCCCCGTCGATGCCGGAGGTGTGCGAGAGCAGGTGCCTGACGGTGACGGCCTTGGTCACCTCCGGATCGGCCACCCGGAACTCCGGCAGGACCTCGGCGACCGGGGTGTCCAGCGTCAGCTCGCCCCGCTCGACGAGGAGCATGATCTGGGTGGCGGTCCAGACCTTGGTGACCGAGCCGATCTGGAAGAGCGAGTCGGTGGTCGTCTCCACCCCGGTCTCCACGTTGAGCACGCCCGCGGCGAACTCGTGCACCTCCCCCTCGTGCAGGAAGGCCAGGCTCGCGCCGGGAACCTCGTACTCGGTGATCAGCTCGGCGAGACGGGCGTGCCGGCGACCGGGATCCACTGCTCCAGCCATTGGACGATCCTTTCGTTGTAGTCCATCCGGTGGGACGGACGGCCGTTGAGGAGGAAAAGGTGAGAGCCGCCCGGATAGCGAACCAGCCGTACCGGCACGTTCCGCTCGCGCAGCGCGGCGAACCACTGCTCGGCCTGGCCGACGGGGCATCGGTCGCCGTCCTCGCCGTGCAGGATCAGGGTGGGCGTGGTCACCTGGGCCACGTGGCTCATCGGGGACTGGGCCGCGAGGTCGCCGCGGCACTCGTACGTCTTCAGGAGGTGTCCCGCGTCGGAGGTGCCGGCCATGCTGACCAGGACGGCTCACCCGCGTGGAAGTCGCCCGTGGTGAGCCGCCTGGTCTCACCCGTCGCCACGTCCACCACGAACAGGTGCGTGGTGAGGCCGCGCAGCAGGCCCACGCCGCCGGCCTTGTACTCCAGGCTGTCGGTCACGACCGGGGCGTTCCGGTCGGGGTCGCCACAGGGCGCGCCGTAGGCGATCCTGGTGCCGTCGGGGGACCAGACCGCCGGGCCCCCCGGTCCCGCAGCGGTGAGGACGCGGGGCTCTCCGCCGTCCATCGGCAGCAGGTGAAGCTGCGGTCTTCCCTCCACCGGGCGCAGAAAGGCCGGCGAGCCTCCGTCCGGCGACCAGCGTGGGGAGGAGTCGCGGGGGCCGCCCGTCAGACGGCGCGGCTCGACACCGGGCGCGGCCAGCCGGAGTTCGGACCGGTTCTCGTCGGATTCCCGATCGGCGATGGTGATCACGTAGGCCGTGGCGCCTCCTCCGGGGTGCAGCCTGGGATCCGCCGGTATCGCGAGGTGATACAGATCGCTGAGGGAGAGGCGAGGCATGTCCGAACGTTAGGCCCACCCGGGCGACGCTTCTTCGGTCTCCACGACGAACCGGACCCGATCCGTTGTGTCGTTCTCCAGTTCGCCTCGCGGGAGCAACTGCCTCCCGGCCCGTCGAGAGACGCGTCCAGGGGGGCTCCGGAGCCGCGCGGGGACCGCTGAGACGGATGTGCCGCCGGAGCCGTGGCGACCCGGCGGCACATTCGTCGGCGACCCCTACTCGCCGGTCTTCTCGGCGAGGGTCACCGTGACGGTCTGGGGCTGCCCGTCCCTGACGTAGGCGACGGTCACCTGCTGGCCGGGCTTGAAGCCGCGGACGGCCCCGACCACGGTGGCCGCCCCGTCCACGGGCGTGTCGTTGATCTTGGTGATCAGGTCGCCCTGCCTGATGCCCGCCTTGGCCGCGGGGCTGCCCTCGGTGACCTGGCCGACCAGGGCGCCGCCCGCGTCCCCGGTGGCGTCGGTCACGCTCACGCCCAGGAGGGCGTGGGACACCTTGCCGCTCTTGATGAGCTGCTCGGCGACGTGGTTGGCGGTGTTGATGGGAATGGCGAAGCCGACACCGATGCTGCCCTCCCCGCCGTTGGTGGCGATGGCGGTGTTGATACCCACCACCTGGCCGGCGGCGTTGACCAGCGCGCCGCCCGAGTTGCCGGGGTTGATCGCCGCGTCGGTCTGGATGGCGCCACCGATGGTGGTGGGGCTCTGGGCGCTCTGCTGCGGCCTGCCCCAGCCGGGCGGGAGCTGCCCCTGTCCCTGGTCTCCGCCGACGGTGAGCGTGCGGTTCAGCGCGCTGACGATCCCGGCGGTGACCGACCCCGACAGGCCGAGCGGGCTGCCGATGGCGAGCACGGAGTCGCCCACCTTGAGCCGGTCGCTGTCGCCGATCGAGGCCTTGGTGAGGTCGGAGACGCCCTCCGCCTTGATGACCGCGAGGTCGGTGGCCGGGTCGGTGCCGATGATCTTGGCGGTGGCGGTCCTGCCGTCGCTGAACTTGACGGTCACCTGGCTGTCCTGGCCCCCCTGGCCGCCGGCCGCCACCACGTGGTTGTTGGTCAGGATCAGGCCGTCGGCCGACAGCACCACCCCGGACCCCTCGCCCCCGCCCGCGGCGGTCCTGATCTCGATGGACACCACGGAGGGCTGGACCACCTGGGCGATGTCGGCGACCGTCGTCACGTTGCCGACCGGGCTGACGATCGGGCTGGACGACGAGGCCACGGTGGCGGAACCGTTGAGGCTCGTCGCGACGAAGGCCCCCGCGACCCCACCCCCGACGGCCATGGCCGCCAGCGCGAGACCGGCGCCGATCTTCTGCCCGGCGGTGAGCCTGCCGCGCTGAGCGGGGACCACCGCCGGTCCTCCGGCCTTCTCCGGAGCCTCCGCGGCGAGTTGCTCCGGCACCGGGTGGATCAGCGTCGGCTGCGGTCCGGTCTCCTCACCGGCACGATAGGCGCCGGCGCGCGGCGGCACCTTGCCGAACTGGGTCCAGCCGTCGTTCCCGGGGGTCGCCTCGGTCGGTGTGTCCTGCTGCTCGTTCCTGTTCGGGTCCATGTCTTCCCCCACGTCCAACATCCCCCCGGTTCGACGGGGTGGAAGCCGGTGCTCACCGGTTGACACAAACGATGCCCGACGGCGTGTAAGCGCAGCTTAAGAGGTTGATCCTGGTGATCGGGATCTCCTGACAACGGCTTTATCAGCCATGCTCAGCCCCTGGATGGCAGCTCGAAAATCTTTCTCGGCCACTCTTGCGGGGCTTGGACGTAGGTGATTGAGCCAATAATCGGCCTCCTCTTCGGATGCCTGATCCTCGGCAAGGAGCTTCCCCCATGTCCGAAAACAACGTCGTCCAACTGCACGCCCTCGACCGGCCGAGGAGGTCCACCCCGGTGGAGCACCACCATGGTTACCCCCGCTTACGCCTTGTCCCGTTCGTGCAAGAACTCCGCAATGGAGACCCACGAGTCGGCAAGACGCTCAAGCCGCTCCATCAGCGCCAGATCTGTGATCGTCTCCGCGTTGTAGAGCAGGCGGGCAGCATTCGCGATGGCGATGTCCACTGTGGTGGCGATGTCTGGCTGGTTCACCGTGCGTTCCGTCCGTCTTACTGCTAGGGATGGCCGACGGTTCGCCGCGGCATGAGGAGCATAAGTCACGGTCATGCCGTAGTTCGTCGGGTTTTTGACCTTGGGCTACGACCAGCTTTCGCGCGTGTGCGTCATTGCGAGGGGGCCTCGTGGCGGTGGATCAGGACCTCCTCGACCAGATCGCCGGCACCGTCGCCGACCTCTACCGCGAAGTCGAATCCTCGCTGGTCACGGTCATCGCCGACGAACTCCGGAAGGGCCTCGACGCGCCCACCGCCGAGGTCAAGCTGGACGCGATCAGGCGCCTGCGCGCGGCCGCCGGGGCCGTCCAGCAGCGCCTGGCCAAGACCAAGTCCGCGGCCGCCCGGGAAGCAGCCGAGCAGGCCGAGGCCGACCGCCTCGCCCAGGAGGCGAAGGAGAAGGCCGAGTCGGGCTGAACTCCGCCAGGGCGGCCAACTGCTCGGTCTTGTGTGGACCGACGACCGCGAGGCCGCCGGATTCCTCCCCCACGAGGCCACCGGGCCTGACGGGGTGCGCGCGCAGGCGGCCGTGTGGACGATCCTGCATGACCTGTACGAGGCAGGCGTGCAGGCCACCGACGTGCTCGATCCCGACTTCTTCGAGGGCTTCGAGCTGCGCGTCTAGCTGGGGATCTTCGCCTTGTGCCGGGGGCACAGGCTGACGATGGCCGCACCCGCCACGTACGCCGACGTCTCCAGCCCGAACGCCTCGACACCGCTCGTTGCGACCTGGGCGAGGCTGCCGCCGTCGTCCAACGCCTTGCAGATCGACCAGCCCAGCTTCACCAGCTCCGCGTCGTCCGCATCCTTCACCCGCTGTTTCACAGTAAACAGGAACATTACTTCACGGTCAGTGCGCCTCAACGCCGTTGAGGTCGGACTCGGCTTGACCTTCTCCGCGCTCTCCTCGGTCGGCTCCGCGCCGGCCGATGGCTTGGCCGTGGCCGCCTGGTCCTCGCCGCCACCTGTGAGCTTGACCAGGCCACCGAGCAGGGCGAGCACGACCAGCGCACCGACGAGCACGGCGACCGCCTTCCCTTTCCCGCTCTTCTGCGGAGGCGGGGGCGGGAATGGGGGCAGCTCCGGCCGGTACGGGCCTGGGGGCGGCTGCCAGCCGGGCGGCGGTCCGGGCTGCGTGTACTGCTGAGTCGGCGGACCGTACGGCTGTTGCGGGGGCTGGCCTGGCCACTGCTGCGTCGGCTGGCCAGACTGCCCCGGCTATTGCTGGGGCTGCTGCGGAGGGTGCATAACCGCGCACCATACGCCCCACATCTGATGATCCACCCGAATCACCTGGGATAGATGCCCGAAAAGGGCCGCCCGGAGCGGTCCAAAACTCCTCAGTCGGCCAGGTGCCGACCTTCCACTATCGCGCGCTCCCCAGGAGGGTCCGCATGACCATGCCCACCCCGCCGGCCCCAGCACCTCAGCCCGGACCGGCCCCGACCGACCCCGGCCAGCAGCCGCCCGCACAAGGCGCGCCCCCGCCGACCCTCAGGGGCAGCAGCCCCCAGCAGCGCCCCCCGCGCCCGCCTGGACACTGCCCCGCCCAGGCCGCCGGTCCCCGGCCCGCCACCCGGCTACCAGTCGCCGGCACAGGGCGACGGTTCTCGCGACATCTCCCGGCTCCCCCAGTGGGCGCAGAAGGAGATCCAGGACCAGCGCTCCGAGAATGCCCGGCGCAGGATCAGCGAGCGCACCGCCACCGTGTCCATGCACGCCTTCGCCGCTGCAGCGACCCTCGGTGTCAACGGCCAGGCGCTCCTTGCCGGCATCCCTTTTCAGCAGGTAGCCGCCGAGCTGGACCCCGCTGCGCCGGACTTCAACGAGCAGCTATCAGCCATGCTCAGCCCCTGGATGGCAGCTCGAAGATCTTTCTCGGCCACTCTTGCGGGGCTTGGACGGTCGAGGGGGGCGATGAGCATCTGTCACCCATCGGGGACCGGGCCGCCCGAGAAGTAGCCGCACACGATCTGCGCGCAGCGAGACACGCGCACCCTCCACCGGCGTCGCCTCGCCGTATCCGTGCGGGCGACGCCGCGAGGAGGGGTGCGGGGGTGGGTCAGACCGAGTACTTGCAGATCAACGCCTGGCTGCCGCCCTGAGCGTGGCCAATGTAGGCGTAGGTGGGGTGGAAGTAGGCGCACGCGGCGGAAGGGCTCCCGCTGCCCACGTAGGTGGTCTGAGTGCCGTTCCAGCGGTAGCAGCCCAGGCTGCCGTTGTAGAAGCCGACAATGGACGAGGAGTTGACGTTAGCCGCGCAGTACTCACCGAGCGAGAGCGGGCTGTACACGATTTCGAGAACGGCCGCGGAACGGGCGGCCTGCGCGGGGACGGTGGAGACGGCAAGTGCGCCGAGGCAGGCGAGCGCGGCGGTGGCGAGCGCGACGACACGACGAGGCATGAAGGACCTCCGGGATCCAGGAAGGCGTGCGACACGGAGAGGGGGGCTGAGCGTGACGAGGTGCAGCGCCGAGCGAGGTGGAGTTCTGCGCGATAGGGATACGCTGCGTCGATCACAGTATTAAATAGGAAACCTTCCTATGCAATAGGCGGTAATACGCCTTTCAGCGAACCTTCTCGTGGTGCGGCGACCGGCTGGAGAGAGGCGTGGCGACGATGTCGTCGTCGCGGCCGGGCGGGTCAGGAGCCGGCGGGCCAGTACTCGTCGCGCAGGAGGCGCTTGTAGAGCTTCCCGGTGGGGTGCCTGGGCAGTTCCTCGCGGAAGTCGACGGACTTGGGACACTTGTAGGGCGCCAGCTGGGAACGGCAGTACTCGATCAGCTCGGCTTCCAGCTCCGGGCCCGCCAGGTCCATGGAGGCCGGCTGGACGACCGCCTTGACCTGCTCGCCCATCTCCTCGTCCGGAACGCCGAAGACCGCCACGTCCGCCACCATGGGATGGACGGACAGGACGTTCTCGGCCTCCTGCGGATAGATGTTGACCCCGCCAGAAATGATCATGTAGGAGCGGCGGTCGGTGAGGTAGAGGAAACCCTCCTCGTCGAGGTAGCCGATGTCGCCGAGGGTGGTCCAGCCCCGTCCCAGCGGGTCGCGGGACGCCTCCGTCTTGGCCTCGTCGCCGTGGTAGACGAACTGGGGGCCGTCCGAGAAGTAGACGGTGCCGTGCTCGCGCGGCGGCAGCTCGTTGCCCTCCTCGTCGCAGATGTGGGTGACGCCGAGCAGCGGGCGGCCGACCGTTCCCTTGTGTGCCAGCCAGTCCTGCGAGCCGACGTACAGGAAGCCGTTGCCCTCGGTGCCCGCGTAGTACTCGTGGATGATCGGCCCCCACCAGTCGATCATCCGTTCCTTGACCGGGACGGGGCAGGGGGCGGCGGCGTGGATCGCGCAGGCCAGCGACGACAGGTCGTAGCGCGCGCGGGTCTCCTCGGGCAGCTTGAGCATCTTGATGAACATGGTCGGCACCCACTGCGAATGGGTGACGGAGTACTTCTCGATGAGCGCGAGCGCCCGCTCCGGGTCGAACCTCTCCATGACGACGATCGTGGCGCCCATCCGCTGGAAGCTCAGGCAGTAGCGCAGCGGGGCGGCGTGGTAGAGCGGAGCCGGGGAGAGGTAGACGCTGTCTGCCGAGGGGGCGAACAGGAACTGGATGAGCTGCAGCAGCGGCCCCGGCTGATCCAGCGGCGCCTTGGAGAGCAGGGGCTTGACACCCTTGGGCCGCCCGGTGGTGCCCGAGGAGTAGAGCATGTCCATCCCCTGGCACTCGTCCTCGACGGGCGTGGCGGGGTGGGCCGCGACGGCCTTCTCGTAGGACTCGAAGCCAGGGGCGACACCGTCCAGCATGAGCCTGAGCCCGACCCCGGGGGTGAGATCGGTGATGGAGACCGCCACGTCCGCGAGGGCGGCCGAGGAGATGAAGACCCGGGCGCCGCAGTTGTCGACGATGTAGGCGAGCTCGTCGGTCTTCAGACGCGAGCTGATGGCCGTGTAGTACAGGCCCGAGCGGTGCGCGGCCCAGGCGACCACCAGGAAGAGCGGATGGTTCTCCAGCATGAAGGCGATGTGATCACCCGGCCTCAGCCCTGCGGCACGGAAGAGGTGCGCAAGGCGGTTGGATTCCTCGTCCAGCTCTCGGTAGGTGACGACCCTCCCGGAGCCCGCCATGATCACGGCGGGTTTGTCCGGCGAAACTGCTGCGATGGCTCCCGGGTGCATGAAGCAGAACATTACTCGGTTTCAGGTTTGGTGAGAAGTACCCGAACACGGCAGGGCCGCGACCTCGCGGACGAGGTCGCGGCCCGGTGGACGACGGTCTTTCGCGGCCCTGGAAAGGCTCCCGGCTCACCCCGGCGTGGCCGCGCGGCGGAAGGCCATCGGCCCGGCCGGTCAGTCGCGCGCGAGACGGCGGGCGACGGTGTCACCCAGGCTCTGCACCAGCTGCACGACGGCGACCAGCACGACAACGGTGACGATCATGAGGGTGGTCTCGAAGCGCTGGTAGCCGTAGCGGATGGCCAGGTCTCCGAGCCCGCCCCCGCCGATCGCCCCGGCCATCGCCGAGTACGAGATCAGCGCGACCACGGTCACCGTGAGCCCCGCGATCAGGCCGGGCATCGCCTCGGGCAGCAGCACCTTGCCGACGATGGTCGCGCGGCCGGCTCCCATGGCCTGCGCCGCCTGCACCTTGTCCCTGCCGACCTCGCGCAGCGCGGTCTCCACCAGGCGGGCGAAGAACGGCGCCGCGCCGAGCGTCAGCGGGACCACCGCGGCGATGGTGCCGATGGTCGTGCCGACGATCAGCCTGGTGAACGGGATCACCGCGATCATCAGGATGATGAAGGGCAGCGAGCGGCCGAGGTTGACGACCAGCCCCAGCACCCGGTTGAGCACCGCGGAGGGGAACAGCCCGCCCCTGTCGGTGGCGACCAGCGCCACCCCGAGCGGGAGCCCGAGCAGCACCGTGAACAGTGTCGACCACAGCACCATCTCGACGGTCTGGCCCGTCGACTCCAGCAGCATCGGGAACATCTCGTCCCAGGTCATCGGGCCTCCTCGACCAGCAGGCCGCGTTCGGCCAGGTAGCTGAGCGCGGCGGCGCGCTCGTCACCGGTGACGAGCAGGCGCAGCCGTCCGGTCGAGACGCCCGCCACCTCCTCCAGTGCCCCGCCGAGGATGTTGACGTCCACATCGAACTTGCGGACCACCTGTGACACCACCGGCTCGCCGGCCTGACCGGTGAAGGTGATCGTGACATTGCCCGGCTCCGGCTCGGGGAGGGGGAACAGCTCCGCGGCGAGCCGGGAGCCGGGCCTGGAGATCAGCTCGGGGATGGTCCCGGACTCCTCGACCAGGCCGTCGCGCATGACCGCGACCGAGTCGCAGATCGACTTGACGACGTGCATCTCGTGGGTGATCAGCAGGATGGTCAGGCCGAGCTCACGGTTGAGGCTCTTGAGCAGGGCCAGAATCGACTGCGTGGTGCCCGGGTCGAGTGCCGAGGTGGCCTCGTCCGACAGCAGGACCGGGGGGCTGCCGGCCAGCGCGCGGGCGATGCCGACCCGCTGCTTCTGTCCTCCCGACAGCTGCGCGGGGTACGCCCCGGCCTTGTCGGCCAGCCCGACCAGCTCCAGCAACTCGGCGGTCCGCCTGGCGCGCTCGGCCTTGGCCATCCCCATGACCTCGAGCGGGAAGGCGACGTTGCCCGCGACGGTGCGGGAGGAGAGCAGCGCGAAATGCTGGTGGATCATCCCGATCCGCTGCCTCGCCCTGCGCAGGTCCCGCTCGGCCAGGCTCGTCAGCTCCTGGCCCGCCACCGAGACGGTGCCGGAGGTGGGCCGCTCCAGGAGGTTCACGCAGCGCAGCAGGGTGCTCTTGCCGGCGCCGCTCTGCCCGAGTACGCCGTATATCTCACCCTCGCGGACGTGGAGGTCCACGCCGTCGACGGCGACCACCTCGCGCCCTCGATCTCGATAGACCTTTCGCAGGTCCGACACGTCAATCACTGCTGTACCTCATATGGAACGGATCTCGGCAGGCTTCCGGGGAGGGAGCCGACGGGCACCCCGGAAGGAGGGCAGGTGGCCCGGACGGCGCGGGAGGAGATGGCCCACCGGGCAGATCATGGTCTCCGGCCCCGGTACACCCCTGGCCCAACGCAACCCTTATTTACCGTCATTCCCGACATGTTATGTTAAACCGATCGGCCCTTACGAACACCCGTGCCCGGAGTCATCCGGCGGCCCGCTCCCCCCTCGTTCGCACGCCGGAATCGACCGGCGCCTCTCCGCCCGGGAGCCCGGAGCCCGGCCGCACGGGTGCCCTCGGAGCGGTCCTCGAAAATCGGCTCCGGTCAAGTCTCAGCCGGGCCGTACGCCCTCCGCGGAAACGGAGGACCCCGTACCGTCATGGCGGTCAGCTCAGATCGGCGAACTCCCCACCCTTGATCATCCCGAGAAAGGCATCCCACTCGGACGGGGCGAAGGACAGCACCGGCCCCTCGGGGTCCTTGGAGTCACGGACCAGGACGAGCAACTCCTCGTCAGGGTGATCCACCTGAAGCCTGTTGATCCGGTTGGACATGGCCGACCGAAGTGGAGCAGGTGCCCCGTCGCCGAGCCTCGCCGCCGTCGACGTCGTTTCACCGGCCCACTTCAAGACATCCGATGGGCGGGGTGCGTCAAGTCGGTCCGGAGTGACCGCCGACGCGATCGGCGGGTTATGGGCACGGCAACGAAGCGCTAGTCGTGTCGGTACGGATCCCGCAGCGGGACGATCCGCCGGGCGAAGTCCTCCTTGATCGCCCGCATTCTCGCCCCGGGCGCGTAGAAGCGCCCCTTGGTCTCCCCGTACGACGTGAGCCAGCCCTTGGCCGCCAGGTCGCGCAGGTCCCTGGCCGCCTGCCCCTGACTGAGCGACTCGTCCGACTGGTACCTGCTCCGGCGCAGCCGCCGGTTGACGAACACCTCGTAGAGCGCCGAGACGGTACGGGTGTTGAGCCCGTCGGCGTCGACCCGCTCCTCCAGCAGCATCCACACCTCCCCCGCCTCGGCGAGCCTGCGCCGGACCTGCTGGGCCTGCAGGTGGTGGGCGCGCAGGCAGAAGCGCACCCAGTGCAGCGTGTCCCCGTGCGGATTCCAGTTCCGCCTTCCTCCCGCCGACAGAACCCGGTAGTAGTCGACGGTGTTCTCGGCGCCGCCGAGCCACTCCTCGATGGAGGAGAACTCCGGGGTGGTGATCCGGTCCCTGCCGAGCACCAGCGTCTGGAGCGCCCGCGACATGCGGCCGTTGCCGTCCCGCCAGGGGTGGATGCTCACCAGGTTGAAGTGGGCCATCGCGGCCCGCACGTAGCTCGGCGCCTTCAGGTCGCCCTCGTTGAGCCAGGCGACCAGCTCGGCCATCAGCTCCGGCACCCGCTCGGCGTCCGGCCCCTCGTAGACGACCTCCCCGGTGGTGGAGTTGCGGACGTAGATGCCGCCGGGCCGCACCGTGCCCGGCGTCTTGTCATGGTGATGGCCGATCATCATGAAGTTGAGCGCGTGCAGCAGACCGGCGTCGAACGCGAACACCGGGGCGCGGGAGAGCGCCTGGATGTAGGTCAGTGCCTGCTGGTAGCCGGAGATCTCCCTGGCGACCGCGCCGGAGGTCTCCAGGGGCTCCTCACCGGCCATGATGGACTCGATGTCCTCGACGCTGGCCCGGTAGCCCTCGATCGAGTTGGACCCCTGGATGGCCCGCGCCTGGAGCTGGCGTCTGAGCTGACCGTCCCAGCGGTGGGTCTCCGCGAGGCGGTACTTCAGGTCGCGGCGCATCTCCTCGATCTCGCCGAGGACCGCTTCGTCGATGGCCTCCAGGGGAGGCGTTCCGTACAGCATGGATCCCATGTCACCATGACCGAATCATTCGGTCAATCAACTTTATGATTCGTCCATTTATATGCGATGAGCTTGTTTCGTCCCGCGACGCGCGGATTGCCGGAGTTTGACGATCCGGCATCCACCGGGCAGCCGGACGGCCCGCCCCTTCCGGTGAGGGGGCGGGCCGTGCTGCGGGCCGCACGGGTCAGGCGGCGGCGTGTTCGGCCACCTTGGCCGGGGTGAGCGCGATGTCCAGAACCTCGCGCACGTCGCTCACCGCGTGGATGGTGAGCTCGTCGCGGACGGCCTGCGGGACGTCGTCCAGGTCGGGCTCGTTGCGCGCCGGGATCAGCACCGTCGTGATGCCCGCCCGGTGGGCGGCCAGCAGCTTCTGCTTGACCCCGCCGATCGGGAGCACCCGCCCGGTGAGGGAGACCTCACCGGTCATCGCCACGTCGGCGCGGACCTGACGGCCCGACAGCAGCGAGGCCAGGGCCGTGATCAGGGTGACGCCCGCGGACGGGCCGTCCTTGGGGACGGCGCCGGCCGGGAAGTGGACGTGCACCGAGCGGTCCTTAAGGGAGGCGACGGGCAGCTCCAGCTCCGCACCCCGCGAGCGCAGGTAGGAGAGCGCGATCCTGGCCGACTCCTTCATCACGTCACCGAGCTGGCCGGTCAGGGTCAGGCCGACCTCTCCGGTCTCGGGGTCGGCCAGGGACGCCTCCACGTAGAGCACGTCACCGCCCGCTCCGGTGACCGCCAGGCCGGTCGCCACCCCGGGCACCGCCGTACGCTGGCTGGACTCGGGAAGCGAGGACTCCGGCACGTTGCGCGGGCGGCCCAGATAGGGGACCAGGTCCCCCACCACCACGGGCAGCTCGCCCTCGCCGAGCGCGACGTTGGCCGTCACCTTGCGCAGGATCCTGGCGATCGAGCGCTCCAGGGACCGGACCCCGGCCTCCCTGGTGTACTCGCTCGCGAGCCTGCGCAGCGCGTCCTCGTCGAGGGTGACGTCCTCGGCGGTGAGGCCGGCCTTGTCGAGCTGGCGCGGGAGCAGGTGGTCCCGGGCGATGGCGACCTTCTCGTCCTCGGTGTAGCCGTCGAGCGTCACGATCTCCATACGGTCCAGCAGCGGGCCGGGGATGGCCTCCAGCACGTTGGCGGTCGCCAGGAAGAGCACGTCGCTGAGGTCGAGCTCCACCTCCAGGTAGTGGTCGCGGAAGGTGTGGTTCTGCGCGGGGTCGAGCACCTCGAGCAGCGCCGCAGTCGGGTCGCCCCGGTAGTCGGAGCCGACCTTGTCGACCTCGTCGAGCAGCACGACCGGGTTCATCGAGCCGGCCTCGCGGATGGCCCTGACGATCCGGCCCGACTGGGCACCGACGTAGGTGCGCCGGTGGCCGCGGATCTCGGCCTCGTCCCTGACCCCGCCGAGGGCGACGCGGACGAACTTGCGGCCCATCGCGCGGGCGACGGACTCGCCGAGGGAGGTCTTGCCGACCCCGGGGGGGCCGGCCAGCGCGAGCACGGCGCCGCTGCGACGGCCGCCGACCACGCCGAGCCCCTTCTCCGCCCTGCGCCCGCGGACGGCGAGGTATTCGATGATGCGGTCCTTGACGTCGTCGAGACCGGTGTGGTCGGCGTCGAGGACGGCGCGGGCCGCGGCGATGTCGTACAGGTCCTCGGTCCGCTCGTTCCACGGGATGTCGAGGACGGTGTCGAGCCAGGTGCGGATCCAGCCGGTCTCGGGAGACTGGTCGGAGGTCCGCTCCAGCTTGTCGACCTCCTTGAGCGCGGCCTGGCGCACCTTTTCCGGCAGGTCGGCGGCCTCGACGCGGGAGCGGTAGTCCTCCTCCTCGGAGGCGGAGGTGTCGCCGTTCAGCTCGGCGAGCTCCTTGCGGACCGCCGCGAGCTGCTGGCGGAGCAGGAACTCGCGCTGCTGCTTCTCCATGCCCTCCTGGACGTCCTTGCGGATCGTCTCGGCCACGTCGATCTCGGCCAGGTGCTCGCGCGACCACTCGACCAGCTTCTCCAACCGGTCCGCCGGGTCGGCGGTCTCCAGGATCTCCGCCTTACGCGAGGTGCTCAGCCAGGGGGCGTAGCCGGAGTTGTCGGCCAGGATCGAGGGGTCGTCCATCTGGTTGACCGCGTCGACGACCTGCCAGGCGCCCCGCTTCTGCAGGATCGTGGTGGCCAGCGCCTTGTACGCCTTCGCCAGCTCGTGGGCGCGCTCGTCCGCCGCGACGACGGGAACGCGGGTGGCCTGCACCCACAGGGCCGCGCCCGGACCGGTCGTGCCGGTGCCCACCCGGACCCGGTCGACGCCGCGCAGCACGGCGGCGGGCTCGCCGCCGGGCAGCCTGCCCACCTGCTCGACGATCGCCCGCACGCCCACCGAGCCGTATCTTCCGTCGATCCGGGGAACGAGAAGGACTTCGGGCTTGTTGTCAGCGAGAGCCTGCGCCGCGTCGATCGCGGCCCGGACCTCGGTCTCCGACAGGTCAAGCGGGACCACCATGCCCGGCAGCACGACCTCGTCGTCGAGCGGCAGGACCGGGAGGATCAAGCTCTCACTCATGTGAACTCCAAAGGTTGAGTTATACCCACTCAATTAATGGGAGCCTGAGAATGTTCCCGGGGTTGAGCCTGTTCGCTGTGAGCGATCGTAATCGTGTAATCGGAGTCATCGGCCCCCTCGCACGGCCTAGGGACACCCGGAGTGCGCCCCGGACGGCGCGGGAACATCACGTCGCCCGGGAAGCCGGGCGCGCACCGCCAGAGCGTCCGGCGAATCGGACAGGTCAGGCCGGTGCCGCGGGAGACCGGCCGCGGTTTCGACGGCGCGACAAAAGTTAGCCGAGGCTAACCTAAGGGTAGATTGGCGGCGGGAGCATCGGCCGAGGCCCCCTGCGGCGCACTCCGCCCGCTCGCGCCTGACCGAGAACCCCACTTCGCGCGTCCCGCCCGCACCTGACGCGAGGGCGGCCGGTTTAATGACAGAGTGTCGTCATCGACTTGACGGGGTGGCGCGATTTTTGTGACACTGTGTCATGAAAAGTTTCCTCGCCGCGGAGTGATCATGAGTGAGCCGCCGTTCTCCGAAGTCCTCAGGAACGCCACCTGGGGCGACCACGAATCCGCCGAGGACGAGAGCTATCTCAAGGCCCTGATGGCGGGCCACCTCACCCCCGAGGCGTACGGCGAGATGGTCGCCCAGCACTATTTCGCCTACGTGGCCCTGGACGGTGCCGCACGGTCGCTCACCGAGGACCCCGTCGCGGCCCCCTTCGTCTTTCCCGAGCTCTATCGGGAGGAGGCACTGGTCCGCGACCTGGAGACGATCTACGGGTCCGGCTGGCGGTCCAGGATCGAGCCCTCCAAGCCGACCCTGACCCTGGTCGCCCGCATCAACCAGGTGGCCACCTGGCCGGCCGGCTACATCGCCCATCACTACACCCGCTACATGGGCGACCTGTCCGGCGGGCAGTTCATCCGGATGGAGCTGCAGAAGATCTACGGCTACCAGCCGGGCGGGGGTATCGACTTCTACCTGTTCGACGGGATCGGCAGCCTGCCCCGCTTCAAGAACGAGTACCGGGCACGGCTGGACGCACTGCCTCTGGACGAGGCCGAGAAGCAGCGTCTGATCCGCGAGACCAGGCTCGCCTACCAGCTCAACACCGAGGTCCTGGGCGAACTCGGCCGGGTGGCCCGGTCCGAGGCCGCCGCCTGAACCCGGTCGCCCCACAGTACGAGTGAACGCTCCGGCACGGACTCTCCGTACCGGAGCCGGTCTTGGTGAACCGCACGGTCCCGACAAAGGCCCTCGAAGACGTACGACGCTCAGAAGGCGTACGGCCCGAAACGGCCCCAGGCCACGAAGGCGGCCAGCGCGAGGAGCAGCAGGTTCATCACGAGCGCCGAGTACTCCTTGCGCCGGACGTGCACGACGATGGCACCGATCATCGTGATCACCAGGCCGGCGGCGGCGAGGGGGGTCAGCACGGGCAGGATGCCGGTGAAAGCGGGCAGGACCAGCCCGATCCCGGCCAGCACCTCGAGTATGCCGATGCCCTTGATCTGGCCGGCGGAGAAGTCCTCCACCCATCCCCCCAGTCTGGCGATCAGGTTCTCGCGCGGCTGGGTGGCCTTGGTGAGACCCGCGATGAGGAACATCACGGCGAGCAGAATCTGCGCGCCCCAGAGGGCAACGTTCATGAGGCACTCCGAAAATAAGTGAAGGCACGCCTTCGTCTGTCGCACCGTAGCATAACCGCAAGGAAGCCTTCACTTTATAGAATCGGCTCATGGACGCGTGCAAACGGCGGGGATTGCGCAGGGACGCCGAGATCAACCGGGAGCGGATCATGACGGCGGCGCGCGTCGCGTTCCGCGAGCGCGGGCTCGACGTCCCCCTGGAGGAGATCGCCCGCCGGGCCGAGGTGAACATCGCCACGCTCTACCGGCGCTTCCCCGACCGCGAGGCGCTCATCGAGGCGATCCTGGCCGACCACATGGCCGATTTCGTGGAGGCCGCCGAGGCGGCGGAGCGCACCGACGACCCCTGGGAGGCGTTCGCCGAGCTGGTCGAACACATCTGCGGGATGCAGGCCGCCGACCAGGGGGTGACCGAGGGGTTCACCGTCTGCTTTCCCGGAGCCGCCCTGGAGGCGCCGAGGGCACGGGCGATGGCGGCGGTCGAGCGGGTGATCGAGCGGGCCCGCCGCGCCGGGACGCTGCGCCCCGACTTCACCGGCCAGGACCTGATGCTGATCATGATGGCCAACGCCGGGGTGCTCGGCTCCACCCGCGGCGCCGCCCCGCAGGCGTGGCGGCGGCTGATCGCCCTGATCCTCGGCGCCTGTCGCACCGACCGCCTCGGCCCTCCGCTCCCCCCGGCTCCCAGCACCGCGGACCTGCATGCCGCCATGAGCTCGGCCCGCCCCCAGCGCTGACCTCGCGGCCGGACACGGAACGACCTGCCGGCAGGCGACGGCACTGTGCGACCATGGGACCATGCCCCGGATTTCGGCCGCGACCATCGGCGAGCACCGCGCCCAGACACAGGACCGCATCCTGCGGGCGGTCTCGCGTCTCTCCCGGGAGCAGGGCATCGACGCCATCTCCATGACCGATGTGGCGAGCGAGGCCGAGATCACCCGCACTGTGCTGTACAACTACTTCCCCGACAAGGCTGCGCTGCTGCTGGCCTTCACCGAGCGGGTGACGCACTACTTCATCGACAGCTACGAGCGGGAACTGCCCGAGCGGGCCCTGCCCGCCGAGCGGCTGCGGGTCTTCGTCAGGCTCCAGCTCGACGGGCTGCTCGCCCACCCCCATCCCGGCCCCGCCGACCTGTCCGCGGCGCTGGGCCCCGACGCCTACCAGCGCCTGGCCGACCATGTCGAGCCGATGCAGCGCATCCTGACCGGCATCATCGACAGCGGCGTGGCCTCGGGCGACTTCCACGCCCCCGACGTGGAGGTCGCCGCCCGCTTCATCCTCGCCGTCATCGGCGCCGAGCGGGTCCCGCTGCTCAGCGGCGCGGTGACGCCCGAGGAGGCCGCGGAGACGGTCTCCGGCTTCGTGCTGCGCGGCCTGGGCACGGTCTGAGCCCACTGGCGGACACCTCGGCCGTATCCCGCCACCCGCAGGAGGGACATGGGAGATCACTCCCTGGTGGGACGCGGACCACGGCCGCGCCGCCTACGCTGATCCGGGTGACCCCCACCCCCGCACGGCGCATACGGCCGGTACGGGAGGCCGCCGCGCGACTGGCCCACCCCCTCGTCGAGGCGCTGGTGACCGGGGCGGCCGACCCTGCCGGCCGCCTCCGGTCACGCCGCCTCCGCCCCCGCATGCCGAGGGCGCTGGGGCTGCTGCCGTTCCGGACCATCGACCTGGTCCTGCTGGCCGACCTGGCGCTGACCTTCACGCTGTTCGACGCCGGCCTCTCCCTACTCAGGGACGAGGCGATCCGGGCGCACCTCCCGCTCGGCGGGGAGCTCACATTCGCGGCCCTGGCCTTCTCCCTGCCGCTCGCGTTCCGTGGCCGGTGGCCGCTGGCCGCATGGCGGATGGCGATCCTCCTGATTCCCCTGGGTACGGTCGTCTCACGGCAGTTGTCCGACCCCCCGTACAGCACGGCTGCCGCGGTCATGTACGTACTCGTGGTCTACGCGGTCGCGGTCCGCTCGGAGCGGCACATCACCGTGGGCGTGTGGATCGTCTCGGTCCTCGTCGCCTGGGTGATCCACCCCGGCTCGCTGGCCGTCGTCACCGGCATCGTCACGGTGACCGTCCTGTTCGGCCACAACGTGCGTGCCCGGCGGCTGGCCGTCGGCCTGCTGGCCCAGGAGGAGCGGCGCAGCCGGCAGGCACTGGCCGGACAGGCCGTGCTGGAGGAGAGGGCCAGAATCGCCAGGGAACTGCACGACGTCGTCGCCCACCACATGTCGGTGATCGCCATCCAGGCGGAGGCCGTTCCGCTGCGGGCGGCCGGGGACGCGGAGCATTTGGAGGAAGGACTCAGGGAGATCCGCGCGCTGTCGCTGGCGGCCATGACCGAGATGCGCCGCGTACTGGGCGTGCTGAGAGAGGGTGACGGACACGCGGACATCGCACCGCAGCCGGGACTCGGCCGATTGGAGGAACTCGTCGACACCGCGCGCTCCGCGGGGCTCATCGTGACGCTCAAACTGGGCGGTGACCTGACGGGGCTGCCCACGGCGGTGAGCCTGTCCGCCTACCGGATCGCCCAGGAGTCGCTCAGCAACGCCATGCGGCACGCCCCCGGTTCGGCCGTCTCGATGAGGATCGCCCGTTACGGCGCCGAGTTGCACGTCCAGGTGACGAACGACGCCGGGCGCCGTTCCACCGGGGAAGGCGGGCACATGGGGCACGGTCTGATCGGGATGCGGGAACGGGTGTCCGTACTCGGCGGAAGCCTGTGGGCCGGGCCGGTCGGGACGGGCTTCGCGGTCACCGCCATACTTCCGATCACGGAGGACGCTTGACCTCCTCCCCTGGGCCGGAGCCCGGGGTCTCCACGCTCAAGGAGATTCGATGACGATCCGGGTGCTCATAGCCGACGACCAGGGCATGGTACGGACCGGCTTCACCGTCTTCCTGAGCTCGCAGCCGGACATCGAGGTCGTGGGCGAGGCCGCCGACGGGCGCGAGGCTGTGGCCAGGACGGCCGAGCTGCGGCCCGACGTCGTGCTGATGGACGTACGGATGCCGGTCATGGACGGTCTCGCGGCGACGCGGGAGATCATGGAGTCCACCGGTCCCGTCCCGAGGATCCTGATCCTGACCACGTTCGACCTCGACGACTACGTCTACGAGGCGCTGCGGGCCGGGGCCGGCGGGTTCCTGCTCAAGGACGCCTCGGCGCAGCAGCTCGCCGAGGCGGTACGGGTGCTGGCGGCCGGGGAGGCGCTGCTGGCGCCCTCGGTGACCCGGCGGCTGATCGCGGAGTTCGCCCGCGTCGGCCCGCGCCGCCCGCGCGGGCGCCTGGACGACATCACCGAGCGCGAGACCGAGGTGCTCGCACTCATCGCGCGGGGCAGGTCCAACCAGGAGATCGCCGCGGACCTGATCCTGTCGGAGCAGACCGTCAAGACCCACGTGGGCCGGATCCTCGCGAAGCTGAACCTGCGCGACCGCGCCCAGGCGATCGTGCACGCCTACGAGACGGGCCTGGTCCGCCCAGGCGAATGAGTCCGCGGCGTCTCAAGGCTGCCGGAGTCATCCTTCGCCCCGCCCGCCGGGCACGGCCCTGGACAGCGAACGGTCGCGGAACATCCGCGCTCTGGCCGGCGCTCCTGGCCGGGTCCTCGTCTCCGCTCTGAGGGTTCCGGTGGCGCCGGCCTCGTTCGCCGGGTGAGCCCGCCTCACCCCCGAGAGTGATCGCGAAGACGACTCCCCGGGGTGATGCGATCGACGAACCGCGGTTCCTAACGTCCTGTTCGATCCCGCAGATCGGACAGGAGGCTCGTATGTTCCGCCGTACGCTCGTCGTGGCCGTCGCCACGGCGCTCGCCTACGTGACGGTCCCGCCGCCCGTGGGCGACCGGGTGGTCCGGGTCTACGGTGATCTCGCCGCGGCCGAGTACGTCGCGGTCATCGTCCCCGGGGCCGACACCACGGCCGCCACCTTCGACGGCGGCAGGGCCAAGCGGTACAGCACACCGGGAGGAGGGGCGCGGGCGGTGCTGGCCGAGGCCCGGGCGCTGGATCCGGGGGCGAGGCTGGCGGTGGTCGCCTGGCTCGGCTACGACAGCCCGGCGACGCTCAGCCTTCGCGTGACGACCGGCGGGGCCGCCGAGCGGGGCGCGGTGGAGTTGCGGCGCTACGTCACCGGAGTTCTGGGGGGCAAGCGGGTCAGCCTGCTGTGCCACAGCTACGGCTCGGTGGTGTGCGCCGGGGCCTTACCCGCCTCCGGCGTCGCCGACACGGCCGTCTTCGGCAGCCCGGGACTGGGCGTCTCCTCGGCTGCCGAGTTGGGCGGTACCCGTCTTTGGGTGGGCAGCGGCCCTCTCGACTGGATGCGCGAGGTGCCCAAGCTCCGGATCGGCCCGTTCGGCTTCGGCCCCGATCCCGCCGCCCCGGCCTTCGGCGCCCGCCCGTTCGGGACCGAGGCCGCCGGGCACAGCGACTATCTCAAACCGGGCACCGAGTCACTGCGCAACCTGACCCTGATCGCCCTCGGCCGGGGCGGCGAGGTTTCCGGTGGCTAGTCTCACGGCCGGGATCGAGGCGGCCACCCCGGCGGGCCGGGACAGGGGGGTGGACGCGCTGCGGGCGCTGGCGATCCTGGGTGTGGTGCTGGGGCACTGGCTGGTGACCGCGTGGGCGCCGGGCCCGGCGGGGGCGGTGTACCTGGCCAGCCCGCTCAGCCACCTGCCGGCGCTGACACCGCTGTCCTGGGTGTTCCAGACCCTGGCGGTGTTCTTCTTCGTCGGCGGCTACGCGGCGGCGCGTGGCCTCCGCTCGGCGGCCCTCAGGCCGGAAGGCGCTCCAGCGGGGGCGTGGCTGCGGGCCAGGATGGGGAGGCTGCTGGGGCCGGTGGTGCCGCTCGCCCTGATCTGGACGGGAATCGCGACGGGGATGGCGCTACGCGGGGCGCCGGTGGGGCTGATCAGGTCGATGGTGCTCCCGGCGGTGGGGCCGCTGTGGTTCCTGGCCGTCTTCGCCGCGCTGACCGCGGCCACTCCCCTGCTGCTGCGGCCGCATCCGGCTGTCACGGCCGCCGTGGCGTTCGCGGTGGTGCTCGGGGTGGACCTGGCCAGGTTCCGGCTCGGCGGTCCCGCCTGGCCGGGATGGGCGAACCTGGTGGCCGGCTGGCTGGTGCCGTACGCGCTGGGGATCGCCTGGGCGCGCGGCCTGCTCGGCTCGCGCCGGGTGGCGGTGGGTCTGCTGGCCGGCGGGGCGGCCGGGGCGGTGCTGCTGGTCGCCGGGTTCGGGTATCCGGCGAGCATGGTGGGGGTGACCGGGGCCGCGGTCTCCAACCTGGCGCCGCCCACCCTGGCGGCGGTCTGCTTCGGGCTCGCCCAGGTGGGGGCGGCGCTGCTGGCCCGCGCTCCGCTGGCCCGGCTGATGCGGCGTCCCCGGCTGTGGGCGGCGGTCGCGCTGGCCAACCTGTCGGCGATGACGCTCTTCCTGTGGCACCAGACCGCACCGGCCGTGATCGCCGTCGCCGCCCTGCGCCTCGGCGACGTTCCCGGCCTGCTGGCCGTGCCGGACGAGCCGGTCTGGCTGCTGCACCGGCTGGCCTGGTTTCCGGTGTTCGCGGCGGTTCTCGCGCTCGCCTGGCTGCCGGGAGTCATCCGGAGGCGGCTTGAGGACAGGGGGCGTCAGCTGCTCGCCGAGGCGGCGCGGCTCCTGCGCCGCCGTCGCCGCCGTTGTCTCTGACACCATGTCATGCCCGGCCGTTCGTCACCCGACCTCAGCGGGCGGGGATGCGTTCCAGGACTCCCCCGGCGAAGACGTCGTAGAGGCCGGTCGTCTCCAGGTGCACGTAGCCGATGTGGCAGTCGCAGATCGCCGCCGGGCACGCCGTGGCCTTCGGCCTGAACGTGCCCTCGTAGAGGTTTCCTAGCACGGCCGGGACGAAGTGGCAGCGCCGCACGGTGCCGTCGCCGTCGACGGAGATCACGCTGTCGCCGGTGCGGCAGGGCAGCCCGGCGCTCCGGTGCGGTGTCCGGCTGTACCGGAAGAGCGGATCGATCGCCGTCCAGTCGGCGGCCTCGTCGTCGGTGTAGGCGGCGCCCTCCGCCGCGTTCACCCAGACGTAGACCTCCGCGGGCAGGTCGGCCCGGATGCGGCGGGCGTGGCCGAGGTGTTCGGGCAGCCCGACGACGCCGACGCTGAAGCGGACCCCGCGCGCGACCAGGTCGCGGCAGCGGGTGAGAAAGCGCTCGTGGGTGACCTGGCCGGGGTGGTAGGTCGCCCAGAGGGCGAGCGTGTCCAGGTCGGCCTCGGCCAGCCAGCCGGACCGGTGGCTGAGGTTGGTCTGGATGGCGACCCGCCGCACATGCGGGAGGTGGCTCAGCTCGACCATCGCCCGGCGGTACCACGACCGGACGAGGCCCTCGCCCCACGGGGTGAACAGCACCGAGACCGGATGGTCCCGTCCCGCCACCCAGGCGGTGAACCGTTCCAGTGCCGCCCGGTCCCGCCTCAGCTGCTCCGGGTTGTCGCGCCGCTTGGCGAACGGGCAGTAGGGGCAGTCGTAGTCGCAACTCGCCAGCGGTCCCCGGTAGAGGATCGTCAGGTGACCGCGACCCCGGTCATCGGGCCCGCCCGGCAGCAGCGGCAGGCGCCGGGTTCCGGCGGCGGATGAGCCGGCCAAGCCTGTCACCGTCCCTCGTACCGGGCCATCAGCGCGCGGACCCTGCCGGAGAACAGCGCGGGGCCGATCGCGTCGGAGCGGGCCAGCCCCTCGGCGGTGAGCCGGAGCCGTCCGGGCCGCGCCCCTTCGCCGCCCGGCGGCGGCGCGTCACGCTCCAGCAGGCCCCCGGCCGTCAGGCGCTCCAGCTCCTCGCCGAAATGGGCCTCGACCCCGGCTCCGAAGCGGGCCCGGTAGGCCGCGTGGTCGAGCCCGTCGGCCTGGAGCAGCGACTGGATGAGGTGGCGGCGGCGCCGCTCCTCCTCGTCCAGCCGGAAGCCCACGTTGGCGACCGCGAACTCCCCGGGAGCCAGGCGCACGTAGTCGTCGATGATCGCGCGCACCTGGCCGGCGCCGACCGCGTACTCGTGGGAGTAGTGCAGATGAGAGGTGTAGGAGCGGGCACCGCAGCCGAGGCCGACCATGCCGTCGCTCTGGCAGCTGTACTCGGCGGGGCTCGACCGCCCCGGCAGCCGGAACATCCGCATCGAGATCTGCTCGTACCCGGCGGCGAGCAGATGGTCGCGGCCCTGGCGGTAGAGGGTGAGCCGGTGGTCGTCCCAGTCGCGGGCACGGCGGCCGAGACCGGTGAGCGGGCGGACGTACAGGGGGTAGAGGTAGATCTCCTCGGGCTTCCAGGCGAGCGCGGCGTCCAGCGAGTAACGCCAGGACGCCTCCGTCTGCCCGTCGATGCCGTAGATCAGGTCCAGGTTGAGCGTCTCGAACCCGGCCTCGCGGATCCGGCTGAGCGCCGTCTCCACCTCCTGCCTCCTCTGCGACCTGGCCGCCGCGCGGGCCTCGGCGTCGACGAAGCTCTGCACGCCGATCGAGATCCGGGTCGTCCCCCGTTCGGCCAGGACCGCGAGCCGGTCGGCCGTCGCGGTGGCCGGGGAGGTCTCCACCGCCATCGGGACCGCCCGCAGGTCGGCGCCCATGACCCGCTCGGTGAGGTCGAACATCCGGGTGAGCTCGGCGGCGTCGAGGTAGGTCGGCGTGCCGCCGCCGATGGCCGCCGCCACGAAGCGGGGAGCGTTCAGGGCCTCGCGTACGGCACCCGCCTGGCGTTCCAGCGCACCGAGATAGGCGTCGACCAGCTCGGCGGGAGCGCCGGTGCGGGTGAACAGGTTGCAGAATCCGCAGCGCATCTCGCAGAACGGGATGTGCAGGTAGAGGAAGAGGCGGTCGACGGGCTCCCCGGCCCACACCTCCGCCAGTGGCGGACGCGGATCGAGCGGCCGGTAGGCGGTCTTGTGCGGATAGGCGTAGACGTAACCCTGGTACGGCCCCGCATCGGGTGAGGTGGCGTCCGGCGGCGGCGCGGGTGCGCCCGGCCCGCCGTCCACCACCTCCGGTGTCCGGCCAGAACTCGGAGTCAACGCCACTCCCCCCGCCGCATCGTGAACTCACCGTAGGGCACGGTCCAGACGACCTCGTGACCGATCCGGTGCCCGACATATCCATCTTCACCGTAGGCGGTGCCGTGATCGGAACAGACGATCGCGAACCCCGGCCGCCGTTCGCTCATCAGCGAGAAAAGCCTGCCGATGTGCCGGTCGACGTGCTCGAGCGCCGCGGCGTGGCTCCGCCTGCTGTCACCGTGCTCGCGAGTGGCGCCCGGCAGGTGGAACCAGTTCGGCTGGTGCAGGGCCGAGACGTTGACGAACAGGAACACCGGGCCGTCCACCCGCGCGACCACCCGCTCGGCGCACGCGATCTGCGCCTCGAACGAGTCCGGCGAGGTCACCCCGAATCCCGGCTCCCAGTGGCTCTCGGCGAACATCGCCGGCAGCGCGGACCCGAGCGGGGTCAGCTTGTTGAAGAACCCCACCCCGCCGACGCAGACCGTGTGGTAGCCCGCCCTGGCCAGCCCGCCGGGCAGATCGGGCGCGTCGAACACCCAGGTGTTCGGGGCCGTGGTCTCGCTCCCGGGGAACGCGGCGGCGAACGGGCGGGGATGCGGCCCAGGCCTGGCGGGGGTCGGCAGGAAACCGGCGAGGATCGCCGCGTGCGCCGCGTAGGTGAAGCTCCCCGGGCTGTGCCTGCGCTCCCAGCGTCCGCCGGGCAGCGCCCGCGCCAGCGTGGGCAGCCGCCCCGCGGCCAGCAGTTCCTCCGCCACGTCGTACCTGAGCGTGTCGAGTGTCACCAGCAGCAGGTCGTGGCTGCCCACGATCTCGTTCATGTCGCGCACCGGCCCCTCCTTCGCCCCCGGGGTCACCGGACCGCCCGGGTCGCGGTTCTCCCCGCCCCCTGCGGCGAGTGCCGGGCGAGGATCGCGCGGACCTGGGCGCCGTAGGTGTCGAGGCCCTCCGCGCCACTACCGGGCAGGCCCTCCAGCCGAGGCAGCAGGTCGCCGAACGCGTTGACCTCGGCCACCGCGAGATCGTGCCAGTCGGCCCCGACCATCAGGTCGACCCCGACGGCCAGGCTGCCGGGGAAGCAGGCCGCCGCCCGCGCGCAGACCTCCAGAACCCGCTCCCATCCCTCGGGGCCGAGTCCGGCCCTGACCTCGCCGAGGTCGCCGCGCAGACCGCCGAGGTGCAGGTTCGTCATGGGCCCCCGGCTCGCACGGACGACCGCGTGAGTGGGCCTGCCGTCCACGACGACCACCCTCAGGTCGATCGCGCGCCCGCCGAGGCTCGCCTTGGGAAACCATCGCTCGACGTGCAGCCCGTCTCCGGCCAGCGCCTCGACGATCGCCACCAGGTCGGACTCGTTCTCGTAGCACCTGACCCGCAGGGAGTTGCGCAGCCCCCCACCGGTCAGCTCCGCCGAGGTCACCGCCCTGACCCGGTCGCCCGACGCGTGCAGGGCGACGATCCCCGAGGCCGACGAGCCATGGGCCGGTTTGACGAACACCCGCCCCCAGCGGGCCTCGCCCATCCGCTCGCGCAGCTCGGCATAGCCGCGGATCGGTCCGGGCAGCGCGGGCGGCACCGGCACCCCGGCCTCCGACAGCCTGGCGTGGCAGCGCCGCTTGTCGAACATCACCGAGACGTCCTCGACGTCGGCGAGCAGCACGGCCCCCGGAGTCCGGGCGACGGCCTCGCGGACCCGCGCCGCCCCGGCGACGAACGCGGCGTGCCAGCGGGCTCCGCCGCCGACCCGGGACGGCTCGCCGGCTCCGCGCAGCAGTTCGTCCGTCTCCGCGTCCTCCCCGGGCGAGTCGATCCGGACGAGCGTCTCCGGCTCGATCCGGATCTCCGCGCCGCGCAGCACGGACGTCCACGGCAGCACCGCGGGCTCGCGCAACCCCTGCCGGACGCAGGCGTCGGCGAACATGGTCACCCGCCGCTCCCCCGGCGTGCCGACGACGGCGAGCGCGGTCATTCGGAGACCGCGACGTAATACCAGTCGTCGTCGGGCTTCTCCTGTTCGGAGAGGTCGAGCTCGACGCCGGAGAACGCCGTCCTGAGGCGCTCGACCATGGCGTCGCTCAGGAAGTGGTGGTGCAGGTCCAGCCGCCTGAGGTGGGCCGGCGACCCGCTCTCCAGCAGCGCCTCGGCGCCCGCGTCGGTGAGCGTGCCCATCGACAGCGCGAGCGACTCCAGCCGGGCCAGCACCGGGGCCGAGGCGACGGCCGCGGCGATCTCGTCCTGGATCTCGCTGTCCTGCAGACCGAGATGCCTGAGCGCGGGCAGCCGCTCGCCGGACAGGATGGCCTCCAGGTCGGCCACGGTGGTGTCTCCGCCGTAGTTCTCCGACCCGAGCCAGAGCTCCAGGTATTCGAGCGCGGGAAAATCGCTCCCACCGACCGCTCTGGCCACGGCCGGAGGCAGGCCGCCGGTCTCGAACCGGAGGATTTTGAGGTTGTCATGCCGGACGGGCCGCAGCTTCAGCTCGGTGCCGCCGCGCACCTCCAGCCGCTCCAGCAGCGGGAACGCCTCCAGCAGCGGGGTGACGTCGCTCTGCACGATCCAGGAGATCTCGCACTCCTCCGACGGCATCGCGCCGAAGAAGAGCGAGCGCAGCTTGGGAAGGCGCGCCGCGTGCTCGGCCAGCAGCCGGATGGGGCCCGAGGCGTCGACCTCGTAGGCCTCACCCCAGCCACCGACGATGATCGCCCTGACCTCGGTGGTGTCGACGGTCTCGACGAAGCGCGCGAAGTGCTCCTCGAAGGTCTCCTTGGCGTCGTGGACGCGGACCGAGAGTCGCCACGCCGCCTCCCCCGCCGCGGGCATGGGCGCCCCCGGCGGGCGCAGGCTCACGATGGGCAGGCCCGCGTACTCCCCACGGTAGAGACCGTCGACATCGTCGTTGAACTCGCTGTAGTCCATCGGAGACTCCCGTCAGGCGTGACACGACAGAACCTGTCCTATCAGAGGTGCACGACACTTCAAGAATCATGTGCGCAGGTCAGACAGATGTGAAAGCTCGGCGATGATGGACCGCATGGACAACGGTCACATCCGTCTCAATTCCGCGGCGGGGCGCTGGGTTCTGCTCACCACGGTGCTCGGTTCCGGCATCGCCCTGCTGGACGGCACGGTGGTCAATGTGGCACTGCCCGCGCTCGGCGCCGATCTCGGCGCCGACATGGCCGGTCTGCAGTGGACCGTCAACGCCTACACCCTCACCCTGGCGGGCCTGATCCTGCTGGGCGGCTCGCTCGGCGACCGGTACGGCAGGCGCAGGATCTTCCTGATCGGCGTCGTCTGGTTCGCCCTTGCCTCCGCCCTGTGCGGCCTGGCGCCCAACGTGCAGACGCTGGTCGCGGCCCGCGCGCTGCAGGGCATCGGCGGGGCGCTGCTGACCCCCGGCGCCCTGGCCATCATCCAGTCCTCCTTCGGCCGTGAGGACCGCCCCAGGGCGATCGGGGCGTGGTCGGGGCTGGGCGGGGTGGCCTCGGCCATCGGCCCGCTGCTCGGCGGGTGGCTGGTGGAGACGGCCGGCTGGCGCTGGGTGTTCCTGATCAACCTGCCGCTGGCCGCACTCGTCGTGCTGGTCGCCCTGCGGCACGTCCCGGAGAGCAGGAACACCGAGGCCGCCGGCCGGTTCGACGTGCTCGGCGCGGCGCTGGCGGCGCTGGCACTGGCCGGGATCACCTACGGCCTGATCGGCCTGGAGGTCGTCCCGATCGTGGTGGGCGTGCTGCTGGGCGCCGCGTTCGTCTGGCTGGAGATCAGGCGCTCGCCCAGGGCGCTGGTCCCGGTCGAGGTCTTCGCCTCCAGGGTGTTCACCGCCGTCAACATCGTCACGTTCGTCATGTACGCCGCGATGGGCGTGGTGTTCTTCCTCCTGGTGGTCCAGTTGCAGGTGTCGTCGGGCTTCTCCCCGCTGCTGGCCGGGTCCGCGATGATCCCGGTGACGATCCTGATGCTGCTGCTGTCGTCGCGCGCGGGCGAGCTGGCCAGGCGCGTCGGGCCCCGGCTGCCGATGACGGCCGGCATCCTGGTCTGCGCGGGGGCTTTGCTGCTGATGTCGCGGATCGGCCCCGGCTCGTCGTACGTGGTGGACGTGCTGCCCGTGACGACCCTGTTCGGCCTGGGCCTGTCGGCGGCGGTCGCGCCGCTCACCGCGACGGTGCTCGCCACCGCCGACGAGCGGCACGCGGGGGTGGCGAGCGGGGTGAACAACGCCGTCGCCAGGACCGGCGGGCTGCTCGCGGTGGCCGCGATCCCTCCGCTGACCGGGCTGACCGGTGACGCCTTCGACTCCCCCACGATCTTCACCGCCGGATTCCACACGACCATGCTGGTCAGCGCGTCGATGATGGGCCTGGCGGCGTTGCTCACCTTCCTCACCGTCCGGGAGAACGTGCTGATCCGCTCGGAGCCGAAGACCGGCTGCCCGGTGACGGCTCCCCAGCCGGGCAGGTGACCGTCCTCAGAAGGTGAACGCCTGGCTGCGGACACTGTTGTCGAAGTTGGACACCAGCAGTTCCGGCTCGCCGACCGAGCGGATCTCGGGCAGCCGGGTGAGCAGCTCGCGGAACATCGCCCTGATCTCCTGCCTGGCGAGGTTGGCTCCCAGGCAGAAGTGCGGTCCCGGACCGCCGAAGCCCACGTGGGGCTTGGTGTCCCGGGTGATGTCGAACCGGTCGGCGTCCGGGAACACCGTCTCGTCGCGGTTGGCCGAGCCGTAGAAGAGCACCACCTTGTCGCCCGCCTTCAACTGCAGGCCGCGCAGGTCGTAGTCCTCGGTGACGGTCCGGCGGAACTGCATGATGGGTGAGACGTAGCGGACCATCTCCTCGATGGCGCCGCCGATGTGGGCGTCGAAGTCGTCTGTCAGCAGGCGCCGCTGCTCGGGGTTGTCGGTCAGCAGCTTGATACCGTGCGCCATGGTGTTGCGGGCTGTCTCGTTGCCCGCCACGAGCAGGAGCGTGAAGAACGATCCCAGCTCCCTGTCGGTCAGCCTCTCACCGTCGACGTTGGCGGTGACCAGCGCGGAGACGAGGTCGCTGCCCGGTGTCCCCGAGCGTTCCCTGCCCAGGTTGATCACCAGGCGCTGCAGGGCGAGCAGCGCGAGCGTGTTCTGGGCGGCCATCCTGACCGTGTGCGCCAGGCTGGGCCGCACGCCGGAGTAGGCGGTGGAGATGTCGACGTGCTGGTGGACCCTGGCCCGCACCTCGTCGGGGATGCCCATCATGTCGCAGATGACGTGGATGGGCAGCCGGGCGGCCACCTGGGTGACGAAGTCGCCGCCGGGCCCCGAGGCCGTCACGTCGTCGACGATCCGCGCGCACGCGGCGTCGATGTCGCCCTGCAGGTTGCTCAGCATCTTCGGGCTGAACGCGCGGGAGACGATGCGGCGGAGCCGGGCGTGCCGGGGGTCGTCCATGTTGACCATGGACTCGCCGAACACGTGCTTGACCCAGCCGGGCGGCTCGGGGCTGGTCACGCCGGGCTCGCTGGAGAACACCTTGGCGTTGCGGCTGGCCTCCACCACGTCGGCGTGCCTGACCAGCGCGTAGAAACCCCTGCCCGAGCGGAGCAGCGGCACCCGCTTCTCCTCGAAGAACACCGGCCGGTCGAGATCCCGAAGCCGCGCGAACGCCTCATGCCGCTCCTTGAGCGGCCGCCGCCAGAATCCCAGGTCGGCCAGGTCGATTTCCATGCTTCCAATCCTGGCACGTTCTTTACCCGTACCGGCCACGTGAATTTCATATCCTTGTGGGTCGCGTGTCCGAATTATCGGAAATCATCGCGGTTATGAGAGCCGTGTTTCTCGTCTCCATCGCCCTCACCTCCCTTCTGGTCTCCACCTCCCCCTCCTCGGCCGTCTCCGGCGCGAGCGCCTGCTCCGGTGTACCCTCCGACTTCGACGGCGACGGACGGGCCGATCTCGCGGTCGCCGCGCCCCACACCCGCTCCGGCGGCCACGCCCGCGCGGGGGCGGTCACCGTCCTGTACGACCTGCGCACCCCCCACAGGCTGACCCAGGACGAGCCCGGCGTGCCCGGCGAGAGCGAGACCGGGGACGCGTTCGGCTCGGCGCTGGCGACCGGCGACTTCGACGGCGACCGCTGCGCCGACCTGGCCGTGGGCGTCTCCGAGAAGAACCGGTCCCGGCCGGGAGCCGACGGCGACGGAGTGGTGCTGTTGTTCCACGGCTCGCCGGGCGGCCTGCGGCCCGGCAGGGTGATCGACGCCGGGGATCTGGGCCGCGAGCGCGACTCCGGCCGGTTCGGGGCCGCGCTCACGGCGGGGGACCTGGACGGAGACGGGGACGACGAGCTGGTGATCGGCGCCCCGGGGCTGGGCGGCGGCGCGGTCGGGGTGTACGGGTTCGGCGGACGCGAGCCGTACACGATCACACAGAGGACCGGCTGGGTGGGACAGCCCGAGAAGGAGACCGACCAGTTCGGCGCGGTGCTCGCCACCGGCGACTTCGACGGCGACGGACGGGCCGAGGTCGCCGTGGGCGCGCCCGCGGACACGGTCCTGAGGAACGGCCAGGGCTCGGTCACCGTGCTCGACGTCCGGCGGCGGAAGGCGACCCTGCTCACCCAGGACAGCCCGGGGATCAGCGGCCGCGCCGAGGCCTGGGACTTCTTCGGTGAGGCGCTGGGGGCCGGGGACTTCGACGCCGACGGCCACGCCGACCTGGCGATCGGCGTACCGGGCGAGGGCCTGACCGAGAACCAGCGGGCGATGGACTACGGCGACGGCACGGTGCACGTCGTCTACGGCTCCCGCGCCGGGCTGCGCACGACGGTCTCGGAAGCCTGGTCGCAGCGCTCCCTGAAGGGGGAACCGCGCTACTTCGACCGCTTCGGCGCCGCCCTCGCCGCCGGAGACCTCAACGGCGACGGCGACGACGAGCTGGCGATCGGGGTGCCGGGCGAGAACGCCGTCCAGGTGCTCGCGGGTACCCGCTCCGGCGGGCTCACCAGGAGCGGCAACCTGCTGATCACCGGCGAGGGCGGCGACTTCGGCGGGGCCCTGGCCACGGTCGCGGGCCGCGGTCTGGTCGTCGCCGCCCCGCGCGACGGCAGGCTCACCCTGCTGCGCGGGACCGTGCGGAAAGGCCCCTACCCCGGTATCCGCCCGTCGACGGCGAGGACACTGGCCACCGCCGCCAAGGACACCCTGTTCGGTTACGCCCTCACGAACTCGTCCTCGCCCCGGTAGACGACCGTTTTCTTCGACGCGCTACCTAAGATGATGGTCATGTTCGACGCACAGCACAGGACCGTCCGCGACCTACGCCGAGGCAACCGGGCGATAGTGCTGCGCGCCCTCTACTTCGAGGGACCCGCCAGCCGCCAGGAGCTCAGCGAGACCATCGGGCTCAGCCCGGCCACCGTGAGCAACGTGACGGGAGACCTGCTGGCGAGCGGGACCATCGTCGAGGCGGGCCTGGCCGACTCCGACGGAGGCAGGCCGCGCGTGCTGCTACGGGTCAACACCACCCACGGCTACGCCATCGGCGTCGACGTCGGCGAGACGCACGTGCACGTCGAACTCTTCGACCTGGACATGAACCGGCAGGCCAGGGCGGAGTACGCGCTCCGCCCGACCCGGCACGACGTCGATCTGGTCGTCCGCCACATCATCGAGGGCATCGAGGTGGTCCTGAACGAGAGCGGCGTGCCCGCCGAGCGGGTGCTCGGCGTGGGGGTGGGCGTTCCCGGCGTCGTCGAGACGGGGCCCGACGCCCTGATCCACGCCCCGACCTTCGGGTGGGACGCGGTCCCCCTCGGCAGGCTCCTGCGGGCGGGCACCGACCTGCCGCTCTTCGTGGACAACGGCGCCAAGTCGATGGGGCAGGCCGAGCTGTGGTTCGGCGTCGGGCGCAGGGCCAGGCACGCCGTGGTGGTGCTGATCGGCTCGGGGGTCGGGGCGAGCATCATCACCGACGGGACCACGTACCTGGGGGCCAACAGCAGCGCCGGCGAATGGGGCCACACGAAGATCATGGTCGGCGGGCACCGGTGCCGCTGCGGCGGAGCGGGCTGTCTGGAGGCGTACGTGGGGGCCAGGGGCATTCTGGAACGTGCCGGGGTCTGGACGGAGAGCGTCGACGAGCAGGCCGCGCTGGCCGAACTGGTGGCCGGCGACTCCCCCGTCATCGACGAGACCGTCACCTACCTGGGCGTCGGCCTGGCCAACCTGATCAACCTGTTCAACCCCGAGCGGATCATCATCGGCGGCTGGGCCGGCGTGCTGCTCGGCGAGCACCTGCTGCCGAGGATCAGGAAGGTCGCCGCGGACAACTGCCTGGCGCAGCCGTACAAGACGGTCTCCATCGGCCTGGGCCGCCTCGGCGTCGACTCCGTCGCACTGGGCGCGGCCACCCTGGTGATCGAGAACTTCCTGCAGACCGGCACGACGTCAAAGCCGAACGGCACTCCCACCCGTCCCCGGAAGCGCGCCGGGATCTGACCGTTCGCTCCGGCGGAAGGCGGGTGGCGGCGCCGGCGCCGGTTCCAGGTGACGGGTCCCGGGGCCGGGAGGCCGGAGAGCCCGGCCGCACGCCCCCGGTCCACCGGGAGGCTAACGGATACGCGTTCTGGTCTTGATGGTGTAGCGAATCTCCTTGTGGAGCTTACGGATGTCGGCCTTCCCGTCGGTGGTGACGATCGCCCCGAATTTGGCCGTGGCGGTGCCCCGGCGCGAGCCCGCCCAGGCGCGGACCTGTACCGTCGTCGAGTCGCCCCTGTCCAGGGAGGTGACCCAGCACGACAGGTCACGGCGCTTGACGGAGCACTTGACGCTGCGCGGCTTGGAGATCACCTTGATCTTGCGGAACCGGGTGGAGAAGTCTCCGACGAGCGCCACGTAGTGCTGGCCCTTGGCCTTGGCGTTGCGGACCTTGATCGTGTAGACGAGGGATCCGCCCCGGCGGACGTGCTTGGGGAAGGAGATCACGTACCTGAAGTCGTTGGGCGCCGCGGTGGTCGCCACGGCGGATAGGGCGGATCCGGCGGCTGGGGCGGGACTCTGGACGAGGAGGGTGCCGCACAGCGCCACGGCGAGAGCCGCGGCGCTGAGCCTCGTGGTGAGGGGACTCATAAGCGGCATCATCCAACAACTTTGCAGAAATTCCTCTGGCGCTTTAGGTCAGTGCCGTCTGTCCTGCCGGAATGGTGAACCGGGCGCCGGTCTTCGCCGGAGCGCCGCGCCTGCTGATGTGGTCGAGCGTGCGGAAATCGGCGTGCAACTCCTGTGCCGTGACCCGGCAGACGATGTAGCCGCGCCGCTGGTCGAGGTAGGAGATGTGCGGGTTCTCGGCGATCGTCGCGGCGATCCGGCTCTCGTCGCGATAGCCGTCGCCGTCGCTGGCGATCGAGGAGGTGACGAGCTCCACCGCGACCCGGGGCGAGTCCGGGTCGTCGAAGTCGAGCCTCAGGTCCGCCGCGTGGTGCATGTGCGCGTCTCCGGTCAGCACCACCGGATTGGCCGCGCCCGAGTCCCGGAATCCGGTCAGCAGGCGGGTGCGCTCGGCGGCGTAGCCGTCCCAGGAGTCCATGTTGACCTCGGTGCCCGGCCCGACCTTGGAGTCCCGCTGGGCCATCAGGATCTGCTGGCCGACCAGGTTCCAGCGGGCGCCGGAGCTCGCGAGGCCGTCGAGCAGCCAGTTCCGCTGGTCCGCGCCGAGCAGGGTGCGGCCGGTGGCCAGCCTGTCGTCGCAACCGGACCTGAGCCCGTCCTCACAGGCCTGGTCGTCGCGGAACTGCCGGGTGTCGAGCAGGTGGAAGCGGGCCAGCGGCCCCCAGTCCACCCGGCGGTGGACCCGCATCGACGCCCCGCCGGGCACGCTCGCCCGGCGCAACGGCATGTTCTCGTAGTATGCCTGGAAGGCGTTGGCCCTGCGCCGGGCGAACGCCGGGTCCCCGGAACTGGAGACCTCTCCCGCCCAGTTGTTCTCGATCTCGTGGTCGTCGAAGGCCACCAGCCACGGCGCGACCGCGTGCGCCGCCTGCAGGTCGGCGTCGCTCTTGTACTGCGCGTGCCGCGTCCGGTAGTCGGCCAGCGTGGCGCAGGTGCCCGAGGTGTGCTGCCGCACGCTCCCGGCGAGGGCCGTGTACCCCCGTGGCGCGTACTCGTACATGTAGTCGCCCAGGTGGACGACCAGCTCGGGATCCTGCTCGGCCAGCCTCCGGTATGCCGTGTAGAAACCGTGCTCGTAGTGGGCGCAGGCGGCGACGGCGAAGGTCAGCGGGGACGATGAAGACACAGTGGACACGGCGGACGGGGCGGTGCGGGTGCGGCCGGTCGGCGACAGGTGGCCCTCGGCCCGGAAGCGGTAGAAGTACTCCCGGCCGGGCTCCAGGTGATCCACCTCGACGTGGACACTGTGCGCCCGCTGCCGGCGCGCGGTCTCGGTACCCGCGCGGACCACCCTGGCGAACCGCTCGTCGGTGGCGAGCTGCCATTCGACGTCCACGTCCCTGGTCGGCATCCCGCCCCGGCCGTCCGGGCCGAGCGGGTCGAGGGCGAGCCTGGTCCACAGCACGACGCCGTCCGCCGACGGGTCTCCGGAGGCGATGCCGAGCGTGAACGGGTCGCGAGCGAGGGTCCGGGCCGGGCCGTGCCCAGCCCCGGTGAGCAACAGGCCGCCCGCACCGGCGGCGGCGGAAAGAAACACTCTGCGTGACAGCTTCTGCTCCACACCCCCAGTGCAGCCGCTCCAGCTTTCCCCGCCATGACCTGCGCATCAAGGCCGGATGAACAGCCGTCGCACAGGCGAGTGCGCTACCCGCGATGGTCGAGCGGGGGACATCGAGGCGAAGGCCGGGCTCCCCATGGTGGCCGCGGCGGTCGGCTCATCCCAGGTAGGGCTTGAGGTGGGAGTTGAGGGCGCCGCAGCCCAGGTATTTCTCCGCGGTGTGGAAGTCAAGCCAGTCGAGGTTGACCAGCGCCTCCTGGTCGACGCCGGTGAAGCAGGTCCGCAGCCCCGGCGGGATCGCCGCGATGTCGTCCTTGTCGGCGATGTTCACCCACCGCCTGACCTTGCGGGGCCGCTCGCCCCAGCCGTTGACCGGTGCGGGCATCAGGCGCTCGAAGATCACATTGCGCATGCCCAGCGGGCTGCCCAGGGTGATCAGCAGGTCGACCTCCAGGTCGGGGTTGGCCCAGAGCGTCTCGTAGGTCACCACGCTGCCCAGCGAGTGCGCGATCACCACCTTGGGCCGGTTCCGTCTGATCACCTCGGCCACGGCCGCCCTCGACTTCTCGCGCGCCTCGCTCCCGGCCGCCATGTAGGCGGCGACCTCGGGACAGAAGAAGTTGGCGAAGTCGACGGCGTTGCTCTGCAGCCGGTCCAGCAGCCAGCCGGTCATCCGGTGCAGGGCGCCGGTCAGCCCCTCCCCCACCGAGTCGAGTTGCTTGGCCCAGGCGACGAAGACCTCCTGGGCGCCGACGTTCATGCTCCGCACCGCGCGTGGAGAGTCGTCCTTGCTCTCACCCAGCAGGTGGGCGTAGTAGGCGATCTCGGTGATGTAGCGCTCCTTGGCGTACGGCTTGCCGCCGGTCAGGCCCTTGTGCAGGTAGCGGTCCCACTTGTCGCGCATCGCGGCGGCCGCGCCGCCGACCGAGTTACCCGCGTCGCGGTAGTAACGGTACTTACCGATACCGTGCACCCCGACGATCGTGTCCATCCGCCCCCGCCTCCTGTGTTGGACGCCCGGTTCTCCCGGGTGTCGGTGACATACGCCCCCGCGAGCAACTGTGGCGGAACCGGGCCCCGCACCACAAGACCGTGGCGGCACCGCCGAAAGCCGTCACCGGACCTGTGGTCCGTAGG
Source organism: Streptosporangium sp. NPDC049248 (assembly GCF_040678965.1). Lineage (NCBI taxonomy): Bacteria > Bacillati > Actinomycetota > Actinomycetes > Streptosporangiales > Streptosporangiaceae > Streptosporangium > Streptosporangium sp. NPDC049248. Next base: position 42,628 of record NZ_JBFAQY010000002.1, read on the forward strand.
TCGTCGCTTCGGGTCCCGCCCGCCCTGTTCCGCCGAACCCTGGAAGAGCACCACGCCCCGGCGTCACCCGCCGGAGACCGGTGGCGACGGCGTCCCGGTTTGCCGACACCGTGCTCGGGTCACCGGTGACGCTGGAATGTAAGCGACGGCTCTGTTACCGGCAAGTTTCATAAATCTTGCTGAAAGCTATTGAAATCCTTGCAGGGATCAAAGATTGTTCTGCTACACGGACGGCCGTCCTCCGCCTCAAAGCGCACCTTCGTCCTCGGAAGTAGGTCCATCCCCCCATGGAACGATCTAGGTCACGCCTGCGCAGCAGAATCCGTCATGTCCTCCTCGCCGCCGCGGTCGCCATGTGCGGCGTCACCCCGGTGACCGCCGTGGTCGCCGTGCCTCCCGCGAACGCCGCCGTCACGTTGAACGACAGCGAGGTGACGGCCAACCTGTGGGAATGGAACTGGAAGTCCGTCTCCGCGGCGTGCACGAACCATCTCGGACCTGCCGGGTACGGCGCGGTCCAGGTCGCGCCGCCGCAGGAGTCGGTCAGCCTTCCCAACAGCAGTGACGGGGTACATCCGTGGTACGAGGTGTACCAGCCGGTCTCCTACAAGCTCGACTCCCGGTTCGGTGACCGGGCCCAGTTCGCCTCGATGGTGACGGCCTGCCACAACGCGGGCGTACGCGTCTACGTGGACGCGGTCGTCAACCACATGGCGGGGACGAACAACCCCGGCGGCGTGACCGGCTACGCCGGAACGTCCTTCACCGGCTACAGCTACCCGGCCGTCCCGTACGGCAACGGCGACTTCCACCGCCCGGGCGACAACTGCCCGACCGGCGGCGGCATCAACGACTGGAACAACGAGTCCCAGGTGACCAGCTGCGAGCTGTTGTCGCTGTCGGACCTGTACACCGAGAAGGAATCCGTCCGCAACAAGATCGCGGCCTACCTGAACGACCTTGTCGGGCTCGGCGTCGACGGATTCCGCGTCGATGCGGTCAAGCACATCAAGAAGGAGGACTTCGCCGCGATCCTCAGCAAGGTGAACAACACCGTCGCCGAGAACAAGCGCCCGTACGTCGCCCAAGAGATCTTCGACGGCGCCGGCAACGACAACCTCAAGGCACGGGCGTTCATCGGCAACGGCGACGTCCTGGACTTCGCCTACGCCAAGGGCATCAGGGCCAACTTCCAGGGATCGATCTCCAACCTCGCCGGCATCGGCAACTGGAACCTCGACGCCCCCAGCGCCAATGTCTTCGCCATGGTCACCAACCACGACCTGGAGCGAGACGGCGTCGTGCTGTCCTACAAGAACGGCAGCGACTACACCCTCGCCAACTACTTCGTGCTGGCCTACCCGCACGGCAAGCCCTCGGTCTACGACAGCTTCACCTGGTCCAACCGCAACCAGTCCCCGCCGGCCAACGGCAGCGGATACGTGACCGACACCTCCTGCGGAAGCAACTGGAACTGCCTGACCCAGTCCACCGGCATCAAGGGCATGGTCGGCTGGGCCAACGCCGCCAAGTCCGTCAAGTCCGTCTCGGACTTCAAGGCCGTCAACGGCAACGTCATCGGCTTCCGCCGCGGCGACCGCGCCTGGATCGGCATCAACGACTCCGGCAGCGCCGCCACCGCCGAGTTCACCACCGGCCTGGCCGACGGCGAGTACTGCGACGTCATCTCCGGCGCACCCACCGGATCCGGCTGCAGCGGCACCACGGTCACCGTCTCCGGCGGCAAGGCCACCGTCACGATCCCCGCCAACAACGCGGTCGCCGTCCACGTCAACGCCAAGGCCACCACCAGCACCGTCAAGGTCGCCACCACGTTCACCGTGACGGCCTCCCTGTCCGCCGGCCAGACCCTGCACGTCGTCGGCAACACCCCGGCGCTCGGCGGCGGCGACCCCGCCGGCTCCGTCGCGCTCACCGCGAACGGCGGCGGCCACACCGCCGAGGTCCAGCTCCCGGCCTCGACCGCGATCTCCTACAAGTACCTGATCAAGAACGGCTCGACCGTGGTGGAGCAGGAGAGCGCGAACCGGACCTTCACCACTCCCGCGAGCGGCACCCACGCCTGCACCGACACCTACATCCCGCCGTCGGCCACCGACGAGATCGCCACCACGTTCACCGTCAGCGCCACCCCGGCGAGCGGCCAGGACCTCTACGTGGTCGGCAACCTCGCCGCCCTCGGCTCCTGGGCCCCGGCCGACGCGGTCAAGCTGCCCGCCCAGGGCGGCAACGTGTTCAGCGCCGTGATCGACCTGCCCAAGTCCACCGCGGTGGAGTACAAGTTCATCAAGAAGACCGCCGCGGGTGCCGTGACCTGGGAGTCGGGTGCCGACCGCACCTTCACCACCCCGGCGAGCGGAACCCACACCGTCGCCGAGACCTTCCGCGGCGACACCGTCACCTCCCAGGTCGCCACGTCCTTCAACGCCAACGTCACCACCTACTACGGCCAGAACGTCTTCGTCGTCGGCAATATCCCCGCACTCGGCGGCTGGAACCCCGGCCAGGCGATCGCCCTGTCCTCGGCCGACTACCCGATCTGGCGGGTAGCGGTCAACCTGCCTCCCAGCACCGCCGTCGAGTACAAGTACATCAAGAAGAACCCCGACGGCACCGTCACCTGGGAGTCCGGTGCCAACCGGACCCTCACCACCCCCGCGAGCGGAACCCACACCAGCAACGACACCTGGAAGTAGTCTCCGGTCAGACCGGCGGCGGCCGGACCTTTAAGGTCCGGCCGCCGCCGGCGTTGACAGCACGGATCACCCATGACCTGTCGGCCTGTTCACCTATGGGCACAGCCGGGGCAAGCGGTGATCGAGGCGTTCGCTGACCACATGCTCGATGCCGTTCGGACGCCAGTAGTGCTTTGTCAGGCGGTTAGGGCGGTCTTTGCCGGCAGGTGAGGCGTCGGCCTGCGCGAGGGGCGGAGCAGGAGGCCGGCCGGAACGGCGGGAGCGCAGGCGGTCGGGACGCCGTTGGTCTTGCGGCCGGGACCAGGGTTGTGGACCCTTGGACAGTGGCCGAGAGCGTAGAGGCAGTGTGCGATCACTCGTACGGAACCTCCTGGATCCACCGTACGGTCGAACAGAGCCCTGTGGTCTCCGTGTCCACCGACCTCGTGCCGAGGAAGGATCGCCTGGAGTGGTGGGCGCACATGTCCGGGCACGAGATCGTGCCCACGTCGCTTTCCACCGAACACGCCGACGACTTCCACGGCAGGGCGCACTCCGTCGACCTGGCGGGCGCGCGGGTGTCCGAGTTCACGGTGTCGCCGATGACGGGCCGGCGCACGCCGACCCACGTCAGGCGGCACGACCCCGAGAGCTACCAGCTATTCCTGGTCCACGGCAGTCCGGTACGGCTGGAGCAGCGCCGCAACGTCTCCTGCCTGGAGGCCGGCGACATCGCGCTGTTCGACACCTCCTACCCCTTCGCCACCGACTTCCTCGACGTCGGCCGGCTCACCCAGGTGACGTTCCTGTTCATACCGCGGGACGCACTGCCCCTGCCCCGGAGCCATGTGGGGCGCCTGCTGGCGCACAAGCTCCCCGCCCGGACCGGTACCGGGGCGATGCTGGCCCGCTACCTCACCGGCCTGCGCGAGCACGCCGCCGACTGCGACCCGGCGGAGTTGCCCCGGCTGGGCACGATCGGGCTCGACCTGGCCGCGGCATTCCTCGCCGGCCGCCTCGGCGCCGACCACGCCCTGCCGGCCGAGAGCCGTCACCGGGCGCTGGCCGCGCGCATCGACGCCTTCATCGACCACCATCTCGGCGACCCCGACCTGGGGCCCTCGGCCATCGCCGCGCACCACCACATCTCCGTGCGGACCCTGCACGTGCTGTTTCAGCGACAGCCGGAGACCGTGAGCGCCACGATCCGCCGGCGCAGACTGGAACGCTGCCACGCCGACCTCACCCACCCGCGGCTGCGGAGCCGGCCGATCGGCGAGATCGGCGTCCGGTGGGGGTTCAGGACCGCAGCCGAGTTCAGCCGCGCCTACCGCGCCGCCTACGGCATGAGCCCGCGAGACCGTCGCCGGCAGATCATCGCCGAAGACGAGGACGGGGTGAGGCGTTCTACCCGGTCGCGGGATGCGTGAGCCGGCCTTCGCCGGCTTCCTCGACCATGCCCCCGGTACGCGGTCAAGCGTGTCGCCCCACGGGCGTCCCCGGACGCCGAGCGTCCGGGGACGAAGCTGTTACTTGATCTGCTCGTACCCGCCGCCGGAGTCGGCGGTTTTGGTGCCGCCGGAGAACTTCACCCAGGAATTGGTCGGGGCCGCATGGTAAACGGGCACGGTATGCAGGGGCGTGATCTCCTCGTTCTTCACCACTCCCGCTCCCTTTACGTCCACCGCCGACCAGACCAAGGTACGTGTGCCCACGTCCTTGGTCTTGAACGTCACCGCGCAGGCGTTCTGCTTGCTGGAGTTGTAGAGCAGGTAAGCGACACCACCGGTGAACGAGGCCCGGCGCTCGACCTGGTAACCCGGGCCGCAGACCGTGGCGGGCGTTTCGGTCGTCTGACGGGAAGCCGAGGCGGTGGTGGCGGTGAAGATCACCGCGGTGCCGAACGCGGCCGCGATGACCGCGCCGATCGTCGTTTTTCTGAGACTCATGATCTTGATCTCCGCGTGAAATGCCGTGCGTGACAGTTGTTCATAAGGTGACGCGCAGGCAATTTTGCGACGCCGGATTCCCCATGTCGTTAGCGCAGAGCGCAGGATGTATTGGCGATGGGCGCAGGCCGCCCCGTCGGCCGACGGCTGGGCCGTGTCGCTACCGTTGCCGATCCTGGCCGACTTCATGATCGGCGCGGTGGCCTGCGTGCCCCAGGCACCGCTGCCGCCCGGCATGGCCGGCCGCCCCGCCCTCGAAGCGGCAGGTCACCTCTGCGCCAACGAGCCGACCCCCGATAAGGACGCTCAACCAGCCGGCGTGGTCTTCGAGGCTTGGCACGCCGAGGCGGATGAGCCTGCGAGAAGGTCGCCGCCTGGCCGCGCCGTGTCTAGCGGTCGGCTTCGCCCGACCAGGCCTGCCAGAGTTCGGTGTACGGCCCGCCGTGGGCGAGCAGTTCGGTGTGGGTTCCCTGCTCCACCACGGTGCCTTCGTGCAGAACCAGTATCCGGTCAGCCGTCTCGGCCTGGGTGAGCCGGTGGGCGATGACGAGGGAGCCTCGGCCGTCTGTCGCCGCGAGCGCGGCTTTCTCCAGGTCGCGGGCGCCGGCGGAGCCGGCTTCCGCGGTCGCCTCGTCGAGGACGACGAACCAGGGGTCGGCGAGCAGAACCCTGGCCAGCGCGATCTGTTGTGCCTGGTTGGGGGCGAGCGGCTGCCCTCCGTCGCCGATCCGGGTGTCGAGACCACCGGGGAGTGCCGCCGCCCAGCCGTCGGCGCCCACGGCCCGTAGCGCTTCGAGCAGTCGCCGGTCGTCCAGGTCCGGGGCGGCCAGGGTGAGGGCGTCTCGCAGGGTGCCCGCGAAGACGTGGACGTCCTGGCTGACCAGGGCGACCCGGGTGCGGATCGCCCTGGGGTGCATGCTCTCGTAGGGACGGCCGGCCAGCGAGACCGAGCCGCCTGTCGGTGTCAGGACACCACGGGCGATCGCTCCGAGTGTGGTCTTGCCCGCGCCGGTGGCGCCGACCACGGCGATCCGTTCGCCGGGGGCGATGGTGAGCGAGGTCGGGGCCAGCACCGGGCGCCCGGGTGTGTAGGAGTGGCTGACGGAGTCGAGCGCCAGCGGGCCTGGCTCAGCGGGAGCGCTTTCCCGCTGAGCGGGACGCGGGAGTCGGGTGACGCCCACGAGGCGGGCGAGGGCGGCGCCGGTCGACTGCAGCGAGTCGAAGATGAGCAGCAGCGCGCCGATCGGGTTGAACAGCCGGTGGAAGTAGAGCGCGGCCGCGGTGACCGCACCGACAGATGCGGCGTCCGCGCGCACCAGCAGGAATCCGGTGGTGAGAACCGAGCCGAGCCCGATGAGCTCGGCCCGGTTGGACCTGCCGAAGAAACGGGTCAGCAGCCGGAACACCGTGAGGCTCAGGTCCTTGGCCCGCGCCGAACGATCATCGATGATCTTGAGCTGACGGCCCTCGTGGCCGAAGGCCCGCAGGGTCGCCGCACCGTGCAGGCCGCCGACGAGCGCTTCGGTCAGCTCGCCCCGGGCGATGCGTTCCTCGCGGTAGAGCGGACCCGAACGGGGCAGGTACCAGCGCAGGCCCAGCACGTAGAAGGGCGCCGCGACAAGTCCTGCGAGCCCAAGCCGCCAGTCCAGGGCGAACAGGCCCACCGAGGTGAATCCGACCAGGACCACCGAGTTCACCAGCAGGGGCACGATCTCGCCCAGGGAGTCCGCCACGGCGCGGGCGTCGTCGCCGACCCTGGAGATCAGGTCACCGGCCCCGGCGACCTCAAGCCGCTGGGCGTCGAGGTGCAGGGCCGTGTCCAGGACCTCCTCGCGGAGCTCGGCGAGCGCCGGCTCGCCCGCGCGGGCCAGGAACGCGATCGAGGCCGTGGTGAAGAGGGCGCCCAGCACCGCGGCCACGGCGATGGCCGCGGCGTACGGCGTGATCGACGCCTCGCCGGCGACGACGGCGTCGACGATCCGGCCGAGCATCCACGGCGGCACCAGGGCACACAGGCCGACCAGGACGAACGAGACCGTGGCGGCGGCCAGCGGCCGTCGGTGCCGGGACACCAGCCGCAGGGCGATCCGGAAGGTGTCGCGCCAGGACGCGATGGGGAGCAGTTCGTGGGTCATCGCAGCACCAGCTCACGGTAGTCCGGTTCCGTGGCCAGGTCGCGGTGGGCGCCCTCGGCCGTCACTTTGCCGTCGCGGACCAGCAGGACCCGGTCGCACTGTGCCAGGAGCGCGGGTGAGCAGGTCACCAGCCAAGTGGTCAGCCGGGACCCGGGCCGGTGCCGCAGGCCGCGGATACCGGCGGCGATCCGGTGTTCGGTGACGGCGTCCACCGCGGTGGTGGGATCGTGCAGCACCAGGATCGGTGCCCGGGAGGCCAGAGCACGGGCGAGCGCGATGCGCTGGCGCTGCCCGCCCGAGTAGGCGGCCCCGTCGGAGGTGACCGGCCGGTCCGTGCCCGCGGGGTCGAGAGCGGCGACGTCGGCGGCGGCGGAGGCGGACAGGGTCGCGTGGAGCTCGTCGTCGTCGAGCGCGAGGGCCGGGTCGATGTTGCTGCGGAGGGTTCCCTCGAACAGGTCGACGTGGTGGGGACCGGCCACCAGGTGCGCGCGCCGGGCCGGGATCGAGAGCTCGTCGAGCGGGACGCCGTCCAGTGTGATCGAGGCCGAACCGGTGGCGAAGGCGTCCATCAGCTCGCCCGCGCACGCGGGGTCCTCGATCGCCAGGCCCAGCAGCTCGCCGGGCCGGGAGAGGACGCTCAGATCCGACAGGTGCCGACCGGTCAGGCTTTCCAGGCGCAGCACGGCGCCGGTGGCGGGAAGGGTCCGGGCCCCGGTCTCGACCAGGGGCGGGCCGGCGAGGTAACCGGCGACGCGTCCAGCGGAGGCGTGGGCCTGGGCCACCTGGGCGCCGATGCCGCCGACCACCTCGATCGGTTCGGCGAGGTACTGGGACAGGCCGACCACCATCACGAGCTCACCGACGGTGATCTCGCCGGCCAGCGCGAGGTCCCCCGCGAGGAACGCGACCAGGGCCAGGAACGCCATGCTCAGCAGGGTCGTCAGGCCGAGCATCGCACCGTGGGAGTCCGCGCCGCGGATGCCGGCGATCCGCGCCTGACGGCTGACCCGCCGGCGGCCGTTCACGCGGCGTGCGAGCGGCTCACGCCACCCCTCTATGTCCTGATTAATCGTGACACAGAGGGGTTCGATAACCGTCAGGCGCCGACCTTTAACTGGTGGACGCGCTGCTTGGACAGGCCCATGACACGTGCCGCGTCCGGCTCCGACCAGTGGCTCGTGAGCACCTTTGCAGCCTTGACGGCCAGTTCCGCGACGCGCTTGGTGTGAGCTTCGGCCAACTCCTTCTCACGGCTGTATTCGGCCACCACCGCGGCCACGTCCTCGGGCAGATCGAAGACGAACTCCACGCCAGGGGTGTTCTCAGGCCAGGCCCAGGTGTGAATCTCCGCCAAGTCACGCTCCAACTGCGACAAGGAGCGGGCCACACCGACTCCTTCCACCTCCCCGGTGGGGCAGCGCGAGACCCATCGCTCGTTCTCAAAGGTGACGACATAGGTGATCGTCTTGCTCATCGGCTCATCCTTTCTGTGACCGCCTCTAGGCGCTTGAGGGCTTCACGGAAGAGCTCCGGGTCACGATCCGGGTCGGCAGGGATCATGACGGGAACCGAGATGATGCCATCCTTGATCACACGCAGCGCGCACATGTCGCCCTTGAGGTGGTACAGCCAATCAGCTGTGGCGCCTACGGCGGCCACAATCGCTGCTACCTCGGCGAGCTGGCGCATGTGTGGTGGAGGAACTTCGGTCACGCCTGTGAGAATACTCCACTAGGAGGCAGGCTCCTAGTGGAGTAGGAAGTTGCATCGTGTCGAGGCCCTCTCACAGTCGTCGCGATCGTCCTGAACCAGAAAACGATCAACGCGAAGAGGCGCACCGAACGAGACAACGAAGTCTCTCATGCCAGGGAGCGCGTCACCGCGTCGTGCAGACGGTTCCGTTGAGGGTGAAGACGGTGGGAAGGACGTTCGGGCCGCTGTAGTTGCCGACGAAGCCGATCGTGGTCGACGCGCCGGTGGGCAGCGAGCCGTTGCCGGGCTCGTTGACGACCTTGACGTTCGAGCCGTTCTGCGTCCAGACCGCGCTCCAGCCGCTGCCCAGGCTCTGCCACGTCCTGGGCCAGTCGAAGTTCAGAGTCCAGCCGTTGATCGGCGCGCCGTTGTTGACGATGTCGATGGCGCCGACGTAGCCGCTGCCCCAGTCCGACTGGTCGGTCAGCCGGACCGCGCAGGAACTGGAGGCGGGCGTGCCGGTCGTGAAGGTGAGAGGCGGCGAGGCCGGCGAGACACCGCCGCCGCTGTCCCGCGCGATCACGTTGACCGTGTAGCGCGTGCCCTGCTTGAGGTTGCCGACGGTGAAGGAGTTGCCCGCGGTCTCACCGAGCTGCTCGCCGACGGCTCCGTTGTGGCGGTGGACCTCGTACTTCACGACCGGACGCGTCCCGGCGGAGGCGGCGGGCCAGGAGATCACGGCGGTCCTGTCCGTCACGTTCGAGACCGTCGGCTGCCCCGGCGCACCCGGCAACCCGGTCTGGGCCGAGGCGGGACGCACCACGATCGTGGTCAGCGACAGCGGCGGCAGCGTCCGGCTGGTCGCGCTCCCCGAGGTCGAGCCGGCGATGTCGGTGGCGCCGTTGGTGTGGGTCAGCACGGCCGGCGCCCCGGAGGCCGGGTTGAAACCGGAGTAGTCGATCGTGACGGGGAGCGACGTGTCGGACGAGGTGTTGATCAACAGGACCGCCAGATCGCCGTTGGGGCGGCGGACGGCATGCGCGCTGACCTTCGCCTGGTCGCTGGCGGCCCCGACGAACCGATCGCCTGGCCGGGCGAACACGCTCATCATCCGCAGCGCGTAGTAGGGCGCGAAGGGCGTGTTCAGCGCCGGCTCGCACACGCTGCCGTCGGAGGTGCACGTCCCGCTCGACAGCAGGCCGAAATCGCCGTAGTCGGTATGTCCCTCGACCTCCGTGACCTTGCCGATGCCGTTGCGGGTGTTCCACCAGTCGACGGTGAACACGCCGTTCGCGAGAAGCGTCGCGTAGGCGTCGGCGGCGGCGAGCGCACCGGGCTGGGTGTTCGTGCCGTTGCTGTTGCTCCCGGTGTTGAACTCGGTCATCGAGATGCCGATCCGCTCCGACCCGGGGCCCGCGTACTCGGCGATCTGCCGGCGGGTGAGATGGATCATGTCGGGGACCTGGCCGGCCTTGTCGAAGCCGCCGGGGTACCAGTGCAGGATCACAAAGTCGATCTTCGGTCCGGCGATCGACAGGACCACCTTGTTCCAGGTTCCTTCGTCGCCGCCGCCGACCAGCCCGTCGGGCCAGTTGGCGGGCGTGGTCAGAACCGCACCGATCTTGATGCCCGGGTCGACCGCCTTCATCGCGTCGGCGTACGCGACGACGTGGCGGGCGTACTCGGCCGGGCTCTTGTCGGCGTGGTCGTCGGCCTCCCAGGGGTCGCCGTAGTGGCCGTTGCCGTAGTTCTCGTTGCCGATCTCCCAGTACTTGACGCCGTAGGACTTGGTGACGTTGGCGTAGCGGACCCAGGCGGCGGCCTCGGCGGCGGTGCCGGTGCCGTAGTTGGCGGTCACCATCGCCTGCGCCCCGGTGCGCCGCACACCGCGCATGAAGGTGTCGAAGTCGGTGTTGGGAGCCACGTAGCCGCCGGGAGCGGTGTGGTCGGCCCAGTGGTAGATGTCGGAGTAGGAGCCGCCGGGATAGCGCAGCAGCTTCACACCCGCGCCCTTGAGCAGGTCGGCGGTCTCGTCGGTGCCCAGCTGGCTGTCCCAGATCGCATGGTTGGTACCGATACCGGTTTCGGGGACGGCGGCGAGTGCGGCACGTGCGTTGACGGTCACCGTGACCGGGGTGACATCGTCGGCGGCGTACGCGGTGGGAACGTTCAGGGCGGCCAGCGTCAGCAGGACGGCGGACGCGATCCGTAACGGGACTTTGGGCATCGGCACACCTCGTCATGGGTAGCGATATTCAATCGACGCCCCCTCCTGACCAGGGAGGCACCATGATCTTGTGGGCTGGCGCCACGCGCGTCAACCGCCGGTGAAAGTTTCAGTCGGTACGGCTGTCATGGCGCTCACCGACCCCGCGCGACCTGCGGTTTCTCCGATCCGGGAGCGGCGCCGAGGGACGGGCGATCATCGACCACGGAGAAACGGGGCATAAAACCGGTTGATCCACGCTTGTGACTCCTCGGTACGCTGGAAGCACACCCCCGTGAGAAGGAAGTCATCGCCATGCCCGGTCCGCTCCAGGTCAGCGGTTCGGTCTCGGTCCCCGAGGCCGAGCTCAGCTGGCGCTTCTCCCGTTCCTCGGGCCCCGGCGGTCAGGGGGTCAACACCACCGACAGCCGGGTCGAGCTCAGCTTCGACCTGGCCGCCACCGAGGCGCTCGGAGAGGCCCTCAGGACCCGGGCCCTCGAACGCCTCGCCCCCCGCCTGGTGAACGGCGTGATCACTATCGCCGCCTCGGAGTTCCGCTCCCAGCTGCGCAACCGCGAGGCCGCCCAGATGCGCCTGGCCCAGCTGCTCCGCGAGGCGATCGCCCCGCCCCCCAAGAAGCGCCGCCCGACCAAACCGAGCAGGGGCGCGATCGAACGGCGGATCACCGCCAAGAAACAACGCTCCGACCTCAAACGCCTGCGCAGGGACCACCACTGACCGAGTAGGCACGCTGAAGCGGTCCGGTTCGATGCAGGCAGGGCTTACCACGACTTCCATCGAGTTCGGCGCGGTCACACCGTAGCTGCCGTTACAAGCAGCGCCCCGCTCACTTCTCCAAGCCGGCGCGTTGTCTCATCTCCGCGACCGACTCGTATGGCTGATCGCCACGAGCATCGGGCCGAGCCTCCAGGTGCACAGCCACTCGAGCACCGGCATCGGCAGGGTTTCCGGAGCTTCAAGCAAAGTGCGGCGAAGGTCCGCGACAACGGGTAGTTCACTCGGCCGGGCGTCCATCGCCCGCCGGCACCGCTCACCGTCCCGCCACGCCTCATGGCTACTGTCCTCGATCATCGCGCAGACCGTGGCCACGATCGCAGGCCACGCCGGCATGCCCTTATGGTGAGTGCCGGAGAACAGCGCCTTGACGATTAGGTACGCGAGCAGGGCCTGGCGGCCGAAGTTCCCCTCCAACCCCATGAGCGCATTGGTGCGCCCCTTGACGTGCTTGCTGAAGGCACCGAGATACCCGTAGCCCATCTCTTGAAGCGTACGACCGCCTCCCGCCCAAGGGCGGTGGCGGTCCAGCACATGGTCTTCGAACTCCAGGAGTGCGAACCGGTCACCGGATCTCAGTGCCGCCACGGCCTGGCGGTGCAGGGCGGTGCTCTCGGCGAACATCTCCGGGTCATCCGGCCCCTTCCCGCGCATCCCTCCACCGGCATGCATGTCCTCCAGCGGAGAATTCCGCCACACATCGAGCACCAGACCCACAGCCGCCGCCGAGATGATCGATTCCCGGTCAGGGCCTATACCCTCGCGCTCCCACTTCGGCCACCTCTCCGAAAGATGCGCGACCATCGCGGCCAAATCATCCGATCCGGTCGCCCGGCTACTGGATTCCTGCTCTTGTCCAGTCATACTTTCCTCTCACCACGAAGGGCTGCACCTAGAATCGCCCACTATGAGAGATACCAATATCATCTGTCCATCGGGAAACATGCGCCGATTTCCGTGAAAACCCTTTTACCAATAAAAGCTAGGCATAAAGGCATGGCTACGGTTTCAGGGAGTGTTCGGGCCACCAGACGCGCAGGTGCTCGGCCAGCGCGGTGATGCGCCGCAACGGCCCCAGGTCCAGCGGTGGCAGCGGACGGAGACTGGTAAGCGCATCGGCGGCCTCGCGGATGGCCGTCCGCAGCGGGGAGTCCTTGATGACCTGGTCGTGTAGAACTTCGTCGTCACGTTCGGCGACGACGCGATGGTGGTTGCGATCCAGCTGCCATCCGTCAGCCGTGGTGACCGGGTCGAGGTGAACACTGATGCGGATGCGTCCGACGTGGACGGTGAGGTACCGGTGCCGGTCGTCAGCGAGACGGACTCCACGCCGCCACCCGCCCGTCACACCATCGGGGGTACGGCCCAGAACGACTGCGGAGCCGGTGATGCTGGAATGCAGCTCCACAGGAACCAAGGCGTCGCCGACGCGGAGCGTGGTGTGCTCGGTAAGGGTCGACACGAATAGCCTGGGATCGTAGATAGCGCGCAGCGTCGCCTGCCGTGGATCCGTGGCCAGATAGGCGGCTAAGTCGTCAGCGGGCAAAAGGCGGCGAAGCACGGCGAGCATATGTAGCCACTCGTAACCGAGCACTCCGTAAGAGCGGTCAACGAACCGACCGTCGGCAATGTCGGCGCTTCGGTCCTTGGTAAAGGTGATCCCGATGTGGCGCAGCGAGGCGCCGGGCTCGTACGCCTTGATGAGGTCAGCGACGACACCGAGCGCGCGAGCATGCCGGTACTGGTCGATGACCATGACACGAGCGGTCGGGTGCTCGTCGAGCAGGCGGATGAGCGCGTCGATCTCATGGCTCTGACAGGCGGGTTTCTCCAGCAGGACCCGCGCGCCCGGGTCGTGAGTAAGGATCGAGCGCAGCACCGGCAGGTGGTCTGCGGTGGGGCAGCACACCGACCACAGATCGACGTCGGCTGCGACCGGCCGCGGGAGTTCGTCGACGCCGTGACAGAAGGTGCGGCACCCCTTCGGCAGGTCCTGGTGTTTGGGGTCCAGAATCATCAGTTGGGCGCCGGCGTCGGTGAGGAACTGGGCGTGCAGGCGTCCGGCGGCGCCGTAGCCGATCACACACGCCGTCATTCCCGCCAGTGGCTCGGATCCGATCGGGGCGAGCTGGGCGGGTGCGCCGATGGTCAGGTAGGTGTCGTAGTAGGCGTCGTACAGCCCCGAGGAGGTGATGATGTCGTCAACGAGGTCAGTGTGCACTCCGGCCGGGATGGTGCCGACGCGGGCGCAGAGGGCTTTCGCGGCGAGGAGTGTCCCGGCCCGGTAGGCATCGTAGCCCTGGTTGGGGATGGCATCGGCTTCGAACAGGTTGAGAGAGCGGCCGTCGCCGAGGACCGTCACCTGGGCGCCGTCCCGCAACCGGTAGCGTCGGCCAATCCCAGGAATCTCCGTCGCCGACTCGGCGAGGGCGGGGTCAATCGCTAGGACTGCGAAGTCTTTTGTGGCGTAAGGGGCGAGGACCACACCATCGGGCAGGGCGCCCACCGCTTCCGCTGTTAGCGCGTCTTCGCCGGTTGTGCCAATCAGCAGGAAAGGCCGCACCGCGTGCAATGCGTCCACGGCGGTGCGGTAGGTGGGGTGACCGGCCTCGGCGGCGGCGATGAGGGCGAGCGGGTCGGGATCGACGATGTGAACCTGGCAGCCTTGGGCCCGCAATGCAGCCGCCAGCCGGGAGCCGAGGGTGCCATAGCCGAGGACGAGGACCGTACGACCGATGACTTTCATCGCGGGCAGCAGTGCTCGCAGCCGCCGCAGGCACGAGTCAGCGATCTCCGGGTAGCCGAGGTTCGTCTTCAGCGCTGAGCGGGCCAGATTGAGAACCGGGATGCCGAGCGGCCCGGCCGCGGTGATGCGCTTGAGGCCGGAAACGGTCAACTCCAGCGCCGCGTCCACTCGGTGGGGTGAGTCGGCGCGGCCGTACCCGTGAGCGAGCAGGCCGCCATCGTCGATGACGAGCACCTTCCGACTGGCAGCGTGGGCGGCATCGATGAACGCGTCCACGTCGGCGAAAGCTTGGGCGAGGTCGTCGGCATGGCTGTTGGGCGCGTTGATCGCGGTGTTGTCAAGCAGGCCGCTGCGGCATCCCTGGGCCAGGAGCGTGGCGTGGACGCGGTCGCGGTTGTAGGTGCGGTCGCCTTTGGCCAGCGCATAGATCCACTCGGGAGGCACGCCGGCTTGTTGGACCGCCATGAGGAAGGCGAGGGTGTTCTCCACGAAATGATCGCGGAAGATCACGGCCCAGCCGCCGAGGTGCGGGGCAGGGGTGGCGTAGCGGGCGAGCAGCGGCATGCTCGCGATGATCTGTTCCAGCTCGGCCGGGTCGTAACAACGTAGCCGGGCCCGCAGCCACACCCGTAGATCTGCGGCGGCCTCCTGCCCGCCTGGATGCACGTCGAGAAGGATCTCGACCGACTCCTGGGCGGGCAGGACGTGGCTGAGCGTGTTGGGCCGGTCCGGGATGTAGGGGTGCCAGCGCATGGCGACGTGAGGGGTGTCGTCAGTGCCGGCCAGGAGCATGCTGTCCGGACCTGTCTGATGAACGCGCAGGCCATGGCGTTCGGCGAGCCCGGCCACGCCGAGGAGTAAGGCTTCGGGCGGGATCGGCCCACGGAGGATGTCCCAGGTCGCTCGGGTAACGGGCGTGGGCACGGTGTCCATGGTCACGGGGATCTCCCTTGGTGTCGTGGAAATTCAGATTCGCGTCGCCAATGTGGGTGGCGAGTATCGATCAGGTGCCGACCAGTTCGGCCAGGAGCGCGTCTATCGCGGCTAGCTCGGACAGCAGAGTGTTCGCCGCCTGGTGGCGCAGTAACCAGAAGTCATCCAGATCGTCCTGGAACAGGCCGGGCTTGAGGTAGTGCTGTTTGACCCCGTACAGGCTTTTCAGCAACTGCAGCAGTGCGACCCGGCCGCAGGCGCGCACGTCCACGCCCGGCACGCCCAGGTGTGCCTGTCGGTAGGCACTTACGAAGGTCGCGGCGGCGTCCAGCCAGTTGTCTTCCCCAGTGACGATGTTGGGATAGAAGGCCATGCGGCCCAGGTCGTAGGCGAGTAGGAACGGGTCGGGCGGCCGGAAGTCCAGCACCGCCGACAGCGTCTCCCCGGTGAACAGGAGGTTTACCGGGGAGTAGTCACCGTGCAGGACCTGCATGGTCAGCTCCCCGGGAAGGTCGGCGAGGAGTTCCGGAATGCGAGCGAGCATGTCGCGGCGTTCCAGAAGGGTGCGTTGTGCCTCGGCATCGAACCTGTCCCCGATCCCGGCACGGACACGGTCGGCGATGATGTCGAGAAGCTGGTCGATTGTCGCCGCGAGGTCGTCGATATCCATGCCGCGCCAATGTTCCACGGCGGGCGCGGCCGGGACGGGATAGTCGGCGAACAGGGTATGGATACGGCCCAGGGCGGTGCCGGCGGCGGCGAGCTGGGCGGACGACAGGCGCGTGACGACCTGGCCAGATGCCCATTCCCACACCGACACCGACAGCGGCCTGCTGCTGTCGATGACGTCGCCTGCCTGGTTGAGCAACACCTGCGCGCCGGGGATACCCGCTTCCAACGCCCGGGCCGACAGCGCGATGGCTTCTCGCTCGGCGAACAGATCGGTGCCGCCGGGGTAGTTCTTAACGAACACCTCTTGGTCGTCGTCGCACACGACACGAAAATTGATGGTGCCCTGTCCGATGGGCAGCTGCGTGATGGTGCGCGCTGCCAGCCCGTAGGCACCGGCTAGGGCGGCGGCGACGTGGTCGCCCCGCTCGGACTCCGGGTTACCGTTCATGGAATTGAGCACGATGAGGTCTCCTTATGGGGTGGCGGGACAAGCGGCCGCGAAATACGGTGACGCGGATCGGGGAGATTAGTCACGGTGTCCGAGTCCGGCCCGCTGAAGGGGTCGTTCGGGCCGATGAGTTGCTCGAAAATCCGCTGATAGGTCGCGGTAACGAGCCGCCACCCGGCGGTGCCATCACCTGGTGACCGCCGAGCACGGGGCCCGGCTTGGCGACTTGCGTTCTCGGCGGCGGCCAGGACTCGGCCAGGACCTTCACCCGGTGGGTAGAGCCACGCTGGGGAGTTCGCCGTCATCTCGGCGATGGCGGGCAGGTCCGGGGCGACGACAGGGGTGCAGAACGCCAGTGCGGTGCTCACCGAGCCGGGGTACAGGACGCGGGTGAAGACCTCCCATGATCCATCGACCCGGTAGGGGCACAGCGCGGCATCGGCAGCTTGATACAGGCGATGCACATGTTCAGGCGGTATCCGCTCCGGATGAACGTGGACGCGGCCTCCGCTCGTGACCACTACGGCTGCGAGGTCAGCGGCCAAGGCGTCGTCGCGACACGGCCCGGTGATGAGCAGGTGCGCCCTCCGAGTATGCGCGGTGAACGCCTTCACGACAGCGGGCAGCCCCTTATAGGGGACCAGGTTTCCCACGACCAGCACCGAGAATGGGGCGTCGCGTAGCCGGCGGACCAGGGCACGTACCGGCTCCGATGCCGGGGGGACGCTCTTAGGGACGCTCAGCCCTGCCCACCCGGCCACGACGATCGGCGCCTTGGTGAGCCGGGCCAGGTGCAGCGCGTCAGAGCGGGTGTGGGTGAGCACCGCGTCCGCGATGCCAAGGACACCGAGCGCGGCGCACCAGTCGGCCTCCCGTGGCGCCCCACCGTCGATGGGCAGCAGGTTGTGGACCGTCCACACGATGCGCCACCCGCCGTCACGCAGTGCCTGCAATTGCTCAAGCAGAGCCTTGGCCGCAGTGAGGGTCCGCTGCCCGTCTGGATCCCGGCACAGGCGCTTGAGCCGGTGCAGGTTGATCACTCCGGGCTGAGCAGGGTGTTCGGGCAGGGCGTCGAGGGTGGAGACGAACCCGAGTGGGAGGCCAGGCGGGGCGTTCCGGTGTAACTCGGCGAAGTACGGGCTCGGCCAGGCCGGATAGTCGGTGACTGCCACCCACCCTCCAATCGGTGAGCTGCTCACTGTGGCTCCAGGGCTGCGGTCAGCCGCGCCCACCAGGCGATGGCAGCCCGGTAGCGGATCAGGCATTCGGCTGGACTCCGGTCTGGGCCGGTCCACTCCACGGCGACCTCCAAACACTGCCCGGACCGGATGCGGTCGGCGGCCATGGCCGCGATAACGGCGTGCCCTGGCGCGTCCAGTCCGGTTCCCGGATCGGACAGATGTAGTACCTCTGCGTGATCGAGGACCGGCCCCAGCCATGCGGGGAACCGGGTGTCAGCGGGGAGCGCGGCGGCGAGCTGCGCGGTGTCGGCCAGCAGCCTCACCGAAGGGCAGGATTCCACCAGGTCGATCAGTGGCCGGAACGCGTCCGGGGCCAACCATCCGGGATGGTGCGGCTCCACCAGCAGCCGTATCGGGCTGTAGGCCAGGACTGACAGGTCCGCTCCTCCTGCCAGTACGGGTGCGGTCAGTGGGGTGCGGGCCGGTAGCCGCACCCAGCCCGCACCGAGCATGACCGCTGATTCGGCGAGCTCGACCAGGTCGCGAGCTGCCCGGGTGCGGGCGGAAACGTCACCGGTGAGCAGATCAGCCAGGTCGACATCGGCGGTGACCCCGGTGATCGGCACCGTTGCCTCGGCGGCCTTCCGCCACCGCCGTATCATCGCCGTCGGCTGGGCGGCCAGGTCAATGCCGCGGGTGCCGCCGCGCAGGTGCAGGAACGGGATCTTGGTGCGGACGGCCCAGGTCAGCAGATTGGGGACGTTCAGGCCGCGAACCGAGATGCTATACAGCCCGATCGGCGTGGCGTTCATGATTGCTCCCACGAGAAGATCACAACGGGTGCGGCGGGGCGCCCGGTGCCGTCGAGAGTGGCGTACACGGCGGGTGCGGCCTCGCCGGGCACGATCCGGCACCAGCCGTCGACCAGGTGCGGGTCCAGATGCCACATCAGCCAGGCCACCGCCGTGGTGTACGCGTCCCGGTAACAGGCAAGGCCCCCGGTGAGCTCGTGCATGCCGACGACCGTCCACCCGGCTCGGTGCAGGCCGAGCGTCGGCAACTGCGACATCGGGTCAGGGGTGCCGAGCAGGCCCAGGATGCCGCCCTTCGCAAGCAGGCCCGCAGCGCGGTGCGGTATCCCGGCAGCATCCACGACCATGCCTGCGCTGTGCTGCTCGACGGCGGCGACGCACTCCACCCTGGGCACGCGGCCGATCGGGGCGTCTGGCCGGGAGGTCAGCACCCGAATCCGAGTGGCACCCCGACGACACAACTCCAGGGCGCAGCCGAGCGCGACCGGCCTGGAGCCGACCAGCACGACGTCGTCCAGGTCGGTCCGGTCGGGTAGCCGGTCCAGACCGAGCACCGCCAGTTGCTGGAACCTCGCCAGCGCGGCAGCCTGTGGGCGAGTGCCGGGCGGCGTCGTGAGCACACCGTCGGCGGAGGTGTCGAACGCGGCACCATGCGGCACGGCCGCCAGCACCCACCCGCTCGACAGGTCACCGCCGAACGTCATGTATCCAGCGTCGCGGGAGCCGACGGACCCGCAGGTGGCACGGAGGTGACGGCGTTCGGTGCCTGGACTGAGCACGCTGAACCGAGCCGGGATCATCCCATCCGGAACAGCGGTGGCAGGCAGCAGATGAGCTCGACCGTCGGTGAGACGGATCCGAGGACTCGCGCACCGGCACCGTGCGGGGTGGGTGAGATCAGTGGGCATGGAGACTCTCCAGGTAAGCGGGCAACTCGCTCAGGTGAGCGATCACACCAATGCGTGGGTCCAGCCCGGATGGGCGCCCATCCGGGCTGATCAGGACCGCGCGCATCCCATGGGCGAGCGGGCCGACGGCGTCCTTGGCCTGGGTGTCGCCGACGAACAGAATCTCCTGCGGCGGGCAACCGGCAGCCTCAATCACGGCGGCGTAGAACCACGGGTGCGGCTTGCGGACACCGAGTGTGCTCGACAGCACCAGCACCTCGAAGCAGTCTTCGATGCGGGCTCGTCGCAGAGTGGCGCGGCGCACGCTCTCAGGACGCTGGGTGTCGCAGGCCAGCAAGCACACCAGGCCCGCCTCGTACAGGTTTCGCAGCGTGTGAGCAGCCATCGGATCGATGTCGGCGTCCGGGAGGGTGGTAAACACCGACTGCGCGAGAGCCACCGGGTCGTCCAGCCGTACCCCGCTCTCCAAGGCGGCCAGACGCAGCAGCTCGGCGAACGACGTCTGCTCGTGGCGCGGCTGGTCAGCGATGCGCGCCCGGCGTACCACTTCCTCAAAGGCAGTGGCGAACCCGTCGGGGATCACTGGACCGCTCAGCTCGCGCAGGATCCAGGCCACGGTCGCGGCGTCCGGGCTGGGTCCTGGACAGGCGACGGTACCGCCGAAGTCCACTGCCAGCGCGGTCACTTTCACCGGCTTCGTCTTCCTCATGCTGACCACCGATCCTCGAACAGCTGCTCGATGCGAGAGGCGATGTCGTGCGGGGTACCGCGCACGGCGTAGAAGCCGACCGAGCTGGTCAAGGCGTGCGCGTACCCGATCCGCTGCCGCTGGGCGTGCTCGTCCTCCAGCATCCGCAGCGGCTCCTCTCCAGCGTCGAGGAGCCGGTCGAGCAGGTGCCCGCTGGTACGCAGCCACGCCGTGGCCGCCGTATGCCGGTCCACTCTTTCCAGCACGCCACCTACCGCGAAAGGGTCTGCGTTCATGGATACGAGCACCGCAGCCCTGACCGGTACTCGCCCCGGTCCAGCGGTCACCGTGTCGCTTCGACGCAGGTCGACGATGTCTGGACCAATCTCGGGCAGGTCCAGATCAGGAAACCAGCGACGCACCGCGCCTCGTCGTCCGAGGATGGCGCTGGTGCCGCCTCGCACGGCGGGCCCGCTGTCGGCGGTGACGTCGACCAGGGTCACGTCACCAGCCAGCCACCGCCAGCCGCGAGCCGCGAGCGCCAGTCCTGCCAAGGTCTTGCCCGCGCCGTGGCCGCCGAGCAACAGCACCGCCCCCTGACCGGACCTGGCCGCCGCAACCGCATGCACGCACACGGTTGCGGCGGCCAAGTGGACCACATGCAGGTGTGCGTTGATCACCCGGCGGGCGTCTGGCGGGGTGTCCGGGACCGCCACCCCCTGGACCACTGGGCGATCGCCGGGGTGCAGCAGCTCGATGGAGGCACCGGGTACGTGTGGCGCGATATGCGGCCACGCCGCGATGACGTTGTCACTGGCGGCAACGGCCAGAGAGCGACCGGCACTGGACACGATCACCACACGGCGAGCGGTGGTTTCCGTCCTCACTGGACCGTCACCTCCAGCAGCGTGGCCAGCGACTCCCACACCGGGGCATGCGGCAGATCCCGCAGGTGAGGAACCATCAGCCGAACGACGGATGCCTCGGTCGGCACTGCCCTCCATTCCTGCGCAGGTCCGCCGGCCCTGCCCGGGGTCGGACCGTCGGTCAGCCCGAACAGGTCGCTGGAGTACAGCCGTTGCCCTGGAACATCTGCCGCCCACGCCAGCACCGCCTCCGCCTCGGCCTGCTCCAGCCGGATGGCGCGCATTGGCCGGCCCTTTCCCTCGACGGGCTCGGGAACCACGTGCACCACCGCGCCCAGCCGCGCCGGTGGCGCCCAGTCAACGACAGCCCGGTGCTCGCCGGGAGTGAACAGCACTCGCCGTCGCCATGTCCCGGCCACCATCCGCCGCTGCTCCACCCCACCGGCGGGTGCGGCCAGCTCCGTGGGGATGCCGACCTGGGTCGGCCATCCGGCGACGATCCCATCCGGCCCGACCATCACCAGGTCGTCAGCCATGAACTGAGCGCCCAGCTCATCGCAGGCGCGGTATGCCAGCGTGGACTTGCCGCCACGGCTACCCGCCACGAACAGCACCACCACCCCGTTCAGGGTCACCGCGGAGGCATGCAGCATCCGCCATCCGCCATCGAACATCCGCGAGGAGAAGAACAGCCGGGCCAGCCAGTCGGGCCAGCGCCGGGCCGTACCCTCGTCAGGGACGACGACGCGGGTGGTACGCCGGGCCCGGTCGACCTCCAGCAGTGCCGCGGCGCTACCGGGCCGGTAACGGCCCAGCAGGCGCAGCAGACCGTCCCCCGTGCCGACCACAGCCAGGCGGGGGCCGCCATGCGGGGAGGCCAGCACGGGCCGATCGGCGAACAGCGCGTCGACGTCGCCCTGCAGTTGGTCGTGCTCATCGCGTTCGACAAGGATCGTCCAGTCCACCCCTGGGCTGGCAACATCCACCGCGCACGGCGGCACCATAACCGTGGTCACGCCCGCCACCAGGTTGGGGTCGCCGACAACACGCAGCCGCCACGGGGCCAACAGCAGATCCACCGCCCGCTCTGGGGCTGCGGCCACGGCTCCTGGCAGCCAGGGCGCCCCCGGGAAACCTCCAGTGGGATGCTTACCGGTCTCGGGCGTGAAGGCAACTGCACTGACCTGGGGGTCTACCACGGAAAACTCCTTCCCTGGCGGGCGCGAAGCGACGAAGGATGGCCACCACCCGCCACCTCGCGTTACACTTCGCGCTCAGTCGATTACGTTCCGATCCCAGTGAAGGGCGTAACCGTTCGCCCGGGTAGGGCTTTGGATATTGGATGGTTTTGGAACCTCGATGCGTGTTGAGAAGTAGCGCGAGGGGATGGACATGCCGAGACAACGCCGTCATCCGGTGAGCAACATCGCACTGCAGGAGGCAATTGCGGCCGCCGGAAAGCCATACGCGAAGGTCGCTGAAACAATCAATGCCGTCGGGGCGGAAAACGGCCGGGCTATGTACTACGACGCGGCCGCGATCGCACACTGGCTTTCGGGGACAGTCCCGATGGCGGGGACGATTCCCATCATCGTCGAGACATTCACGCGGCTGCTCGGCCACGACCTCACCGCGCCTGACCTCGGATGGCCGCACATCGAAGCGGTATCCGAAGAACCTTGGGGCGGCGACCCTGTGACCTGGGTGGCTCGTCTAGGGAAGGACGACATGCTCAACCGGCGATCATTGCTCACCACCGGCCTTTATTCGCTCGCTGCGCTGAACTTGCCGACCGAACCGCACATCATCACCGCCCGCTCCGGCGAACCACGCCGAGCAGGCGCCTCCGACGTGGAGCGGATCCGCACGATGTGCGGCCAGTTCTCCACCGCCGACGACCTGTTCGGCGGCGGGCACGCGCGTGCCGCAGTGCTGGCCTACCTCATCCACGAGGTCGCACCGCTGTTGCACGGCACCACCGGCCGAGCACGCCCCGAACTGTTCACGGCCGCATCCCAAATGACTTATCTGGCCGCTTTCATGGCCTCCGATGCCGGAGACGCCGCCGGGCTGGCCCAGCGTTACTACATTCAGGCCATACGACTCGCCGAGGAAGCCGGCGATCCGACCGCGAAGGCGACCGCCCTGCGAGGACTCGCAACCCAAGCCGTCGAACTCGGTCACCCCACCCGGGCCGTCGACCTCGCCGAGGCCGCAGCCTCAACATTAAGCGGCGGATGCCCGGCCCGTGCCCGTGCGTGGATGGCGGGTATGTGCGCCGACGCACATGCCGCCAACGGCAACACCAGAGCCGCGCTCAACGCGTTACGCCAGGCCGAAGTGAATCTGGATCGCGCCGACTCCGTTCCCGAAGCCCAATGGACAGGCGCCTACCGTCGCGCCTCCCTGGAGCACCAGACCGGGACTGCCCTCGCCCAGCTCGCGGATCTCCCCGCTGCCGAACGACACCTCAGCAACTCCGTTCGTGCCCGCCACGGTGGAGAACGCCGCTCCCGTGTGCTCATCGCCTCCCGGCTCGCCGGCCTGCAGGTCCGACGCCGCTGCCCCGACACAGCCGCCGCCACCATTTTGGAACTGCGGGAAGATCTTCCGCTGCTCACATCTGGAAGAGTCAAGAACGAACTCACCCGGCTGCGGTCTGCCTGGGTTCCCGCCAGAACCAACCCCGCCGTCGGCAGAGCCGACCGGCTCATCTCCTCCCTGGCCAATCGCTGATCTCGCCACGGCGTGCCGGGCTGATCTACATCTTCGCCAGGACAACACCACCATCTGCGTCCGCCACCGGATCACCACCGCCCCGATACCTCGGCAGATGATCAGCAGCAGCCGCAGCCCCTGGTCATCCTGTGTGTCATGGACCCGTGTTCATTCAGCATGCGCTCTTCATGACGGCACGATGTTGTCCGGCGCAGCGGCCGGCTCAAGTCCCTGCCCTGGCGCCAGGCCTTCCTCAACGACCGCACCGACGAACAAGCCCACGGCCGCCGCGAGATCCGCCGCATGAAGATCTGCACCGCCCGGCCCGATCTGCCCTTCCCCCACGCCGCCCAGGCCATCCAGATCAAACACCGCCGCACCGACCGCACGACCGGCAAGACCACCATCGTCACGATCTACGCGATCACCAGCCTGCGGCCCGACCGGATCACCCACACCCACCTCGCCGCACTGATCCGCGGCCACTGGAGCATCGAGGCCCTGCACCACATCCGCGACGTCACCTACCGCGAAGACGCCTCCCGTGTCCGGACCGGCGCCGCGCCCCGGATCATGGCGAGCCTGCGCAACCTGGCCGTCGGCCTGGCCCGCCTGATCGGCTGAACCAACATCGCCGCTGCGACCGACCACTACCGCAGCCACCCTGCCGACGGTCTTCAGCTACTCGGTCTCACAACATGAGAACGCTTCGGCCCTGCCTCCGCATGGCTAGCGCCGATCGGGTCACTTCGAGCCCCCGCCGCTAAAGACATGCTCCCGAGAATGACAGCTGAGGCCAGGGCCACTCGAGAGGCCCCGGCGGTCAGGGGGTCAACACCACCGACAGCCGGGTCGAGCTCAGCTTCGACCTGGCCGCCACCGAGGCGCTCGGAGAGGCCCTCAGGACCCGGGCCCTCGAACGCCTCGCCCCCCGCCTGGTGAACGGCGTGATCACTATCGCCGCCTCGGAGTTCCGCTCCCAGCTGCGCAACCGCGAGGCCGCCCAGATGCGCCTGGCCCAGCTGCTCCGCGAGGCGATCGCCCCGCCCCCCAAGAAGCGCCGCCCGACCAAACCGAGCAGGGGCGCGATCGAACGGCGGATCACCGCCAAGAAACAACGCTCCGACCTCAAACGCCTGCGCAGGGACCACCATTAGGGGCTGTCCTGGACTCCCTTCTCCCACGCGCGCGGGTAATCTGCAGGTTCGCATCGCTTTTCTCGCCATCGGCGGCCGGAGTGTGAGGTTCACAGGCCGAGCGACACCGGCCTGCCCGGAACCCCACCGGCGATCAGCGCGGCCAACGGTGAGGCGAGGTCGCGGGGCGAGAACAGCTCGGCACCGCGGTAGTCGGCGATGTCTCGCAGCCGCCACCAGCGGAAGCCGTCGATGTTCTCGGTGGCGAGTTCGTCGTCGGACATCGCGCCTCGGGGCTGGAACGACGCGGTGCGGACCAGGAAGTAGTCGTTGACCACGCCGTCGTAGCCTGCCGCATGTCCGGGTGCGACGACCCGCTGGTGCCATACATGCGGCGGGTCGGAGTCGACCGCCAGCCCTATCTCTTCACGCAGCTCGCGGCGCAGTGCGGCAAGCGGGGTCTCGTCGCGCTCGACGCCTCCGCCGGGAGCGGCCCAAACGACCGTTCCGGCCGGCTCGGGAATGGTCAGGCGACACAGCAGGATGCGGTCGTCCCTGTCGAGAACGACCGCCCTGACTGAGTGACGCAGGTTCAACGAAGACATCCGGGCAGGCTATCCGTCGGCCAGTGAACCACACGACCCCTTGGAATCGATCATGGTGGTGTGCTGTTCAGGCTGCTGCGGCTTCGAAGTCGGCGGGACTACGCTCGCGAGGTCATCCGTTCCGGACCCCGGATGCGGATCGCGTCGCCGGGTCGGTGACACAATGGACCCCATGCCTGAGGTGCCGAGTGTTCGCGCCGTCCTCCTCGACGACGACCGGCTGGTGGTCTTCCGGCGTACGGTCCCCGGTAAGGAGCTCTACTGGTCCGTCCCCGGCGGCCATGTCGAGCCCGAGGACGCCTCGCTGGAGCACACCCTGCACCGCGAGGTCATGGAGGAGCTGGGCGCCGTGGTCTCCGGCGTCACCCCGCTGACCACCCTGGAATGCGTGCGCGACGAGGGGATCAAGACCCAGCACGTCTACGGCTGCCGCCTGGTCTCGATGGATCTCGCGCTGCGCTGCGGCCCGGAGTTCGAGGACCCCGCCCGTGGCCGGTACGAGGTGGTGCGGCTCCCGCTCGACCCGGCCGAGATCTCCGCCATCAACCTCGTCCCCCCGGAGCTCGGCACCTACCTCACGGACACCGTCACCCTGCTGCCCGGCCTGATCGCCTGATCCTTCCCGTCCTCGGAGCGGATCGGGCCGTGGCGGAGGGCTTCTCACGAACGTTCGGGGGGAATCCGGAACGGGTGACGGCGCCCGCCGAAGGTCAGGTCCGGCGGTCCTCCATCTCCCACAGGTGGTCGATGACGTGCCAGGCGACGCGACGGGCGGCGTAGCGGACCGGCCAGCCGCCGGGGACCGGTGGCCGTCCGTCGGAGGGCCGGGACAGCACCTCGGCGAGGTCGGCGCGCATCGCCGCCAGGTCCGCGGGCTCGCGCAGTGGCTTGTGGCGGACGCCGACCTTGCGGGCGTACGCGCGCTCGGCCTCGACCACGTGGGAGACCATCTTGTCGCGGTCCCTGCCACCGCCGCGCGGCCCCTTGCGCAGCTCCTCCGGAGAGACGGCGGCGGCCTCGTCGAAGAGCTTCCAGGCCGCCTCGACCAACGCGACGGCCCGGGCTGCCTCCGCCTCGCCGACCGGTTCGGCGTCGAGCGAGGGGATCGCCTCGATGGCCCCGAAGTCCGTGGTGGTGCCGCCCCTGGCCCGCTCCACCACCACCGGGTCCGCCGGTTCGAAGAGCAGCCCCGCCCGCTCCGCGACGACCCGGTAGCGCGGCGCGTACGTCACCAGCGCCTCCAGCGCCTCCTCCTCGGATCTGCCGATCCGGCACCAGCCCGGCCACTCCGCCGAGCAGGCGAAGACTTTCTTGGCGCCGATCTCCAGGTAAACACGTGTCATGCGCGACAGCATGGCATCCATACCTGACAGATCACGGCAGGAATGTGCGCCGCTGGACGCCCCACCCGGCGGACAGGCTCTAGTCGATCAGCTCGATCAGGTCGGCGATCGAGTCGACCACCCGGGAGGGGCGGAACGGGTAGCGGTCGATCTGGTTCCTGCTGACGACCCCGGTGAGCACCAGGATCGTGTGCAGCCCCGCCTCCATGCCGGAGACGATGTCGGTGTCCATCCGGTCGCCGATCATGGCGGTGCTCTCGCTGTGGCCGTCGATGGCCCGCAACGCGCTGCGCATCATCATCGGGTTGGGCTTGCCCACGAAGTAGGGCTCCACCCCGGTCGCCTTGGTGATCATCGCGGCGACCGCGCCGCAGGCGGGCAGCGATCCCTCGCTGGACGGGCCGATCGGATCGGGGTTGGTGGCGATGAACCGGGCGCCGCCCTCGATCAGCCGGATCGCCCGGGTGATCTGGGTGAAGCTGTAGGTGCGGGTCTCGCCGAGGACCACGTAGTCGGGGGCGATGTCGGTCAGCACGTAGCCGATCTCGTGCAGGGCCGTGGTCAGGCCCGCCTCCCCGACCACGTAGGCCGAGCCCCCGGGACGCTGGCCGTCCAGGAACCTGGCGGTGGCCAGCGCGGAGGTCCAGATCGACTCCGGCGGGACCTCCAGACCGGCCGCGCGCAGCCGCACGGCGAGATCGCGCGGGGTGTATATC
The DNA here is from genome assembly GCF_040678965.1 of Streptosporangium sp. NPDC049248. NCBI lineage: Bacteria > Bacillati > Actinomycetota > Actinomycetes > Streptosporangiales > Streptosporangiaceae > Streptosporangium > Streptosporangium sp. NPDC049248. The sequence continues at coordinate 69,873 of NZ_JBFAQY010000002.1, forward strand.
GAGTTGTTGGTCAACACCAGGAACCGCTTGCCGGACTCGCGCAGCCGGCGGATGAACTCGTCTGCACCGGGGACCGGACGCCCTTCATGGACGAGGACCCCGTCCATGTCCGACAGCCAGCACTCGATCGGCTTGCGCTCGTCCACCGTTCTCCCCTGTTCCGGCCGTACATGTACGAGAACCAGGATGGCAGGACAAGGCCGACAATGCGCCATCAGGCCCGTACATTGGAGCATCGCGCAGTTGAACGGCCCCTACCCGTTCCGGCTCCGGCCCCTGTCCACTGAGTCTGCCGTGGCGGGGAACGGCGGGCGAAAGGCCCAGGGGCCGTGGCCTAGCACACGGTCCGCCAGGTCTGTTCCTCGATCAGTTCTCTGCTCCGCCAGCCGTACATGGTGCGGACCAGGCGGTGGTGGTACCAGCCTCCGCCACGGACGAGCCCTGCGGCGTCGGCGGCGATCATGTCCCTGGACGGCGCGAGCGTGTCGGTGAACGAGGCGGTGACCGCCGCCTCGTCCCCGTCGAACCTGATGGTCATCGCCCCGATCAGGTGCTGGCGTCCCGGCCAGGTCGGCAGCACCTCGGCGAGCCATCGCCGCGCCTCGTCCCTGCTGCCCCTGATGCCGCCCGCCGAGGTGTAGTCGATCACCGCGTCCGGGGTGAAGACCAGGTCGAGCCGTTCCCAGTCCCCGGTGTCCACCGCGTAGGCGTATCTGGCGAGCAACTCGCCGATCTCCAGCCGGTCCGCCATCTCCTGTGCCCTCATGCCCCTATCGAACCAAACGCTTGCTCAGGGCGCGAGTGCCTCCAGCGCCGACTCCGCCCTGCGCATCGACTCCTCGGGGTCGGCGTCGGGCGATCCGATCTCCGGATCGAAGTTGAGGTCGTGGAAGACGTCGGTGACGCCCTTGGCCGCGAGCCTGTCCACGTCCTGCCTGATCTCCTCGAACGAGCCGGTCAGCGGCTCTCGGCCGGCCGCCCCCGAGGGCCGGATGCGGGTGACGCCCCGGGTGACGAAGCGCAGCGCCTCCGGATCGCGCCCGGCGTCACGAGCCGCCTCCCTGACGATGGAGATCTTCTTGTCGATCTCGTCGAGGTCCTCGCGGCTCGAACTGATCCAGCCGTCCGCCAGCCGCCCGACCCGCCTCAGCGCCACCTCCGCCGACCCGCCCAGCAGGATCGGCGGCACGGTGGGCGGCTTGGGCTCCTGGTACGCGGCCGGCAGCTGGTAGAACTCGCCGCTGTGCTCCACGACCTCCTCGGTCCACAGGCGCCGCAGCAGCGGGACGAACTCCTCCCCGCGCCGTCCGCGCCGCTCGAACGACGCCCCCGAGGCGGCGAACTCCTCGGGCAGCCAGCCCAGCCCGAGTCCCACGTCCAGCCGCCCGCCGGAGACCGCCTGCAGGCTGGCCAGCTGCTTGGCCAGCAGCGCGGGCGAGGCGAACGGGATGTTGAGCACCGCGACCCCGAGCCTGATCCGGCTCGTCAACCCCGCCAGGTAGGCGAGCGTGACCACCGGGTCGTGCACGCTGCGGTAGATCGGGCCCATCTGGTGGCCCTGCGGATAGAGCAGACGTTGAAAGGTCCACACCTCGTGGTAACCGAGTTCCTCGGCCCTACGGGCGACCCGCGTCATGTTGCCCGGCGTCGCCCATGATCCCGACACCGGCACCGCAAAACCGATCCTCATATCCCGTACTTTATGCGGCTGCCCGGCAAGATCCTGGATCGAGTGGTTCACTTGCCCGGTGGACAGCGATGACCTGATCGACACATTACGCCGGATCGGCGTCGAGTACGGCGGTGTGGCCGGCACCGTGCTGCCGACCAGACCAGACGTGATCATCATGCGGGCCGGCTCCGTCGTGGTCAAGGCGCACGCGCCGGGGGCGGAGCGGGAACCGCTGGTGGAGCGGATGCGGGCCGCCGCCCACCCGGCGCTGCGCCAGATCATGCTCCAGCCGGTGACCGAGGAGGTCATCACCGCCGGGGATCGGCTGGTCACCGTCTGGCCGGCCGGGACTCCGGTGGATCCCGAGGATCCCGACGCGGCGCCCTGGGAGGCCGCCGCCCGGCTGCTGGCACGGCTGCACGCCGTACCCGCGCGGACCCTGCCCCCGCTGAGGGAGGCGGGAGGGCCGGGCCGGGTGGCCGCGACCGTCGCCCGCCTGGGTGACCGCTCCGCCGCCGAGCTGACGGTACGCCGGGCCTTCACCTGCCTGCCCTCCCCCTCCACGGGCCCCGGTGGCCTGACCCACGGCGACTGGCACATGGGCCAGATGGTCCGCGCGCCGGACGAGTGGATCCTCATCGACATCGACGACCTGGGCGTCGGCGACCAGGCGTGGGACCTGTCCAGGCCCGCCGCCTGGTTCGCGGCCGGGCTGCTGGAACCGCAGGTGTGGCACCGTTTCCTGGACGCCTACCGCGCCGCGGGCGGGGTCGCCGTCTCGCCGGACGGCGACCCGTGGGAGCGGCTGGAGATTCCGGCGCAGGCGATGACCGTACAGCTCGCGGCGGCGGCGGTGTCCGCCGCCGGGCGGGCGGGGCGCCCGCTGGACGAGGTCGAGGAGATTCTCGTCGAGGCGTGCCTGAGAATTGTCCGGCACAGAAGCACCTGCCATGCTGTGCCCACGCAGTAGGTTGTGGTTACTCGGTAATCACGCCCGAACAAGGAGACCAGCCAGATGCAGTGCCCCAAGTGCCGGGGCGCCATGCGCACCTACGAGCGCAACGGCGTCCACATCGACCAGTGTGAGAGCTGTCGCGGAATCTTCCTGGACTACGGCGAGCTCGAGACGCTGACCCGCATGGAGAGCCAGTGGTCACAGCAGTCCCACGCTGCTCCGCCGCCTCCTCCGCCGCCGCCGCCCGTGCACGGCGCTCCCGGCTACGGCGCTCCCGCCTGGGGTGCACCGCACCACGGTCACTACGGTCACCACCGCCAGCGCAGCTGGGTGGGAATGCTCTTCTCGACCTGATCTGAGCCGGGGAACACAGAGACCGCGATCTCACGACGAGATCGCGGTCTTCGCGTCCGTGGGGGCCGGCGGGGCGAGTGTCAGCTGGGGAAGTCGCCCGGCTTGATCCGCTTCGGCTTCACATTGCCTCCGGTGACGGAGTGCAGGGTGATCTTCCAGTTGGTCCAGCGGGTCTGGGCCGCGGTGTAGACGGTGCGGAACCGTACGGACTTGCCGAACTGCTCGAACCGGCACGACCTGGTGAAACTACGGGCCTTGGAGTCCCAGTCCTCGCCAAAGGTGTAGTAGACCTTGTAGCTGCCGTCCCGCACCCCCTGGATCTTGAAATTCGACTTCTTGCGGACGTACACGGTGACGGCCTTCCGCTTGCCGCGCACCAGGACGATGACGGCGTCCTGCCGGGTGCCGTTGCTCAGCTGGAGATAGGCGCGACTCGGACGGCCCTCGGAGGCGATGAACCTGCCGTTGGACAGCCGGCGGGTGCGCTGCTTGGGCGCCTTGACCGAGATGACGCTCGCCGGATAACCGCTCAGCCCGTCGGCCGCCTTCTCCACGTCGGACAGCTTCCCCGCCCTGTCCATGCCGGTCAGCACGGCGGGTCCGGTGCAGAACCGCTGTTCCTCGGCGTCCTGGCGGGCGCCTCCGAAGTCGGTCGACAGGGTGCGCAGGGCCTCGACGTAGTCGTCGTGCTGGACCTTCACCTCCGGAGGAGGGGCCAGCTCGGCCAGTCGGGTCACCGCGCCGTCCACCGCGGCGGAGGTCTGCTCCAGCCGCTTGTCGAGGGTCTTCAGCCCGCCGGTCGCGGCCAGCTTCTTCACCGCGTCACGCACCGGGCCGCGCGCCTGCTCCAACTCGGCCCGGTACTCCTCGGGCGTCAGCGTCACGGGGGCGGGTGAGCCGGTGGGCGGCGCGGAGACCTGGCCGCCGGCCCCCTGGCCCACCCCTGCCACACCACCCGCGGTGGCCGGGCCGGACACCTTCTCATCCGAGGAGGCGGTGCAGGCGGTCAGGGCCACCAGGGTTGCCACGGCACAGGCGAGGAAACGGGGGGTAGTCACTCACCAAACTATTGCCGTATCGCTCATTGTCCGTCAAACCGCGCCAAGGAACGGCAGGTCATGGAATCCCGAACCGGTTTCGGGTGCTTCGCGGTGGCCGATATGGCGGCGCGAGGTCATGTCCGCCACCACGGACGGGACAACATGATCTACCCCCGCCCCACCTGAAGAGCCGGAGGTCGATATGTCCCCTCATACCGACCAGTACGGGTGAACATCCTCGCCCCGGCTCCCGCCGGAATGCACGGAAGAAACTCCGGGAAGCCCGGGTGCTTACCTAAACCAGGTTTTTCACCTCCGAAGGCCACCCACCCCGTGAGGAGTTCCCGGAAAACCATGCCGCCGGATCAGGAGATCTTTGGAAACAACTACCCTCGTCACCGGAGGCGTAGCTCAGAGTGATTAAACGCCTTTGATTAATTCTTGTCAGGAACCCTAGAGCAATCAGACTGAACCGCTACCTTTGCCTCCCTGAGATGACCGTTCTCGCACTTCGCACCTAGCGTGAGTCAGATCCAGACGCCGTACGGGTGTCGTCCCAGATACCGGTCAGGCGTCTCACCAACCCGGGTATCTCCCAGGGTTCCACCGATTCGGCAGGGAGTGATCTCTCATGATCATCCTTAGGAACATGCTCGCAGCTGGCGCGATGGTCGTCTCAACCCTCGCCGCCCCCGTAGCGCTGTCGGCCCAGCCCGCCAGCGCGGGCACCGTGGCCCAGAAGGCCGTCACGACCACCCTCGTCTCCGCTGAGAAACCCTGCAGGTTCCATAACAATCCCGCGAGATGCTTCGCCAGGCGCGGCGGCGGTGGTGGAGGCGGCGGTGGCGGCGGTGGCGGCGGTGGCGGCGGTGGCGGTGGCGGCGGAGGCGGCGGAGGCGGCGCCAATGTCAGCAACGTCAACACCAACACCAACGTCATCGGCGGCGGAGGCGGAGGCGGCGGCGGAGGCGGCGGCCCCCGTGGCGGCGGAGGCGGCGGCGGAGGCGGCGGCAACACCGGCGGAGGCGGCGGTGGTGGTGGCGGAGGCGGCGGAGGCGGAGGCGGCGGCGGTGGCGGCTGATCCACGGAGAGCATCGCCAAAGGCACCCGGCACCGTACGTGCCAAGCGATGAATCACTGAGAACCTCCCCGGCCCGAAGGCCGGGGAGTCCTCCATCGCGTCGGATCAAGCCGCGGGGGAGGGCGGAAACACCGGCCCCCACGACCGGGCCGGTTCCGGCCGCGGGGGCGTCGGCGGATCGGAGGCTTCCGCGCCGGCCGCCCTGGGCGCCGACGCCCGCCGCCGACGGCGGGGATCCCGATCACGGTCGAGACGTCACCCGGATCTCAGCCGGACGGCCGGACCACGAGGAGCGAACGCGGGCGCTTGGTGAACTCCGCCTCGCCCGTGACCGTGAACGTCTCACCGTCACGCGCCAGCGACAGCCGGCCCGAGGGGGCGGAAAGGCACAGCGTGTCGGCCTGCCACTGCTGGTAGTGGCGTGAGAGCTTCACCCTTGCGGCCAGCAGGCTGAGGAACACCCGTACCCGGGGCAGCCGGTCGGCGGCGGCGAGCACGCGGATGTCCAGCAGACCGTCCTCCAGACGCTGCCGCCTGGCGGGGGCACCACCGCGTGCCTCGTAACGGCAGTTGCCCACGAACACCGTCCAGACACGTCTGGGCACACCGTCCACGATGAGATCCACCGGCCGCGCGCCCCCGGGGCCGAGTACCTCGGCCAGGGCCCAGAACAACGCGGGCCACGTACCGATCCGGCTCTGCCGTCGCTCCCTGCTCTCCGCCAGTGCCTGATAGAGGCCCACACTGACGGAGTTGACGAACGTCCGGCCCGCGACCTCACCGACGTCGACGGCCACGAGGTCACCGTTGCGGTACGCCTCGGCCGCCTCCTGCGCGGTCTCGACTCCGAGTGCGCGGGCGAATCGGCCGCGGACGCCCGTGGGGACGACCAGCAGCGGGGTCGCCGCACCCGCCGCCTCCTGTGCCGCGAGGTTGACCACGGCGTCCCCGCCGGCCACCGCGAGCACCTTGGCCCGCGAAGCCGCCTCCCGCACGGCGGCCCCGAGGTCGGCACCCGGCGCCACCTCGACGACCTCGGCCCGGGGCAGGGCCGCGCGTAGCGTCTCCGCCGTTCCCGCCACGGCGTCGGCCGCGCCGTCGACCACGGCGACCGTCCCCTCGCCTGCCGGGTCGAGCAGCGCGGAGGGCGCCGTGAGGGCGGCGCGGGCGTGCCCCGCCTCTGCGGCGTCGGGCCAGATGCGGCGGGTGACCAGTCCCGCCGCCACGCCGATCCCGGCTCCCGCGAGCACGTCGCCCGGATAGTGCACGCCGGTGTAGACGCGGGAGAAGCAGACGGCGGCCGCGAGAAGCGCGACGGGGACCGCGACCGCGCGAGGCGCCTCCATGGCCACGGCCGCGGCGAAGGCGGCGGCCGAGGCGGAGTGGCCCGAGGGGAACGACGCCGAGGTGGGCATCTTGATCAGCCGGGCGAGCGGGAGTCCTTCCGCCGACGGCCGGCTCCGGCGGAAGGCCTGCTTGCCGACCAGGTTGACCAGCGGGCTGGCCAGGCTGACCGCGAGCAGCCCTCTGGTCGCGGCGCGGCGCAACGGCCGGCGCCCGCTGACCGCGAACGCTCCGGCCACCCCGGCCCACAGCAGGGAGTTGTCCGCCGCGCGTGACAGCGCGGGTACGACACGTTCAAGACCGGGCAACCTCGCGCTCGCCACCATGGCGAACACCCTCCGGTCCAGCCTGCTCAGCCGCGAGCTCAACCGCATGCGTCACACCCTCCCGCGACGACGAAGAACGACGACAGACGAACGGACAGTCATTCGATTCTGCCGCCTACCCCGACAGGCGGTGCTCGGCACGCACCCACCGCTTCCATACTTCTCGCCAGAACGGTTTTAACGACACGGTCCCGCTACTCGCCCGCTGCCCCGGGCACGGGCACGGCTTCGGGCACTGCGGGGATCACCGGTTCGTAGCCCCGGGCGGCGAGTTCGGCCTCGATCGCGGCGCAGACGGTCTCCACCACCGTGACGCGGGCCAGGCGTTTGTCGTCGCCGGGGACCACGTGCCACGGCGCCTTCGGGTGGTCGGTACGAGCGAGCATGTCCTCCACCGCGGCCTCGTACAGCGGACGCTTCTCGCGGTTGCGCCAGTCCTCGTCCGTGAGCTTCCATGCCCGCAGCGGGTCACCGGCCCGGTCCTGAAAGCGCCGTAGCTGCTCGTCCTCGGAGACGTGCATCCAGAACTTGACCAGGATCATGCCCTCGGCCGTGAGGGTCCGCTCGAACTCCACGATCTCCCCGTACGCGCGGTCCCACTGCTCCTCGGTGGCGAAGCCCTCGACCCGCTCCACCAGCACCCGGCCGTACCAGGAGCGGTCCAGCACGGTCATCCCGCCCCAGCCGGGCAGGACCGGCCAGAACCGCCACAGGAAGTGGTGGCGTTTCTCGTCGTAGGTCGGCGCGGCGAACTGCGCGACGCGAACGTGGCGCGGGTCCAGCGGGCGCACCAGCCGCTTGATGGCGCCTCCCTTGCCCGAGGCGTCCCACCCCTCGAAGACCACGCACAGCGGCGGACCGATGCGCTGCTCGCCGATCTGACCTCCGAGCGTGAGCCGCAGGTGGAGCAGGCGTTCGAGAGCGGCGTCGAGACGCCCGGAGGCCTCGTTCTTGGTGAGCTTCCGTGACAGGTCAACCTCAGCCAGGCGATTCATGCTGACAAGCCTCGCATGCCCCGTCCCCCGCGCGGGCTCCGGTCGCGCCGTCAGGTCAGGCGTTCCCGGTAGACCTTCCTGGCCCGGCCGATCAGGTCGAGATGGTCGGTGAGCTGCCCGGCCGTCTCGAAGACGCCCTCCTCGCGAAGGAGTGTCTCCAGGGCGTCCAGCCACTCCAGGCACCAGGCGACGTCCTCGGCCCTGGCCACGTGCCGGCCGTCCACGTCGAGGTAGACCGGGCTGGTGTGGGCGTACACCTCGTCGGTGAAGGACCGCTCGTGCGGGCCGCCGGTGGCGAGGGCGACCACGTAGGTGGGGTCTCCGGCGACCAGTTCCGCGGTCAGCTCGCCGGGCGGCCCCTCGGCCAGCACGCCGTCGGCTGTGCGGATCTCCAGCCGCTCCACCTCGGGACCCACCGACCGGGCGGTGATCGTGATCCGCTCGCCCGGCGACAGGTCCAGAGTGGCGCCGGGGCCGCGGCCGCCGGCCGACAGCTCCAGCCAGGGTCCGGTGGTGCCGAAGGTGCGTCCCCGCCTGATCGCCTCGGCGAACGACGTGGCGGTCAGCTCTCCGTCCACCCGGGCGTAGACGCGCGCCCAGCCGGGCGGGTTGGACTGGTTTCCCCGCCGGGCGAAGGAGACCATCGCATCGGTGCCCGCGGTGACCGCGATGCGGTTGCCCGCCCCGATCAGGTGCCGGTAGACGACGGCGGTCGCGGTGATCGAGGTCTGGCTGAGCACGTCGAGGGTGTCGACGAGGCCGAGGGCCGCGTCGGCGACGATCTCCCTGGAGGAGCAGTTGCGTCCCCACAGCAGTGCCTTGTCCGGTGCGTCGGCGTCGGCGAACGGCGTGTGAAAGGGATGGCTGTAGCCGGTTACCGCGCCGAGGCCGCGGAGCTCCTCGCAGGCGACGCTGTTGGGCGGCCAGTCGGCGGTGCCGAGGAAGCCCGTGTGGAACCGTGAGGGGGGAGCCGAGACGCCGAAGGCGTAGAGGTGGCCGAGCAGGTCGTTGCGGTACTCCACGCCGATCCTGGCCAGGTGCGAGGCGTCGGACCAGGGCAGGTCACGTCCCGCCCAGTGCTCCAGCGCCTCTGAGTCGTAGACCCGCTCGGAGGAGACGTTCCCCGCGACCAGGTTGAGGACGTGCAGGTCCTCGCCGTGCTGCATGGCCCCCGCGAGCTCGGGCGTGCCGACCATGTCACCCGCCCAGTTGAGGTGGACGTGCATGTCCCCGCCGTACCAGCCGCGGGCCGCCGCGTCGTAGAGCCGTTCGGGGGTCAGTTCGACAAGGGTCTCCTCCCCCGCCGCCGGGGTGAGCGTGACCTCGGCGGAGCCGTACTCCATGCCTCTGGTGACCCGGACCGTCAGCGCCTCGGCCGGGACGTCCAGGACCAGGTCGTCGCCGTGGAAGTAGGGCATCACGTGGTAGTCGTGTCTTTCGGGGGCACCTTCGGGGTACCAGCCCTGCCCGTGCTCGCCGTACACGCTCCACTTGCACGCCAGGCCCGCGCGCACCCGCAGGCGGGCCGCGGGGGCACGGCGGGCCAGTGACGACAGGTCGACCGGCAGGCCGTCGGCGACCACCTCGCTCCGATTCGTGATCTTGATGAGCCGGGCGCCGCCGGGGCCGACCACGTGTGCCCGCCCGTCCACCAGCACGGTGACCGCCTCCGGCCTGGCGGAGTCGACCAGCAGCGTCGTGCGCAGCGGGATGCCGTCCAGCACGGCCCGCGTCCGCGCCTCGACCGTGACGCCCTCCTCGCCGAGACGGAGCGCGGCGAGGTTTTCGAGCACCCTGCCCGCCAGGACGCCGCGGACCACCTCGTCCATGTCCAGCTCGTCGAAGCGTTCCCTGAGCGCCTTGAACGACATCCCCGGGTAACGGGCGCCGAGCATGCCGTAGCAGACCTCCCAGAAGGTCGTCGTGCCCATCAGGTAGGCGTCGGTGGCCATCGATCTGACGTAGTAGATGGGGTCCTCGCCCCAGGTGACCCCGTGTTCGGCCAGCAGCGCCCGGTACTCTCCGAGCGCCCGCGCCACGGTGAGAGGCATGTTCGGATCGTCACACATAGGGCTCTCCGCGCGGTAGGACTCCCGGTGATCGCCGCTATCGTGACACGCCGGACACGGGGCATCGCGTACACCCGTTCCAGGGGGAGGAATTCATCCCTGCCGGAGGGACAAAAGCGCTCCCGAGGCGGTGACGATCCGCCCCGGAGGCGGGCGTGCCCACGGGGCGGACGGTCCAGGTGGATCCCGTCCGCCCCGGAATCAGCGGGTCCCGGTCCGCTCCGCGGCGGGTTCGGCGCTCCCCGAGGAGGCCGGCGTGCCCAGCCGCATCCGCATCGCGTGTTCCACGAGGGCGATGAGCACCTCCTTGCCCGACTCCCGCTGCCTGGCGTCGCACAGCACGATCGGGATGTCCTCGTGGAGGGTCAGCCCGAGCCTGACCTCGTCGAGTTCGTAGCGGCGAGCCCCATCGAAGCAGTTGACCGCGACGATGAAGGGCGTCTCGCGCCGCTCGAAGTAGTCGAGCGAGGGGAAGCAGTCGGCCAGCCTGCGGGTGTCGGCGAGGACCACCGCGCCCAGCGCGCCCAGCGCCAGCTCGTCCCAGAGGAACCAGAAGCGCTCCTGCCCGGGCGTGCCGAACAGGTAGAGGCGGTAGTCGTCACCGATGGTGATGCGGCCGAAGTCCATCGCGACGGTGGTGGTCTGCTTGGTCTCCACGCCCGACAGGTCGTCGACACCGATACCCCGGTCGCTCAGGGTCTCCTCGGTGCGCAGCGGCTCGATCTCGGAGACCGCGCCGACCAGCGTGGTCTTGCCCGCGCCGAACCCTCCGGCGACCAGGATCTTGATCGCCTTGGGCAGCTTCACGCGCCCGGCGTCGCGGTTAGAGCGCACGGAGTCCATCGAGCACCGCCCTGTACAGCATCTCGTCGTGCATGTCCGTCTCCGAATGCGGTTCTTGCATGGCGATGAATCCCTGGTCGAGCAGGTCACTGAGCAGGACACGGACCGTGCCTGCCGGAAGGTTCGTGTGGGCGGCGATCTCCGCGACCGACTGGGCCTGCCGGCAGAGCCGGACGATGGCCAGGCACTCCGGGTCCAGGCCCGGCTCCCTCGACGAGACCTGCCGAATGGTCACCACCAGGGTGATGAGGTCGAACCTGCCGCGAGTCGGTTCGGTCCTGCCCCGCGTCAGGACGTACGGCCTGACGATCGGCCCCGCCTCGTCGCCGACCCACTGGGCCTCGGGCTGCTCGTCGAAGATACTCATCGCGTCCCGTCGCCTCTGAAGGAGGAGTCGACAGTCCGGGTGGGCGAGGTGAGGTACTGGCCGACGCGGGTGACGAGCATGGCCATCTCGTAGGCGACCAGGCCGACGTCGGCCTCGGCGCCGCAGAGCACCGCCAGGCACGCTCCCTGCCCGGCGGCCGTCACGATCAGGTACGCCGTCCGCATCTCGATGATGGTCTGGCGCATCGGCCCCCCGCCGACCCGGTCGCTGACCCCCCGGCCCAGGCTCTGGATCGCCGATCCGACGGCGGCCAGATGTTCGGCGTCCGCGGGGGGGAATCCCGCCGACGCGGCGAGCAGCAGGCCGTCCGTGGAGAACACGATTCCGTGCTGAGCTTCCTCCACCCGCGAGACCAGGTCGTCCAGCAACCAGGCCAGGTCCGTGAAAGATCCTGTTCCCTGCACCACTCGTTGTCCTCTCCTTCTGCCTGCCGATGTTCCGTCGCCGGCTCTCGGCGCCTCGTCGGCACCGGCCCGGCACGCGCTCACATACTGGGGTCACACGGCGGTCCCGCCCTCGTCCACGGGGTCGCCTGCCTGCCTGGTCAGCTGGGCCGCGTCGTCACGGCCGCGGCGCGTGCCCAGCTGAAAGGACGTCATGGCCGCGCGGATCATCTCCGGGGAGCGCTCGTCGGCGCCGTCGTCGTCCGGGGACACCGGTGCGGCCACCTCGTCGTCCTGCAGCGGGGCGGCGAGATGCGTCTGGGGAACACGCCTCGGGAGGCCGCCCGGCGTGTGGCTGCTGTCGGGCGGGGGCAGCACGGGCGGCAGTGCCGCCCCCGGGCCGCCCGAACGTCCGGGAGCGGGGGGAACGGGGTTCGTGAGGTCGGGCAGGCTCACAGGTGCTCCGGAGTCGGGCAGTCGCCTGGGTGCCGCGGGATCGGCGAAGCGGCCGGGGGCCGCCGGATCGGCGAGATCCACGGGAAGGTCCGGGTCGGCGACGCGGCCGGGAGGGGCGGGTTCCCACGTCTCGGGCCAGGCCCCCGAGACGGGCTCGGCGACGGGCTCTCCCTCGGCGGCGCCTGTCCGCACGGGGCCACCCGCGATGCCCAGGGGATCGCCGGCCCGGCCGCGGACCGCGGCGACCGCGGAGGTGGTGCCGTTCATCTCGCCGCTGCTCGCCGGGCGCGCCTGCGGCACGCCGACGCCGACGGAGGGTTCCGGCTCCTCCTCGTTGATCAGCTCCTGCGGGATGAGGACGACGACGGTCGTGCCGCCGTACGGGGACGCCTTGAAGGTCACCCGGATGTCGTGCCGCTCGGCCAGGCGGCTGACGACGTACAGGCCCAGCCTGGCGTTGCCGGAGAGCTTGAGCTCCGGGGGGTTGGCGATCCGCTCGTTGGCGCTCGCGATGTCCGCGGCGCTCATGCCCAGCCCCCGGTCCTCGATCTCCAGCGCGTAGCCGTGGGCCACGAGTTGGCCGCCGACCTGGACCGTGGTGTAGGGCGGGGAGAAGGACGCCGCGTTCTCGACGAGCTCGGCGATCAGATGGATCACGTCGCTCACGGCCCGGCCGTCCAGCGCCACCTCTCCCAGGGGCATCACGTCGACCCGGGTGTAGTCCTCGATCTCGGCGAGCGAACCGCGGACCACGTCGATCATCGGGACCGCGTCGCGCCAGGCCCGGCCGGGCGCGGCGCCGGAGAGCACGAGGAGGTTCTCCGCGTAGCGCCGCATCCGAGTCGCCAGGTGGTCGAGCCGGAACAGGTCGCGCAGCTCCTGCGGGTCGTTCTCGCGCCGCTCCATCACGTCGAGCACGCTCAGCTGGCGGTGCACGAGCGACTGGGTGCGGCGGGCGAGGTTGCGCAGGATGTCGGCGATGTCGCGACGGAGCTGGGCCTGCTCCGCGGCGACCTTGATGGCGGTCCGCTGCACGGCGTTGAACGCCTGGCCGACCTGGCCGATCTGGTCGTCGCCGAACTTGAGGGGCGGCGCCTCGGCCGCGACGTCCACCACCTGCCCGTGGCCGATCCGCTCGACCACGGAGGGCAGCCGCTCGTTGGCGAGCTCCCAGGCGGCGGCCCGCAGCTTCTCCAGTTGCTGGACCAGCGCGCGGGCCGTGGTGATGGCCAGGACGACCGAGGCGATGACGGCCACGAGGCCCAGGCCGCCGGCCAGTGCGAGCCGCACTATGACGCCGGTGGCGACCGGACCCGACCGCTCGACCACACCGCTTCCGGCCGTGAGCACCGCCTCCGTCAGCTTGGTCTGTGCGGCCTGGGCGTCGGAGCTCCACCGCGTGATGTCGACCGCTCCGGTCGACACCACGCTCGCGTCCCCGATCAGCTGCTCCTCCATGGCTCTCAGCCGGGTGAAGTGCTCACCGGCGGCCAGCTGCCGATAGGCCTCCTGGTCGGCCGCGGGCAGCTCGGCCACCGCCTCGGTGAGAAGGAAGCGCCGCGTGCCGACGATCTGCGTGAACCTGACCTGCTCGCCGTCGGCGAACCGGCCCGCGGTCAGGGCGCCCATCACCAGGGCGTCTCCCTGGGACAGCAGGTCCCGGGCCCGGTTCATCCCGATGAGCGTGCGGGTGTCCTTGGCGAGTTCGTCGTCGTCCAGCGTGGCCAGCGAGTCGTAGACGCGGTAGACGGAGTCGACGATGTCGGTGAACTCCGTGGCCGCCCAGGTCCGGCCGCCCCGGCCCGTGTCGATCGCCTTGCGCACGGTGGCCAGCTCGTCCAGCAGCCGGCGGGTCTCGGCGATACGACGCCCCAGGGCCGAGCTTCCCAGCAGCTGCACGCTGCTGTTGGCGGTGAGTTCCCGGAAGTTCGCGCCCGCGGCGTCGGTGCGCCCGCGCTGGGCGGCCAGCACGTCGCGCCGCCGACGTTCCATGCCGCCCGCGCCCAGCGTGATCGCGGTGAGCCGTCGTTCCGCCTGCAGTTCGACGATGAGCCGCTCGCCCGGCTCCGCCACGTCGGTGTTGAGGGTCGCCACGCCGAGCATGTTCAGTCCGTCACGCACCGTCACCCATGCCGTGAACGCCCAGAGCGCGGTGAGCGACACCAGAAGTGCCGTGACCTTGGTCCGCAAGCTCGCGTTACGCAAGCGCATGGTTATACACCCCGGGAAGCAGAAAGAAAAATAGACGGCATTTTCTTGTGGCAGTCGACGCAAGTAGTTCAAACGGTCGCCACATCGCACGGATCAGCGGGACAACCCACATCACACCCGCCGAACCCTAGCAATGTCACTAAACACACTCAAGGCGGGACAGAGTAGATGCACCCTTCTGTCCTGTTTCGAATTCACAGTCAATTTTCAATACGAGCCGTCCCCAGGAAGTGAGAGTGCGCGCCGTGCCAGGTGAAGCGCGCCCAGAACGGCCGCCCTGACGATCGCCACCGGCAGGTACAGATCCTTGTCGACCCAGAGTGACGGCGCCTCACCGTCCCGGATGGCCGCCAGGCGGCGGTATCCGCGCTCCACGGCCTCCCGCCACCGCTCCTCCCCCCGCGCCGCGCCGGTCAGCAGCAGGGTCTGCAGCGCGTAGGCGGTCTCCTCCGCGCTGCCCTCCCACCGGCCCCACGACCCGTCGGCGCGCTGGGTACCGAACACCCACTCCACGGCCCCGCCCACCGCGCCCGCCGACTCCTCGCCGCCGAACTCGTGCAGCGCGATCGCGCAGCAGGCGGTGGCGTAGTACGGCGAGACGTGCCAGCGGTCCGTCCAGCTGCCGTCCGCTCCCTGGCGGCCGCGCAACCACGCCGCCACCTTGGTCACGACGGCCTCGTGGCGAGGTTCTCCCCCGCACCCGCGCAGGTACTCGCCGAAGGCGTCGAGCACGTGCGCGTTGGTCGTCGGGGACATCCCCTCCTCCCCGCGCCAGGTGCAGAAGTGCGTCTCCGTCTCGAACGGCCACAACCCCTCGGGCTCGTGCGGCTCGCCGATCAACGCCAGCGCGTACAGGGCGACGGAGGTGGTGTCGGCGTCCTCGGGAAGGCCGGGCCCCGTGGCGGTCCCCTCGGGGCCGAGCCCGTCCCGCAGGCTCGCGGCCAGCTCCGGTGGCACGTCCACCGGGATTCCCGCGCGCCGCAGCCAGCTCAGCGTCCAGCCGCGTTCGAACACGGTGATGGGCAGGGCGCAGGGCACCGGCCCGCCGGTGGAGGCCACCACCGCCTCCAGATAGCGCCGTACCGCCGCTTCCTGGCCCGGCCTGGACCCGGGCGACGCGGCCAGCCAGGCGGCGCCCGCCGCGGGCGAGGCGCCGACGGCCGCCATCCCGCCGGGCATCGGCGTGGGCAGGATCCCGGAGGCCGCCGTCGTCTCCGCTCCCGCGACCTCAAGGGCGTGGACCAGCTTCTGCGGGATCTCCGCGCCCGACGTCAGCCACGCCCTGACCGCGGCCAGCTTGGCACCGTTCACGCCCGGGGGCGGTTTCGGCCCCTCCCCGCCGAGGTGGCCGTCGATCAGGGAGAACAGGGAGGACACGATGAGCTCGATCGCCGGGGTGTCCGGCGGGGACGCGGCGGAGCGGGAGTGGTTCCGCACGGCCTCCAGCCCTCGACCGGCCGCCTTGACGAGCGGGCCGGGATCGGCGGAGGTGCCGCGCCCGATCTCGGCCAGCAGTGCCTCGACCGCGCTCAGGGTGGGGACCAGGGCGTGGTCGCCGGACGACTGCCAGCCGCCGTCCGGCCGCTGGGTGGCGAGCAGGAACCCGATCCGCTCGGTGTGCCCGGCCAGCCACGGGGCCAGGCTCACCAGCCTCCCCGTCTCGTACGGGGAGGCGGACACCTGCCCCCAGGGCCGGGCCAGCAGCCCGGCGACCAGCTCGCGCGCCTCGGCGGCCGTGTCGATTCCGTCGCCTACCCCGGTGCCGCTCTTCGTGCCGCTCCCCGCGTCGTACCCGTCGAGGGTTCCCCGGCCGATCGCCGACGCGACGCCGAGCACCGCGGGGGCGAACAGGCGGTCGACGCTCACAACGCCCCCCAGTAGTCGCCGACCTGGTAGAAACCGGCACAGAAGTCCATCTGCCGTTCCATGTAGCCCGCCAGCTCCGGATGTTCCTCCCGGAGCGGGGCGACCAGCCTTCTGCTCCGTGCCGCCAGCTCGGCGATCCGCCGCTCCACCTCGGCGCGGCCGACGTCGAGCAGCAGGACGTTGAGGTCTCCCCAGGCGACGTCCCGCTGGTAGGTGCCCAGGTCGTTGAGGAGGCGGATGACCCGTTGCACGGCCCGGCCCGCCTCGCGCAGCGGACCGACGTCCGTGACCGCGCCCTGGTCCGTGACGTGGATCCAGTGGGCCGCGAACACGAAGGAGAAGCCGAGGTTGTCGGCGTTGTCGAGATACTCCTCGAAGGTCGGCGTGACCTTGTCGTTCTTCCAGCGCCACTCCGCGAGCATCCCGTCCAGCATGCGTTCCAGCTCGTCGCGCCAGATCGGCCCGAGCTCACCGAAGGCGGGCGAGGAGGCGAGCTCGTCGCGGATGTCGGCGAGCATGCGGGTGAGGTCGTCGCCGGGGACCGGCGGCCCCCCGGCGGCCACGTCCAGGCACCGCCGGGCGATGTCCGCCACCTCGGCCGGCGAGGTGGCGACGTAGTCGACGAGCCAGTCCAGGCCGAACGCCCACAGGGAGGTCCTGTTCGCCATCCGCAGCTGCTCGGGGGTGAACCAGGGCCCGCCGAACGCCATGGCCAGCGACAGGGTGCTGTACAGGGCCGCGTCGAAGGGCTTCGCGGAGAACAGGCCGGGATAGCTCTCCGCCCACTCGCGCATCTCCCGCTGGGAGTGGCCGGCGCGGGCACAGATCGCCCCGGCCTCCATCGCCTCCGGCCGGACACCGGGGTCGGGTCGCCCCGTCATCGCGGGTCCCCGGCCCGATCGTGCCGGGACACGCCCAACGCGACCTTGTACTTGGGGCGCAGCGAGGCGGCCCACCCCGTGACGAACGGCACAGGCGTGCGCACCGACATCCGGAACCGGCTGAGGATGCTCGCGACCACGAGTGGCGTCTCGATGTAGAACAGGGGCTCGCCCAGGCATTTGTGCGGTCCGCCGCCGAAGGGGAAGTAGGCGTACTTGTGCCTGCGCTCCTCGCTCTCGGACCTGCCGGGCGCGAACCGCTCGGGGTCGAACTCGTCCGGGCGCTCCCAGAACTCCGCAAGCCGCTGGGTGGCGTACGGGGCGATCAGCACCGTCGAGCCGGCCTTGATCCGCACGCCGCCGACCTCCGCGTCCTCCATGACCACGCGGGGGAGCATCCAGCCCGCCGGATACAGGCGCAGGGTCTCCTGGAGGACCATGCGGGTGTAGACGAGGTGGGGGATGTGCTCGGGGCGGGCCGGTCCCTCGCCCACCACCTCGTCGATCTCCGCCTGGAGCCTGGCCTTGACCTCCGGGTGCTCGTCCAGCAGCAGCCACAGCCAGGTGAGGACCATCGCGGTGGTCTCCGACGACGCCGCGTACACGCTGACCAGGGCGTCACGGATCTGCTTCTCGGTGAGCCGGTCGCCGTTCTCGTCGACGGACCGGCAGAGCACGGAGATGATGTCGACATTGTCGTCGGGGGCGGCCATCGCCTTCCTGACCACGGGAAAGACCACATTGTCGATCTTCTTGACCGCCTTCAGGAAGACCCGGTCCCCGGGTATCCGGAGGTAGTACGGCATGAACGGCATCAGAATCCGGTAGACGAGCGAGTGGGACGCCCGTTCGAAGGCGGGGATGATGCGGTCCCCGTCCTCCCGGTTCAGCTTGTCCCCGAACAGCACCCGGTTGACGATGTAGCTGAGGATCCTGGACATCTCCGTGGCCGCGTCGAAGGTACGCCCGGAGTCGGCGTACTCGTCCCACTCCCGGACGCGTCCGGCGACGCGCCTGGCCACCTCCTCGGTGATCGTGGCGACGTACCGCGTGGTGAACAGCGGCTGCAGGACCTTCCGGCTGTTCTGCCAGTGCTCGCCGTCGCTCATGATGCTGTGCCCGAAGATCCGCTCCAGCGGGCGCCAGAACATTCCCAGGCGCTGGTAGTTCGTCCATTCGACGCGCATCACCTGCTGGACGTGGTCGGGATGGGTGACCAGGTAGGGGCGGAACGGCCCCAGCTCCAGCCGGACGACCTCCCCTCCGGCCTCCCGGGCGAACTCGGCGAGCGCGGCCGCCGGTTCGCGGTACAGCTTCGGCAGAGCCCTGCGTATCGAAACGGACCTCACTCGGCGACCGGGACCGGCATGCACGTCGATGGCCATGGACAAACGTCTCCCGCCTCCCGTGATGTGAATTCGCGCAGCATAAGACAACCGCCCGCGCGGGTGAGCGCGGCGGTGTTCGGAAACGGGACATCCCACTCGTCCCACTCTCACTCGGCGCGCACATAACGACTGGTCAACCGGCGAATCAGGATCGACCAGCCGACAATCGTTCTGGGGCGCTCCGAGTCTCCTCTCCTGTCTCATTACCTGCTTTAAGCACTAAAGTGCATCACATCGCAGCATTGGTAAATCTTCGCACGAAGTATCACATGATCTACCAGAAGTGATCAAGCTCGTATTCGATATAAACCTTGCTAGTTCCGGACACAGACCCCGTTAACCTGCGCTTAACGCGGTCGCTTAAATGGCGGGTCGGTCTCTCGTCGGCGCCATCGCCCGAGGTCACCCAGGGTTATCTGAGGCCCGTGCCCGGAGTCGTCAGTCGCCCCTGTCGAAGGCCGCGAGGATGCGGTCGGCGGCCAGCGAGGGGGTGACCTCACCCTCGGCGACCTCGCGTTCCACCTCGGTGACGATCGCCACGACCTCGGGGTGCTCGCGGAGCCGGGCGAGCAGCCGGTCGGTGACCATCGCCCAGGTCCAGCGGACCTGCTGGCGACGGCGGCGCTCGGCGAGCTCCCCCGAGGCCTCCAGCGCGTCACGGTGCCTGACGACCTGGTGCCAGACCTCCTCCAGGCCGTTACCGGTCATCCCGCTGCAGGTGAGCACCGGAGGCGTCCGCTCCGCGCCCAGCAGGCGGAGCGCTCCGGCGAGTTCCCTGGCGGCCTTGCGCGCGTCCAGTTCGTGAGAGCTGCCCTCGGCGCCGTCGGCCTTGTTGATCGCGATCACGTCGGCCAGCTCCAGCACGCCCTTCTTGATGCCCTGGAGCTGGTCGCCCGTCCTGGCCAGGGTGAGCAGCAGGAAGGTGTCGACCATGTCGGCGACGGTGGTCTCCGACTGGCCGACGCCGACGGTCTCCACCAGGACGACGTCGTACCCGGCCGCCTCCACCACGACCATCGCCTCGCGGGTCGCCCTGGCCACCCCGCCCAGGGTGCCCGAGGTGGGCGAGGGGCGGATGAAGGCGGCCGGGTCGACCGCCAGGCGGGACATCCTGGTCTTGTCACCCAGGATGCTCCCGCCGGTACGGGTCGAGGACGGGTCGACGGCGAGCACCGCCACCCGGTGGCCCTCCCCGGTCAGCCGCGTGCCGAGCGCGTCGACGAACGTGGACTTGCCGACACCGGGCACGCCGGTGATGCCGACCCTGCGCGCCGCGCCGGCCAGCGGGGTCAGCTCGGCCAGCAGCCGCTGGGCCAGTTCCCTGTGGTCGGCCCTGGAGGACTCCACCAGTGTGATCGCCCGCGCGATCCACACCCTGGAGCCCTCCTTCACCCCCTGGACGTAGTCGTCAAGCGTTCGCGTCATGGCCCAGCCGGGTGAGCAGGTCCGCCAGCAGCCCCTTGGCCGCGTCGGCGATGACGGTGCCGGGCGGGAAGATCGCGCTCGCGCCCGCGGCGCGCAGCTCGTCGAAGTCGCCCGGCGGGATGACCCCGCCGACCACGATCATGACGTCCTCCGCGCCC
Source organism: Streptosporangium sp. NPDC049248 (assembly GCF_040678965.1). Taxonomy (NCBI): domain Bacteria; kingdom Bacillati; phylum Actinomycetota; class Actinomycetes; order Streptosporangiales; family Streptosporangiaceae; genus Streptosporangium; species Streptosporangium sp. NPDC049248. The sequence continues at coordinate 89,708 of NZ_JBFAQY010000002.1, forward strand.
AGCTCGGCCAGCGCCTCGCGGAGCGCGGGCACGAGCGTGAGGTGGCCTGCGGCCAGCGAGTTCACGCCGACCACGTGCACGTCCGCCTCGACCGCCTGCCGGGCGACCTCCTCGGGCGTCTGGAACAGCGGGCCGACGTCCACGTCGAAACCGAGGTCGGCGAAGGCCGTGGCGATCACCTTCTGGCCCCGGTCGTGACCGTCCTGGCCCATCTTCGCCACCAGGATGCGGGGGCGGCGGCCCTCCAGCCGCTCGAACTCGGCGCACGCCTCGCGGACCGCGTCCACGCCGGATCCCACCTCCTCGCGATACACGCCGGTGATCGTACGGATCTGTGCCGCATGCCGCCCGAACACCCGCTCCAGGGCATCGGAGATCTCCCCGACCGTGGCCATGGCACGGGCCGCCTCGATCGCCAGCGCGAGCAGGTTCCCGTCGCCCGCGGCCCCCTTGGTGAGTGCCGTCAGTGCCTCCTCCACCCGCCCGGGGTCTCGCTCGGCACGCAGGCGGCGCAGCTTGTCGAGCTGCTGGGCGCGTACGGAGGTGTTGTCGACCTTGAGCACCTCGATGGGCTCGTCGGCGTCGGGCCGGTACTTGTTGACGCCGATGACCGGCTGGCGCCCGGAGTCGATGCGCGCCTGGGTACGGGCGGCGGCCTCCTCGATGCGGAGCTTGGGCAGCCCGGCGTCGATGGCCTTCGCCATGCCCCCGGCGGCCTCCACCTCCTCGATGTGGGCCCATGCCCTGGTCGCCAGCTCGTGGGTGAGCCGCTCGACGTAGTAGGAACCGCCCCAGGGGTCGATCACCCGGCAGGTGCCCGACTCCTGCTGGAGCAGCAGCTGGGTGTTGCGGGCGATCCGCGCGGAGAAGTCGCTGGGCAGGGCCAGTGCCTCGTCCAGCGCGTTGGTGTGCAGCGACTGGGTGTGGCCCTGGGTCGCGGCCATCGCCTCGACACAGGTGCGGACGACGTTGTTGTAGACGTCCTGGGCGGTGAGCGACCAGCCGGAGGTCTGCGAGTGGGTCCGCAGCGAGAGCGACTTGGGGTTCTTGGCTCCGAAGCCGGACACCAGCCGCGACCAGAGCAGCCGGGCGGCCCGCAGCTTGGCGACCTCCATGAAGAAGTTCATGCCGATGCACCAGAAGAACGACAGGCGCGGCGCGAACCTGTCGATGTCCATGCCCGCCTCGACACCCGCCCGCAGGTACTCCACCCCGTCGGCGAGAGTGTAGGCGAGCTCCAGGTCACAGGTGGCCCCGGCCTCCTGGATGTGGTATCCGGAGATCGAGATCGAGTTGAACTTCGGCATCCTCTCGCTGGTGTACGCGAAGATGTCGGAGATGATCCGCATCGAGGGGCCCGGCGGGTAGATGTAGGTGTTGCGGACCATGAACTCCTTGAGGATGTCGTTCTGGATGGTCCCGGCGAGCTGCTCGGGCGCCACCCCCTGCTCCTCGGCGGCCACGACGTAGAGCGCGAGCACCGGAAGCACCGCGCCGTTCATGGTCATCGACACGCTCATCCTGTCGAGGGGGATCCCGTCGAACAGCTGCCGCATGTCGTAGATGGAGTCGATGGCCACGCCCGCCATGCCCACGTCCCCGGCGACGCGCGGGTGGTCGGAGTCGTAGCCCCGGTGGGTCGCCAGGTCGAAGGCGACCGACAGCCCCTTCTGCCCGGCCGCCAGGTTACGCCGGTAGAAGGCGTTGGACTCGGCCGCGGTGGAGAAGCCGGCGTACTGCCGGATGGTCCACGGCTGGTTGACGTACATGGTCGGATACGGACCGCGCAGATAGGGCGCGGCGCCGGGATAGGTCTCCAGGAAGTCGAGACCGTCGGTGTCGGCGGCGGTGTAGAGCGGCTTGACGTCGATCCCCTCGGGCGTCTCCCAGACCGGGCCACGAGATCCGTCCCCCGCGGCGGGACCGGGCACCGCCGGTCGCGCACCGAGTTCGATCTCGGAGAAGTCGGGAATCATCGAGCCACCCCCAGGTCGTCGAAGGTCGTCCGGAGCGCGCCGAGCGCGTCACATCCGGTGTAGAGATTGGCGTCCACGCCCTCGAACCCGCCCTTTCCCGCCAGCCAGATCCTGCGCGCCCCCGCATCCCTCAGCGCGGCGGCCACCGCCTCGGCGTGTTCGGCGTACAGCCGGTCGCTGGAGCACAGGCACGCGACCTCGGTACCGGCCGCGGAGAACGCGGCGGCGATCTCCGCGGGGTCCGTCGCGGCGCCACCGGCCACGGTGGCGATACCGCCCGCCTGGAACAGGTTGGCCGCGAACGACGCCCTGGCGGTGTGCGCGGCCACCGGGCCGATGGTCGCCAGAAAGACCTTCGGCCGGCTCGCCTGAGCGTCGGCCAGGTCGCGCAACGACTCGAACTCCTGCGCGTAGTGCACCCCGGTACTCCCGGTGGGCCGGGCCTGCCTGACCAGGGGCCGCTCGGCGAGGTCGGGGAACTCGCTGACGCCGGTGATCGGGTCGAGGCGCCTGGCGATGTCGGCCGAGCGCCGCTCCCAGGTGGCGGCGAGCCGTTCTGCGACGAGCGCGGAGCCTTCGGCCGTCCCGGCGCCCCCGGCGCGCTCGATCTCCTGGAACCACTCCCAGGCGCGCGCGGCCAGGTCCTCGGTGAGCCGCTCGACGTACCAGGAGCCGCCGGCCGGGTCGATCACCCGGGCCACACCGGCCTCCTCGACGAGCAGCGACTGGGTGTTGCGCGCGATACGGCGGGCGAAGGCGTCCGGCAGGCCGAGGCGGGCGTCGAAGGGCTGGACGGTCACCGCGTCGGCCCCGCCGGTCCCGGCCGCGAAACAGGCGAGCGTGGTGCGGAGCATGTTCACCCACGGATCGCGGGCGGTCATCATCGCCGAGCCGGTCACCGCGTGCTGCCGCTGCCCCCCGTCGGGGGCGCCGCACACCTCGGCGACACGCGCCCAGAGCCTGCGGGCGGCCCGGAGCTTGGCGATGGTGAGGAACTGGTCGGCGGTGGCCGCGTACCGGAACTCCAGTTGCCCGAACGCCTCGGGCACGGTCAGGCCGGCACCGGTCAGGGTACGCAGCGCGGCGACTCCGGCGGCGAGGGAGCAACCGAGCTCCTCGGCGTCACCGCCTCCCGCGTCGTGATGAACGGTGGCGTCCACCGTGACGGCCCTGAGGCCGGGGTGGTCCCGAACGCAGCGGCGGGCCAGCTCGATCGCGGTCTCCGCGTCGGCGAGCGCGTCGGCTCCCAGGTTCCCCTTCAGCGTGCCGGCGTTCTCGCCCGCCAGTCCGAGGAGCACCTCGGCCGCCTCGCGGGTCCGCTTGCCCGCGTCGAGCGTGACCGAGATCAGATCCAGGTGGACCCGCTCCAGGGCTCGCGGCAGGTCCTCGGGGGCGAGGGTGAGCCACAGTGAGGTGACGCCGTTCTCCAGGTCCGTGAGGATCGCCGCGGAATCGGGCACTTCGTGGCGCTGGCGCACCTCCCAGCCCCCCTCGGGGGCGGAGCCCCTGATGTAGGGGGCGGATCCGGGAAGGCCGGGATCGCCGGGCAGATCGGACGCGTCGTAGAGCGGTGCGATCGTCACACCGTCGTAGGTGGTGGAGGCCAACGCCTCCTCCGGGGAGCCGGTCTCGACCCCGGACTTGCGCAATACCCCGAGCGCCAGCTCCCGCCATCGCTCACGCGTGGTCGGTGGGAACTCGGCGGCCGGTCGGGGTTCCTCAGGCGACACCGTCATGCACCGGATACTAAAGGTTGCCTTTTTTCGAACTCTCCCCGGGCTCTGGACAAACCTCAGCAGGAGGGGCGTCGGAGGGAGCCGAAGGGGGATTCCCGGACCATGCGGAAGAATCCTTACGCAGCAGTCTGAGATAGCCGTACGAGAAGGCGACCAGCACGTCGACCGCCTCCTCCAGGTCGGGGTAGCGCCCGTCGATGTGGCCGATCGCCATCGCGTTGGTCAGCGCGCCGACCCCGTCGGCGATCATCTCCAGGCGGCGCCTGTCGCTCTCCCGCTCGGTCGGGAAGCCGAACGAGGCCAGGTCCGCGACCAGGTGTGCCCGGTAGGCGGCGGCGGTCTCGACGGCGAACTCCTGCAGCGGCGACGACGGGTCGTGCCGGGCGCGCAGGCCGAGGCGGAAGAGCGCGGGGTGCCTGCAGATGGCCTCCAGCGGTATCCGGAAGGCCTCGCGGTGGCGCTCCCTGTCGCCGGGGACCTCGCGGGCCCGGTGCCGCGCCTCGCGCATCGCCCCCCGCAGCCGCTCCCCCGCCTGCTCCCCGAGCGCCCGCAGCAACTCCTGTCTGTCTTTGAAGTGCACGTAGAAGCTGGACTGGGCGATTCCCGCCGCTTTTGAGACCTTGACGGTGGTCAGCCCCACCTCACCCTCCTCGTCGAGGATCGCGAACGCGGCGCGGATGAGGCGGCGCCTGGTCAGATCCTTGGCCTCGCTCCTGCTCAGGGGTGTGCTCGTCACTGCCGCCTCGCTTTCCGTCCACCGATAAGCCTACCGGCGAACTTCCGCTCGTACCCGGTGCAAACAACTCCCCTCAGGGACTTGTGCGATTTTTCACCGATAGTACTATCGGTGAATCACTCGCGGGGGGCCTACCTGGAGGAGATACACGTGAGACGCCTGACGTTTTCCACGGCGTGGCTCGCCTCGCTGACACTGGCGCTGACACCGGTGCTGGCCGCCTGTAGCGGCGAGCGGCCCACCGCGCCCTCGGACAAGGCTCCGGCGGCGACCGGCGCCTCTCCGGTACGGGGCGGGCGCCTGGTCTACGGCCTCAGCGCCGACGCGGCGGGCTTCAACCCGGTGACCGACCAGTTCGCGACCACGAGCTACAGCATGGCCGGAACGATCATCGAGACCCTGGTCGGCGTGGACGCCGACGGCGACTGGAAGCCCGTCCTGGCCCGGTCGCTGACCCCCAACACCAACGCCGACGAGTGGACGATCAAGGTACGCCCGGGGATCACCTTCTCCACCGGGGAGCCGCTGGACGGGCGGACGGTCAAGGCCAACCTGGACGCGCAGAAGGCGTCCCCGCTGACCAGCATGGCCCTCACCCCGGTCGACTCCTTCGAGCTGATCGACCCGATGACCGTGAAGGTGAAGCTGAAGGGCCCGTGGGTGGCCTATCCCTACCATCTCGCCACCCAGATCGGCATGATGATTCCCCCCTCCGCGCTGGCCGACCCCAAGGCGGCCAGCCGCAAGCCGGTGGGAACCGGGCCCTTCCTCTTCAAGGAGCACACGCCCGGCAGCCGCATGGTCGTGACCAGGAACCCCGGCTACTGGCGCAAGGGGCTTCCCTACCTCGACGAGGTCGAGTTCCGCATCCTGCCCGACAGCCAGACCCGGGCGCAGACGCTGGAGGCCGGCGGGATCGACGCGATGGGCACCAGCCGCGACGACGACATCACCAAGTTCGGCGCGCTCAAGGACGCCTACACGATCAGGCGGACCACCGGTATGGCGGTTCCCGAGTACATGTTCATGCTGAACACCGCCGCGCCGCCCTTCGACGACCTCCGGCTGCGCCGGGCGCTGGCCTACGCCACCGACCGCAAGGCGGTCATCTCCACGCTGCGCGGCGGGCTGACCGAGGAGGCCGACGGCCCCTGGTCGAAGGACTCCAGGTGGTACGCCCCCGGCGGCGACTACCCCGCCTACGACCTGGCCAAGGCGAAGGCCCTGATCAGCGAGGTCGAGGCGGAGAAGGGCGAGATCACCTTCGAGGTGATCACACCGCCCGACCCCAACACCATGCAGGGCATCGAGCTGGCCCAGGACATGTGGCGCAAGGCGGGAGTGGAGGCGCGGATCAAGCAGGTCGACCAGGCGGACCTGGTGAACCGGGCCGTGACCGGTGACTTCCAGGCCACCGTGTGGACACAGTTCTCCGCTCCCGACCCCGACGGCGAGTACGTCTGGATGCACCAGAACTACGCCATGCCCGTCGGGAGCATCTCGCTGAACTTCAGCCGGCTCAAGGACTCCAGGCTCAGCCAGGCCCTCGACAGCGGCCGGAGCAACCCCCAGGACGACGTCCGCAAGGACGCCTACGCCACGGTCCAGCAGCGACTGCGCGAACTCGTCCCGTACGTCTTCGTCGACCACCTCAACACCGGAGCGGTGATCGCGAAGACCAAGGTCGGCGGCATCGGCGACTACCTCCTGCCCGACGGCGAGGCGGGGGTGCCGCTGACCGGGGCGCCCATCCCCTCCCATCCGTTCTCGCAGGTCTGGATCGGCAACCCGTGATCCTGCTCCGGCTGGTCCGCCTGCTGGTCGTGCTGCTCGTCGTCACCTTCCTGTCGTACGTGCTGCTCAACCTGCTCCCCGGCGATCCGACCACGCAGATCCTGGGCCTGTCGGCGAGCGAGGAGGCCCGCGCGCAGTTGCGCGCGGAACTCGACCTCGACCAGCCGCTGACGGTCAGGTATCTGGGCTGGCTCGGCGGCCTGTTCACCGGCGACATGGGAACCTCCTACATCACCAGCGTCCCGGTCGCCGAGGCTCTCGCCGAGCGGCTGCCCGTCACGCTGGAACTGCTGGTGGCCGCGCAGCTGATCGCGCTCGGCCTCGCCGTGCCCGTCGGGGTCGCGGCGGCCCGCCGGGCGGGGCGGACGCTGGACCAGGTGCTCACCACGCTGAGCTTCGGCCTGCTGTCGACACCGGTGTTCGTGCTGGGCGTGGTGCTGATCCTGGTCTTCGCCGTCAAGCTCCAGGTACTCCCCGCCACCGGCTGGACCCCGATCTCCCTCGACCTGGGCTGGAACCTGACCTCGGTGCTGCTGCCCGCCGTCACCCTCGGCTGCGGGCAGATGGCCGTCTACGCGCGGCTGCTGCGCACCGATCTCATCGCCACCCTCCAGGAGGACTACATCACCCTGGCCCGCGCCCGGGGCCTGTCGCCCCGGCGCATCCTGTGGCGGCACGCGCTGCGGCCGTCCGCGATATCACTGGTCACCGCCGTCGGCCTCAACCTCGGGGCGCTCATCGGCGGAACAGTGATCATCGAGACGCTCTTCGGGCTGCCCGGCGTCGGACGGCTCATCGTCGACTCCATCTTCTCCCGCGACTATCTGACAGTGCAGGGAGGCGTCGTGCTGATCTCGGTCGGCTACGTGCTGGTCAACTTCGCCGTCGACCTGGTCTACGCGGCCGTCGACCCCAGGATCCGGCATGCCTAGGCGGCTGGGGTGGGGGTTCTGGCTCTCGGCCGCCTGGATCGCCCTGGTGCTCGGCGCCGCCCTCGCCGCCGACCTGCTGCCACTGCCACGCTACGACGAGACCCTGGCGGGGCCGCCCCAGGCCGGACCGAGCCTCGCGCACCCGTTCGGCACCGACGGCCTCGGCCGCGACGTGCTCAGCAGGGTCGTGCACGGCGCGCGGGTCTCGCTCGGCGTCGGCGTCGGGGCGGTGCTGCTCGGTCTGCTGGTCGGCGCGCCGCTCGGCGTCCTGGCCGGCTACCGCGGGCGGGCGACGGACTCGGTGATCATGGCCTTCAACGACATCGCGCTCGCCTTCCCCTCGCTGGTGTTCGCGCTGGCCGTGGTCGCCTTCGCCGGGGCGAGCCTGACCAACGTGCTGATCGTGCTGGGCGTGCTGGGCGTGCCCGCCTGGACCCGGCTGATCCGCGGCGCCACCCTGTCGTTCGCCGGCCGGGAGTTCGTGGTCGCGGCCCGCGCCTTGGGCGCGCGGGATCGGCGGATCCTGCTGCGGGAGATCACCCCCAACGTGGCCGTACCGGCCGCCTCCTACGCCTTCATCGGCATGGCGATCGCCGTGGTGGCCGAGGGCAGCCTCGCCTTCCTCGGGCTGTCGGTCCAGGCCCCCACCCCGACCTGGGGAGGGCTGATCAACGAGGGCCGCGCGGTGATGGACAACGCCCCGTTCGTCGTGCTCGCCCCCTCCTTCGTCATGTTCCTGACCGTACTGTCGTTCAACGTCGTCGGCGACCGGCTCCGGGCACTGACCGACGTACGGCAGAGCGGTCTGGAACCCGGGCGGCGCGTCCCCGCTCTCGCGCCCGCCGCCGGGAGCCGCACCACCGCAGCGGAGGACCGGGCAGGGGACGCCCTGCTCCAGGTCCGCGACCTGCGCACCCACTTCGTGACCGGGCGCGGCGTCGTCAGGGCGGTCGACGGCGTCTCCTTCACCCTGGAACGTGGCCGCACGCTCGCCGTGGTGGGCGAGTCGGGCTCCGGCAAGACCATGCTGATCCGCTCGGTGCTCGGCCTGCTGCCCGGCGCGGGCGTGCTGCGCGACGGAGAGGTCCTTCTGGAGGGACGCGACCTCACCACCCTGCCTCCGAAGGAGTTGCGCGGGGTGCTCGGCACCCGGCTGGCGACGGTCTTCCAGGACCCGATGACGGCGCTCAACCCGGTCAGGACCGTGGGCACCCAGGTGATGGAACCACTCAGGGTACATCTGGGCATGAAGCGGAGGCAGGCGCGCGCCGCAGCCGCCGAACTGCTCGCCTCGGTCGGCATCCCCGAGCCCGCGCGGGTACTGCGCCGCTACCCGCACCAGCTCTCCGGCGGCATGCGGCAACGGGTGACGATCGCGATGGCGCTGTCCTGCGGCCCCGACGTGCTGTTCGCCGACGAGCCGACCACCGCGCTCGACGTCACCATCCAGGACCAGGTGCTGCGGCTGATCCACCGCCAGCGCCAGGAACGCGACATGGCCACGGTGCTGGTCAGCCACGACCTGGCCGTGGTCGCGCAGTGGGCCGACGAGGTCATCGTCATGTACGCGGGCAGGGTGGTCGAGCGCGGGCCCGCGGAGGCGCTGTTCGAGCGCACCCGCATGCCGTACACCGAGGCGCTGCTGCGGGCCGTCCCGCGGCTCACCGACCCCGCCCACCAGCCGCTCCGGCTCCTCGGCGGCCGCCCGCCGGACCTGGCGAACCCTCCCTCCGGTTGCGCGTTCAGCCCTCGCTGCCCGTACGCGCGGGAACGGTGCGGGACCGAGGCACCTCCACTGGCCGAGGCGGAGACCCCCGGCCACCTGTACGCCTGCTGGTATCCGGAGCTGGTGGGCCGGGAGCGCGAGCTCGACCGCGGAATCGACATCGAAGGGGTGGACACCCGTGGCAGGTAGCGGAAGCGCCCATCTCCGTGCCCCCGAGGAGGTGCTGCTCCGGGTCGAGGACCTGGTCGTGGAGTTCCCTGCCGGCCACGGCCGCCGCGTGCACGCGGTCTCCGGAGTGAGCTTCGACGTGGCCAGAGGGGAGACGCTGGGCATCGTGGGCGAGTCGGGCTGCGGCAAGTCCACCGCCGCGCGGGCGTTGATGCAGCTTCCCGCGCCGCTGGGCGGCTCGATCAGGCTGGACGGCGTGGAGCTCACCGGCCTGCGCGGCGAGACGCTGCGCAGGACCCGCAGGCGACTTCAAATGATCTTCCAGGACCCGATCTCGTCGCTCAACCCCCGGCGGCGGGTCCGCGACATCGTCGCGGAGGGGCCACGCGTCTGGGGGACCGGGGAGGAGCGGGTCGACGAGATGCTGGAGGCGGTGGGCCTGGACCCGGCCACCGCCTCGGACCGGCGCCCGCACGAGTTCTCCGGGGGACAGTGCCAGCGGATCTCCATCGCGCGGGCGCTGGTGCTAGACCCGGAGGTGGTGATCTGCGACGAGCCGGTCTCCGCGCTGGACGTGTCGGTGCAGGCCCAGATCCTGAGCCTGCTGGAGGAGCTCAAGAAGCGCTACGGGCTGACGCTGGTGTTCATCGCCCACGACCTGGCGGTGGTCAAGAACGTCAGCGACCGCGTCCTGGTGATGTACCTCGGCAAGACCTGCGAGCTGGCCTCGGGCGACACCCTGGTCAGGCGGCCCGCCCACCCCTACACTCGGGCGCTGCTCGCCTCCGTCCCCCGGAGCGGCCTGGCCCTGCCCCCGGCGGACCGGCTGATCAGCGGGGAGCCCCCGTCCCCGGTGACGCCGCCCAGCGGGTGCCGCTTCCGGACCCGTTGCCCCGCGGCGGCGCCCAGGTGCGCCGCGGAGGAACCGCTCATGCGGCGGATCGGCCCCGACCAGTGGGTGGCCTGTCACCATCCGCAGACACCCGGGCGGGAGGAGCCACCGGTCAGCTGACGGGTTCCTGCCAGGCCGCGTCCCAGGTGGCGCGGTCGACGGCGCCGGTGACGGGCAGCCCCTTCTCCTTCTGGAACTTCGCGCAGACATCACTGGAGGCGGGGCCGTACAGACCGTCGACGTCGATGTTCCAGCCTCGGTCGCGCATCCGCCGCTGCCAGGTGCGGACGTCCTCACCCTTCATGATCGGCGGCTGCTTGAGGGTGCGGCCGGGGAAGGAGGGGTGCGGTTCCGGCGGGTTGGTGGTCCCTCCGCCGGGACGGGGGGCACCCCGCTTGACCCACGCGTACAGGGGCTCGCCGGGGCAGCTGGTCGAGTAGCCGTCGCGATGGCCCTTGATCTCCTTGCCCGCCCCGCCCTTGTCCCTGAGGTATTCGATGGCGTCGAGGATGCCGTGCAGGATGCCGTCGGTCGGCTTGGTGAGCCCCGACGAGCCGACCAGGCCGAGCACCGCGTAATGACCGCTGTTGAGACCGGCGCCGTTGGCGGCCGGCACGTGATTCGGGCCTCGGCCCTCGAAGACCTTCCGGTGCGGACAGACCAGCATGGTGTTCCCGGTGAAGTAGACAGAACCATCCCGACGCGCAAGCCAACTCTGGTTCTCGGTACGCGGGCACCACACCTCACCATGGTATTTCTGCCGCTCGATCTCGAACCTGGCGGTTTTCCTGGTGGCCGCACTTCGGGGAGCGAAGTTTCGCTGTTGTCGAATGGTGACCAGCCACATGTCTGTGTTGCGGCTACGGGTCGGTGGTATACGCCGAAAGGACGCAGCCCTGCCTGACAGCAGGACCGCAAACATAAATGCCTCCGCAGCTGCTCGGTCCTTCTGCGCCAGCCTGTCCTTTCCCGCGTTGTCAGCGAGCATAGAGGTTTCGATGAACAAAGCGAGTTGGGCCTTGGTCAACGCGAGCAGGAAGTCAAACCCAGGAACCCTACCGGGCGCCATCTCCAGAAGGTGACCGCCGGCGTCAGACGAAAGATGAAACTCTACGAGATGCCGATTGACGACCTCACGCCAACGCGGGACACCGTCAGTGACGCTCCCGCCGCGGGGGAACTTGTCGACCGGAGGACCGAACAGCTCACCGAGGGCCGATCTGATACTCGCGACATTCACGGAATTCTTCAGCGACTGATAGATGGCCACACTGGTGGACTTGGCACCACCACGACCCGGTTTGATGTGCCCCTCGGTCCAGAACCAGGCGAGCACCTCGACGAACGCGTCGGACCACTTCGCCTCGGTCGGCAGATCGGCACATGGGGCGGCAATCGGAATTCTGTCCCAGTAACCGATGGTTTCGGAAGTCACCCACAGGCGTTCGTAGCCGGTAATAGACCGTTGGGCCCTACCGGTGGGAAGCCATTTTCCATCACTGCTTTTCTGACGTTCCGTACCGGTACGCCGCCGGTAGCGCTCGACAGGCCAGCGATGATGCGGCGTCGTTAACGAGGAGTGAGAAAAACCCTCCATCCGCACCATGTCCCGTTCCATCGCCGGGAATACGCACACCTCAAGGGCCGGCTGCCATTCCGACATCGCCGTCTCATGATTCAAGGTGAGCACCATGTCCCCCACACGGAGCTCCCGGTACGTTTTCCAGCCCTCCCGAGTGAGAATTTCCGTCCGCTCATCGACACAATAGCCGATATCCATCCACCCGTTTCCATCCATGTGATGGTTTTGGATGGACTTAACCAAGGCCACACATTTTTTATGATCATCGATCATGGCCGGATCGACGTGCCCGCCGGTGTAGTGGACCTTCACTCCCTTAGTGGAGGAAAGAAGCGAGTACGACCCACGAGGAGGGCGAGCCCCCCAGTCACGACGGGGCACGATGTCAGCCACAGGTGTCTCCAGAGGGGGAGGCGACGCGAAATACTCGATGGATGGCCAAACAGACACTATCGGTTACCTTCCGGCACGCGGAGCGGTTTACCCAAATACCACCTGCCATTGGACCGTCACACCGCGTCTCATGACATCGGTGCGGACGTACCTCTTCCACACACGGAGGTGTCGAAACCACGGATTGACAGTCAGAAACCGGCGAGCTGCGGCATCAGACGGGCACGGAGAGCCCAGCCCTTCCGGAAGACGGCGGCCTGGTCACCGAGACCGGCGATCTGACCAGGAGCTGAACACGCCCTGGCCGGTCATGATGCCGACGATGACCACCACCGCGCCCAGCGGCTGATTCCACGTCAGCGCCTCGCCCAGGACGAGCACCCCGAGGACGACACCCACCAGCGGGGTCAGGTACGTCACCGTCGAGGCGGCCGTCGCCCCCCATCGGGCGATGACCGCGGTGTTCCAGATGTAGGCGAGCCCGGTACCCAGAATGCCCAGGGCGGCCATGCTCGCCACGACGGGCGGGTCCAGGCGCACCGGACCGCCTGCCAGCAGCGGGCTCAACGCGAGCATGACCAGGGCCGCCACGCTGATCTGGGCGGCGGCGACCGTGGGGGCGTCGTAGCCGTAGGAGACCACGAAGCGCCGCGTGTAGGCGAAGGCCAGGCCGTAACAGAACGTCGCCCCCAGGCAGGCCACCTGCGCCCACCCGGGGCCGGCGGCCCCGGTCAGGTTCCACGGGGCCAGGACGACGACGACACCGGCCGCGCCCAGCAGCAGGCCGAGCATCCCCGCCGCGCCCAGGCGCTCCTGGCGGAGCGCGGCCAGGGTCACGAACATCGTCATCAGCGGCGTCGTGGCGTTGTAGATACTGGAGAGCCCCGAGGGGATGTGCTGCCCGGCCCAGGCGAACAGCAGGAACGGCACCACGCACAGCAGCAGTGCGACCACTCCCAGGTGCATCCAGAGTCTCGCCTGCCTCGGCCATCTCCGGCGGGTGACCAGCATGATCGCATTGAGGGTGAGTGCTCCCAGCGTGAGACGGCCCAGCACCGTCTGGACGGGGGACAGGCCGGTGAGAGCGACCTTGATGAACAGAAAGCTGGCCCCCCAGGTCAGGGCCAGCGCGAGATATTGGGCGAGCACGGACCGGCTCGCGGCCGTCCGCACCTGTGGAGATGCCGGGGAGGTTCCTTCACGGGTCACCGGAGCAGTCTCATCAGGCCCGGACCATGTGTCCAATGAGTTTCCCCGCCAGTGTGATGAGATGTCCTCATGAGTGCCACGGTCGCGCAGCTCCGAGTCTTCACCGCCGTGATCGCGAACGGCGGCTTCGGCGTGGCCGCCGAGGAGCTCGGCATGTCCCAGTCGGCGGTCTCCCACGCGCTCGCCGCACTTGAGCGCGCTCTCGGCGCACCGCTGGTGCTGCGGCACGGAGGCGTGGGACCCACCGCCCTGGGGGCGACGATCCTGCCGCACGCCCAGGCGGCGCTCGCCTCGGTGGCCGCCATCGACGAGGCCGTCTCCGCACACCTGGGGCAGCACACCGGGGTTGTCCGCGTCGCCGCCCCGCCCACGGTCTGCTGCGGGCTGCTCCCCCGGCTCATGCGGACGTGGCGCGCGGAACTCCCCGGTGTCGAGGTGCAGGTCTTCGAGGGTGACGACGACGAGCTGTCCCCCTGGCTGGAGACCGGAGTCGTCGACGCCGCGATCCTCGTCGATCCACTGCCCCCTCCCCCCGCGCATGTGGTGGTGGGCCGCGACGCCTTCCACGCGGTGGTCCGCGCCGACCACCCCCTGGCCGGCCAGGAACACATCACGATGGCCGAGTTGGTGGAGGATCCGCTGCTCGTCTCCAAGGGGGGCTGCGAGCCGCAGACCCGCGTCCTGTGTTCCCTGGCGGGCGTCCCCTACGCTCCGGCCCAGCATGTGCGCGAACTCGGCACGCTCATCGGCATGATCGCCGCCGGTATCGGCGTCTCGACGGTTCCCGACCTCGGCCGCGGTCTCCTCACCCCCGGGCTCGTCATGATCCCGCTGAAGCCGTCCCTGACCCGCGCCCTCGTCCTCACCGGTCCGCTGACCCGCCCGCCGAGCCCCCTGGTCGACGCCCTGCTCCGCACCGCCCCCGAGGCTCCCGCGCCGCCGGCGGCCCCCTGAGCCCGGTCCCCTTGCGAAAACCCGTCGACCGGCGGACACCCCAAGAGGATCATTACCGCCATGTCCGTACTCAAGGAGGTCCACTTCTCCCCGGAGCCCCGTCCGGTGGAGCTGCCGATGAAGATCTGGCTCGACGACGCCGACTCCGCGGTGGACGTGATCGACGCCCTCGCGCTGTCGCCGTTCGCCACCGGGGTCCAGCCGTGGTCGTGCACCGCGAACCTGGAGCGGGTCCGTCCCGACGCCTCCCTCACCCCCGCCTCCGGGACGCTCCTCCGGGCGGCGACGGAGAAGGACGGCCGTGACTCGCGGCTGCTGCGCGGGGAGGGCTGGACGCTGCGCGTGGTCCGCCACCGCAACAGCGCCGCCACGGTCAGCGTGACCGCGGTCGACGAGGAACTGGCCCGCTCGGTGATCGACGAGATCATCAAGGACGCCGAGGAGCCCGCCCCCGAGAGCGACCACGTCGAGATGGGCTTCTGGTGGCAGGGGCCCCACGGCAGCCGCCGCTCGGAGAAGCCGATCACCGCCTCCCCCTGGGCGGAGATCTCCGGCAACTACGCCAGGTCGGTCAGCGAGCGGCTGTCGCGGCTGATGTCCGTCACCGCCTCCGACGCACACGGCAGGCTGGTCCTGCTGCACGGCCCGCCGGGCACCGGCAAGACCACGCTGCTGCGCACGCTCGCCCACGAGTGGCGGTCGTGGTGCCAGGTCGACTGCGTACTCGACCCGGAGCGGCTGTTCCACTCCCCCGGCTACCTCATGGAGGTCGCGGTCGGCTTTGACGAGGACGACGGTAAGCGGTGGCGGCTCCTGGTGCTGGAGGACTGCGACGAACTGATCAGGTCCGGCGCCAAGGAGGCCACGGGACAGGGCCTGTCACGCCTGCTCAACCTGACCGACGGGCTCCTCGGCCAGGGCCGTGACGTCCTGGTGGCCATCACCACCAACGAGGATCTGGCCCGTCTCCACCCGGCCGTCACCCGTCCGGGCCGCTGCCTCGCCCAGATCGAGATCGGTTCTCTCCCCTACGACGAGGCCGCCCACTGGCTCGGCGGCACCGAGGGGCTCTCTCCCGCCGGTGCGACCCTCGCCGAGCTCTTCGCGCTCCGCGACGGCGCGTTCAGCCGCACGGCCGTTCCCGAGAACACCGGCCTCTATCTCTGACGGGGGTGAACCGAGAGTGGTTCGCCTGGTCAGGCGGACTCGGTTCGGTGAGCCTCCGCCAGGTGAGCACTGTGAATCTCCGGGCCGTTGAGCCCTGGGGTCAGACCGTGCCCCTGGCCGGTAGCCGGAGCCGGACGACGTGGCAGGCGGCGCACGGCGCCGTCCTGGGCGAGACGGTACGAGGCTCGGCGGCGCGCGGTTTCCTCCGTGCGCAACAGAACGGGACGAGGCCAGGCGACACGCCCGCGGGAGCGGGCAATGCCCGTATCACTCTCCGGCCGTTACCCGAACAATTCGGGGAACGCCGCTTGTTGGTCCGCCCGGACGGCGGAACGGGCCAATGGCGGTCAAGGAGCAAACGGGGTCCGCGGTCCCGCTCGCCCACAATGCGAGACGCCCGAAATCATACGGTCCGCACAGCACGCCTTGCCTCACCCGAGAGTGTCGAGACCACACCCCAATGTGATCGACCATGTGTCGGTGACCACCTTCGAACGCGCCCGGATCTCTGGCGTGCCGACAAAACCGGGGACACGCGGCTCGCATTCCGGAGCGCGAGGAAGCCATTTTTCCTCCGGAAATCCCGCAACACGTTCGGTGACAGACACCGGGCATGTGTGAATTGTCCGACGAACCTCCGGAGCGGGTCTCACGGCACTCCTCCGCCGCCGTCCTCCTCCCGGCGGACCCGGCCCGCTCGCCGCTCTCCGCCGGAGTCTCATCCCAGTAGCTGCCACGACCAGCGGAAACGGGGCAGGGGGCGCGCCCGCACCCCGGAAGGACGTCACGGCCGACACGATGAAGCCCTCGAAACGAACGGCAGCGGAACGATGGACCGGAACGCCCCCAAGTGGCCGAAGTCGATTTTTTCCCAGCGACCGGGGTGGAACCCACCCGGAGGTCACGAAACTCCAAAGCGCTCGGACACCTCCATCCGGAAAACCCGCCAGGGGTAACCGGCAGATCCCGGGATACAGGACACCAAGGGGCTTCCGGCGCCGCCGCCGTTTTTAATCCCTCGCCGGCGGGAAGCATTTCCCAATGACGTGGAGACGCCGGAGTTCGGCCTTGGGTAATTAACCCGAGCAAGTGGATCTCCGGCGGACAGGGTTTCCCGGCGCGACGGCGAAAGGAGGGGCTAGAGTTTTACTACCGGGGAAGAGACGCGGGAGCCATCGTCGGCCGGGTTCACAGCCGCACACTCTGGCGCCAAGATTAAGGAGTGACACAATGGCACGTCAGCAAGTCGTCACGTTCACCGATGACATCACCGGGAAGCGGGCGGACGAGACCGTCTCGTTCGGCCTGGACGGGACCGCCTACGAGATCGACCTGAGCACGAAGAACGCCACAAAACTCCGCGAGGCCCTCAAGCCCTTCCAGTCCGCCGCTCGCAAGGCGAGCACCTCCCTGGGCCGCAAGGGCAGGGCGAAGGGTTCCGGCGGCAACCGCGAGCGGAGCGCCGAGATCCGGGCGTGGGCGAAGTCCCACGGAATCGAGGTGAGTGAGCGCGGGCGCATCGGAGGAAAGGTCGCCGAGGCCTTCGCGGCGGGCGACCCCAGTGTGGCCAAGGCGGCGACCAAGAAGACCCCGCAGACCACGTCCGGCCAGTAGTGGCCAGGCTCCCGGCCCCTTGGAGGTAGCGGCGTCACAGCCGACCGGGAGTACGTGGAGCGACCCCGAGGTGCCCCTCATGCTCCGGAGGGGTATGCACTCTTGGTCCTGTATTCGGGCCATCATCTCCAGGGGGCGTTCTTCGATGAGTGAGGTCACACAGATCTGCTCGGACCTGATCAGATTCGACACCACCAATCCCGGCTCCGGCGAACGCCCGGCGGCCGAGCACGTCGCCACCCTGTTGTCGGAGGCCGGCATCGAACCTGTGGTGTTCGAGTCGGCCAGGCACAGGACCAGCGTGGTCGCCAGGATCCCCGGCGACTCGTCCGACGCCCTGCTGATCCACGGTCATCTCGACGTGGTCCCCGCCCACGCCCCCGACTGGCGGGTTCATCCGTTCTCCGGGGAGGTCTTGGGCGGCTGCGTCTGGGGCCGGGGCGCGGTCGACATGAAGGGCACCCTGGCCATGACGCTCACCCTGGTCCGCGAGTGGGCGCGGCGCGGGGTACGGCCCGGGCGGGACGTGGTGCTGGCGTTCCTCGCCGACGAGGAGGCCACCGGCGAGTACGGCGCGCGATACGCGGTGCGACACCACCGCGAACTGTTCGACGGCTGCACCGAGGCGATCAGCGAGTCAGGCGGTTACAGCGTCGAGGCTCCCGGAGCACGGATCTACCCGGTCGCGGTGGGCGAGCGCGGCACCGCCTGGATGAGACTCACCGCGACCGGCGTCGCGGGCCACGGCTCCCGCCCGCCGGCGGACAACGCGGTGGCCGAACTCTGCCACGCCATGTCCCGGATCGCCTCTCACCGCTGGCCGGTGCGGCTGACGCCCGAGGTGGCGACGCTGATCGAGAGCCTGTCGGACATCCTCGGCGAGCGCATCGACCTCGACCGGCTGGAGGAGGAGGCCGAACGGCTCGGCCGGGTCGGCTCCCTGTTCGGGGCGCAGATCCGGAACTCGGCGAACCCGACGATGCTCCAGGCGGGCTACAAGGTCAACGTGGTTCCCGGCACCGCCGTGGGCCACGTCGACGGGCGGTTCCTGCCGGGGGGCCGGGAGGAGTTCCTGGAGACGATCGACCGCCTGCTCGGCCCCCGGGTGAGGCGGGAGTTCGTCAACCTGGAGGACGCCCCCTCCGCCCCGATGGACTCACCCTTCTTCGAGCGGCTCGGCGCGGCCCTGGTGGCCGAGGACCCGGCGGCGCGGCCGGTGCCGTACGTGATGTCCGGCGGCACGGACGCCAAGTCCTTCGCGGGGCTCGGTATCAGGGGTTACGGCTTCGCCCCGCTGATGCTCACCCCGGAACTCGACTACTTCGGCATGTTCCACGGCGTGGACGAGCGCGTTCCCGTCGAGGGTCTGGAGTTCGGCGTCCGCGTCCTCGATCGTCTTCTCACCTCTCCCGCCGCCTCAGCGGGCCACAGCACCGATCCCGGATAAAACAGGGCGCTCCCCATCACGATCGAGCCCTGCCGGGCACTTCCGGATACATGCCGGACACGGCCCGCCTGAAACTGGGGCATCATGGCTCACGTGCCGATTCTCATATACCCCTCGGTGACCGGCCGGTCTGGTGACGGGACGCGAACGCTGGCGCGGCGCCATCCCGCCCCCCCTCGGGGACGCCACCGAACCATCCCGTGCGAGCGACGGGCGGGCATCCTGCACCGCTCCGGAGAGTGGTGCGGATCGGGAGCGTCGCGGTGAATGAGAACGGCACGGGGCTGCCCGCCTGGCACGAGGGCGGCACCCCCCCGCCGGGCGCCCTGCCGGACCTGCCGGGGACGCGACCGGACTCGGCCACCGGCCTGCGTGCAGCCGACGGCAAGGTCGCTGCAAGCGCTCCACCCGATGATGACGAGGTGACGCGCGACGGAGGCGACCAGGCGATGGGCCGGACAGTGACCGAGGAGCGCAGGACCGGGCTGATGGACCGCCTGCGCAAGGATCTGAGAAACCCCCTGTTCCTACAGGGCTACGCACTGATGATCAATACCGGGATCACCGCCGTGCTGGGCCTCGGCTACTGGTTCCTCGCCACGCACCTGTACACCGCCGCCGCGTTCGGTGAGGGCCAGGCCGTGATCAGCGCGATGCGGCTGTTCGCCTCTCTGACCGGGCTCGCCTTCGCGGGCGCGCTGGCCAGGTTCATCCCGGTGGCCGGCCGCCGCACCGCCGAGTTCGTCCTGCGCGGCTACGCGATCGCCGGGGCCACCGGCCTGGTGGCGGCGTTGGGGTTCCTGCTGACGTTGCCGGTGTGGGGGGCGGTCTACGCCGACCTCGCCGGGTTCGGGCCCGGACTGTTCTTCCTCGTCTCGGTTCTCGTCTGGACGATCTTCACTCTCCAGGACGTGACCCTGGCCGGGCTGCGCAAGGCCGTCTGGGTGCCGGTCAACAGCCTGGCGTTCGGCCTGGTCAAGATGGGCATGCTCGCCGCGCTCGCGGTCGCGCTGCCGGAGGGCGGCCTCTTCGGCGGGATCTTCGTCTCGTGGATCGTGCCGACGGCCATGGCGCTGATCCCGATCAGCTGGTTCATCTTCGGCGTCATCATCCCCAGGCACGTCAAGAACACCGAGGAGAGCGCCGCGAACCCGCCGCGCCTGCGCGAGGTGGGCCGTTTCCTGGCCGGAGACTTCCCCGGCGCTTTCTCCATCCTGCTGATCCTCTATCTGGTCCCGGTCATCATCGCGGGCTGGCTCGACGACGCGCCGACGTTCGGCTACTTCTCGATAGCCCACACGCTGGGCTCCATGATCGGGCTGCTGGCGGCCAACATGGCGGTGTCCCTGACGGTCGAGGGATCCTTCAACGCCGCCCAGCTGGCGCAGAGCGTGCGCAACGCGCTGCGCCGCACCTTCCTGATCGTCGGACCGGTCATCGCGGTGGTCGTGGTCGGCGCGCCCCTGATCCTGAGCGTGTTCGGCCCCGGGTTCGCCGAGGCGGGCACACCGCTGCTCCGCCTGATGGCGATCGCCGTACTCCCCCAGACGGTGATCGAGATCTGCCTCAGCATGCTGCGCGCGCAGAGCGAGGCCCGCAAGCTCGCACTCGTCCAGATCGGGATGGCGGTGCTGGTCCTCACCTCGATCGTCTTGCTGTTCCCCCTCTTCGGGATCGCCGCGGTGGGCTACGCGATGCTCGGCAGCCAGCTCCTGGTCGCGCTACTGATCCTCCCGAACATCCGCAGAGTGATCAACCACGGCAGGGCGTCCCAGGTCGTCGCAGGTTAGGGACGGCGTGGCTCTGTTTGCAGTCTTGATCTCGTACGTGATAGACGGTCTCCAGTGACTCCTGAGCACATTGTGGCGAAGCGGACAGGCCGCCGCTGCCTTCCGCTGCCCTCCAACCGTCTGGGGCTGTATCTGGCCCTGCGGCACTGGTGCAGCCCCGGCCAGCGGTTGCTGATGTCGCCGCTGTCGGCCGACGAGATCCTCTTTCTCGTGCTCGCCGCCGGACTGCGCCCGGTCATCGCCCCGCTCTCCGCCGACGACGGCAACATCGACGCGGGCGCCGTCGACCTCGACGCGGTCGACGCGGTGCTGACCACCAACCTGTACGGCCTGCCGGACCGGGTGAGGGCGTTCACGGGCAAGATCCTGATCGAGGACGTCGCGCACGCGATGGAGACGAGCGTGCACGGCAGGCCGCTGGGCACCTTCGGGGTGGCGGGCGTGTTCAGCCTGTCCAAGCACGCCGGAGCGGGTTCCGGTGGAGTGATCGCGGTCGAGCGCCTGGAGGACCTGCGCACCCTGGAGCGCGACCGTGACCGGCTGCTGCAGCCGGGTGCCTTCAGGAAGGAGGTCCACAGCGTGCTGACCTCGGTGGGCCGGCACACCGCGCTGCGCCTGAACATGGTCCGCCCGGCGCTGAGGGCGATGCGCGCGTTCGGCATGGAGGAGGAACGCGAGGGCTACCGGATCGCTCCGCGTCCGGCGGACCTGGTCAGGGCGCTGGAGTACGCGCCGCAGCTACCGGCGTTCGACTCCTGGGTCCAGGCCGACCTGCACGACTACCGGGCCAGGCGCGGCCACCTCTCAAGCTGGTACCAGTCCAGGCGCCTGCGGACGCTGCCCAGGCAGCGGTCGCGGCGGATCGCCGGCGTCTCGGCGCTGGCCGCGCTGCCCACCGTGGCGCCGGCCGTCCACCGGCACCTGGATCAGCCGCTGTTCCGGGTCCCGCTGCTGGTCTCGGGCCGGGACGAGGCCATCGCCGAACTGGAGCGACACGGGGTCGCCACCGGATACCTCTACGACCCGCCGTACGACAGCTACCTGCCCGGGTTCACCAGCCCCTCGCCGGAGCCCGAGATCGCGCGCTGGTGGGGCCGGCACGTGCTGCCGGTCGATCCGCTCTACGCCCACCGCGCCCTGCCGGTCGTCGAACGGCTCGTCCCGGCCGTCCCACCGCCCCATCCCCAGGTTTCCCCGGTGCTGCCGAGTCCGACCATTTTCGATATCGCTTAGCAGGTAAGGTAATATTTAGGTAGATTTACTGCATCGGGTGGCGGCAACAGGGGGCGCCGCCCGGTTCCGGGACGGTTCCCTCGCCCCGTGACGCACGCCACCCATGTCCACGGGTCAGCCGGATCGCGCGTGCTCCGCCCCGAGGACGACGTTCGGTTCCCCAACCCGGGCTTCGAGAAAGGATCGCCTCCTCGTGAACGGTAGGTTGACGCGCACCGCAGGCACGGTCGCCGGTCACCCCGGCGCGACGGGAGGGGTCGCATGAGGGTCAACGTCATCCGGCCCGCGGAGCTGGGCCCGGACGAGGTCGCGGCCTGGCGCGAGATGCAACGCTCCAGCCCGCACCTCGCCAACCCCTTCCTCAGCCCGGACTTCACGATCGCGATGGGTGAGGTCAACACCGGGGCGCGGGTGGCGGTGATCACCGAGTCGGACGGGCCCGTCGGGTTCTTCCCCTTCGAGCGGCACGGTGGCGGAGTGGGCGCCGCCCTGGGCGGATGGGTCTCGCTCTCCCAGGGCGTGGTCCACGTGCCCGGTGCCGAATTCGACTCCAACACCCTGCTCAAGGAGTGCGGGCTGAGCGTGTGGGAGTTCGGCTGCATGGTCGACCGGCAGCCCTGGTTCCAGCCGTTCGAGACGCTCAGGCAGGATGCCGTGGTCCTCGACTTCGCCGACGGCTACCCGGCCTTCCTCGACGAACTGCGCGAACGCTCTCCGAAGTTCGTCAAGAGCACCCTGTACAAGGAACGGAAGCTGGGCCGCGACGTGGGCGAGATCACCTCCGAGTTCGCGGTGCGCGACACGGAGCAGTTCCGGCTGCTGCGGGAGTGGAAATCGGCCCAGTACCAGCGGATGGGCCGCCCCGACCGCTTCGCCAGGTCATGGGTCGTGGAGCTGACCGAGCGCCTGCACGCCGTCGACACCCCCGACTTCGCCGGGCCGCTGTCCATGCTGTACGCGGACGGCAGACCCGTCGCGGGCCACTTCGGGCTGCGCACCGACACGATGATGATCGGCTGGTTCCCCGCGTACGACCCCGACTACGCCAAGTACTCCCCCGGCCTGATCCAGCACCTGCACATGGTCGAGGCCGCCGCGAAGATCGGTGTCAGCTCGCTGGATCTCGGCATCAGTAACGGCTCGGAGTACAAGGACGCACTGTGCAGCAGGACCGTCCCGGTCACCGAGGGCATCGTGCGCCGCCGTTCGGCCGGCGCGGCGGCGCACTGGCTACGCACCGCACCGGTCCGCCGCGTGCGGCGCTTCATCCTTGACAGCCCGGCCCTGTACGGCGCCGCCGACAGGGCCATGAAGCGGTACGGGCGGCTGCGCACCCGAGGGAAGGCCCAGTGAGCGGTCAGAACGGCAGCCGCGAGCTTGAGGCGGCCATGCGAGACCGGATCGGCCAGGAGTGCCTGCACGTGCCCTCCGCCAGGTTCGGTCTGCTCCTGGCGCTGCGTCACTGGTTCGAACGCGGCGACAGGGTGCTCATCTCACCGACGAACTGCGAGACCGTGCTGTTCGTCGTGCTGGCCGCCGGGCTGGAACCGGTGATGGCGCCGGTCTCCTGGCGTGACGGCAACATCGACGTCCCCAACATCGACTGGAACGGCCTGGCCGGTGTCGTCACCACGCACCTGTACGGCCAGCCCGACCGGGTCACCGAGCTGCGGGCCGAGTGCGACCGGCGCGGCGTGATCCTCCTCGACGACGCGGCACACGCCATGCAGACGACGGTGGGCGGCCGCGCCGCAGGCACGTTCGGCACCGCCGGGGTGTTCAGCCTCGCCAAGCACGGGCGGGCGATGTCCGGCGGGTTCCTCACCGCGCGGGACCCGGCCGCACTGCCCGAGCTGGCCCGGGCCAGGGACGAGTCACTGCTCCCCGGCGGGGCGCGCGCCCAGTTGCTCGGCACGCTGCGGCCCGTGCTGCGCGAGACGATCTACCGCACCGGGCTGGTCCGGCCGATGTGGCACGCCCTCAAAGCGCTCGGCCTCGTCCAGTGGACCGGGCACCGCTGCCCGCCCCGCGAGAAGGAGCTGCGCGCGGCCCTCGCCGGCGATCCGGTGGACCTGCGTGCCCTGGACCACTGGCTGCGGATCGACCTCGACGACTGGCGGATGCGCCAGGGGCCGCTGCTCCGCCGCTACCAGCGCTCCCGCTTCCGGGTGATCGACCGCGAGCGCGGTCGGCGGGTGGCCGGGGTCGAACTACTGCGTACCCTGCCCTGGGCGGCCGAGGGCGTCCGCGACGCGGCGCCACAGCCGCTGCTGCGGGTGCCCCTGCTGGTCGAGAACCGCGACGAGGTGGTCGCCCGGCTGGAGAGCCGGGGCGTGGTGCCCGGCTTCATCTACGACCCTCCGCTGGACGACTACCTGGAACTGGTGCCCGAGGGGCCGTCCTCGGAGATCGCCCGCTGGTGGACCGGCCATGTCCTGCCCGTCGACCCGCTCCGCGCCGCCCGGATGGCCGGCCTGCTGACCGAACTCGACGTCCGCCCCGCCCCCCGCCCGTTCACGGCCTCGCAACAGCCGGCCTGAGCAGGTCGCGGGCCTCCTTTCTCGGAGGAGGCCCGCCATGTCGCCTGGGGTCTCCACGGCACGGCTGCCGGCAGGGTGCCGAGGGTGGCTGCGCCTCCGACTCGTCCCGGCCCGGTACCGGCCCCCTCGACGTCCGGCCGAGCCCCGAACTCTCACCTGGCGCCTGCCAGGCTGCCCGCGCGCATCCCGGCCAGTTCGAGCACCAGCTCGAACCAGACCTTGTTGGCCCCCGCCTCCCTGACCAGGCCCCAGCGGTGGGCCAGCGCCTCCAGCAGGGGCAGGCCGCGGCCCCCCGTCGCGTCCGCCGAGGCGCGGCAGAGGCAGGGAGCCTCTGAGGAGCCCTCGTCCTGGACGCAGACCCGCACGCCGGTCGCCGAGTAGGCCACGGTGACCGTGAACGCCCCGCCGTCCCCGGAGCGGGAGTGGATCACCGCGTTGGTGGCGATCTCACTGGTCAGCAGGACACAGTCGTCATGGAGGGGATGGTCTCGCCCCAGGGTCATCGAGACCAGGCGGCGGGCTCTGACCACCTGGTCCGGGGAGCCCGCAAGGCGGAGAACCCATTCGCTGCCGTCGTACTCCGACGAGTCCATATGCCCCCTCCGATGCCGTTCCTGCCTTTGGGAAGACGCGGAGCTCGAAAGGGAAGATGTCTCGGAAAAGTAGGAATGCGATCACTTACCGGATAGACAGGTGGGGCTTGCCAGACGGGCCTTCCGCTGCATGCCCGCACCTGCCGTACCGTGCGGTTTCACCCGTCACATCCGGTGCCAGCGGGCCTCGAAGAAACAGTAGACCGCGAACAGCAGCAGGCCGATCGCGACGACCCCGAGCAGCCACGGACCGGCCGGGGTGTCGGCCAGCGAGCGCAGCGTCGAGTCGATGCCCTTGGCCTTGTCGGGGTCGTAGGTGATCGCGGCCTGGATGACGAAGACGCCGGCGACCGCGGCGATCACACCGCGGGCGAGGTAGCCGGCCATGCCGAGTTTCTCGGCCAGGTCACGCGCCTTCGGCGGCATCTCGCCGGTGCGCAGGTCCTGGAGGAACTTCTTCTTCCAGCCCTTGTGGATCCAGTAGGCCCCAAGGGCGATGACGCCCAGTCCGACCAGGCCCACGATGAACTGCCCGCCGGGCAGTTCCATCAGCTTGGCCGTGAGGTCCTTGGACTGACTGTCCGTCGAGCTTCCCGAGTCTCCGCGCAGCACGACCCCGAGCAGCGTGGCCACGATCAACCCGTAGACCACCGTGCGCGCCGCGGCCTCCACCCGGTCCTTGGTCTGGCCCCGGCCGATGACGGCCTCGGACAGCTGCCAGAGGACCAGGGCCGCGAAGCCGACGACCATGAGCCAGAGCAGCACCATGCCGAACGGCTGCTCCGCCACCGTCTCGATGGCCCCGGTCTTGTCGGCCTCCTTGCCACCGCTGCCACCGCCGAAGGCGATCTGCAGGGCGAGAAAACCGATCAGCCCGTAAAGGACCCCCCTGCAGGCCAAACCGACCCGCGCCAACCTGTCCAGCGTCTGACTGTTGGCCGCTCTGTGAGCGGCACCTGCCACCTGAGTCTGAGGGCTGTTCATGGCTATGCGCACTAACCCGCGGAAGGCCGGATAAACCTTACTACTCGGGCATTGCGTCCAGCCTGCGCAGGATGACGCCCTCGCGCAACGCCCACGGGCACACCTCCAGCTGGGCCACTCCGAACAGGTCCATGGTGGCGTCGGCGACGATGGCTCCGGCGGGCAGTTGCGGCGCCCGCCCCTCCGACACCCCGGGCAGCTCGGCCCTCTCCCCCGTGCTCATCCTGGCCAGCCGGTCGGTCCAGCCGACCAGGTCCGCGTGCCCGAGCACCCGGCGTACGTTCACCCCCTCGTGTGAGGGTGCCGCGCCGGCGATCCTCGCGAGCTGCCTGAACGTCTTGGACGTCGCCACCGCGTGATCCGCCTGGCCGTACCGCGACACCTTGCCCACCACGCGGGCGATCTCGGCCCGCACGTGCCTGCGCAGTGCCCGCACCTCGTCGGTCGGTGGCGGGTCGGCGGTGAAGTGGTCGCGGGTGAGACGGCCGGCCCCCAGCGGCAGCGACACCGCCACGTCGGGCTCCTCGTCGATCCCCGAGGCGATCTCCAGCGACCCGCCGCCGATGTCCAGCACGAGCAGCCGCCCGGAGGACCACCCGAACCAGCGGCGCACCGCCAGAAACGTCAACCTCGCCTCGTCCTGGCCGGACAACACCTCGATGTCGACCTGCGTGGCGGCCTTGATCCCGGCGAGGACCTCCTCACCGTTCACCGACTCCCTGATCGCGGAGGTCGCGAAGGCCATAAGGTCCTCGACCCCCTTGTCCTCGGCGATCCGCAGCGCCTCCTCGACGAACTCCCGCAACCGCGTCGCGCCCTCCGCCGACAGGCGGTTGCCCTCGTCCATGTGCTCGGAGAGCCTCAGTTCCTCCTTGTGGGAGTACGCCGGTAGCGGCCGGGCCCCCCGATGTGCGTCCATCACCAGCAGATGAACCGTGTTGGAACCGATGTCGAGAACGCCCAGTCGCATGGGATGAAGCTACTACCGTTCGAAGTCCCGTTCGCCCGGGGTTCGTACGTGGACGCTCACCGCGTATCCACCACCGTCGTAGGGTGCGCCGTCCCAAGTCGCCAGGCGCCGCAGCGGGGCGAGCCCCGAGGCCCGGCACCAGGCGTCGTAGTCGTCCAGGGTGACCGTGGCGGAGGCGAGCGGAAGGTGCGCTGCGTCCAGCCCGAACCCGCTCACCAGCAACCCGCCGGGCCGCAGCAGTGCCGCGAGCCCGGCGACGGTCCGCGCCTCGGTCCCGGGGGCCAGCAGGGGGATGACGTTGCCCGCGGCGACAACCATGTCGAAGCGCTCGCCCCGCCCACGCCGCTCGCCGGACACGGCCCGCTCCGCCGGCTCCGCGAACTCCGCGGAGCCGGCGAGATCACCGAGGTCGCTGAGGTCGGCCAGGATCCAGGGCAGCTCCGGTGCGGCCCGCCGGGCGACCTCCAGCATGGACGCGTCGAGGTCGACGCCCACGCAGTCGTATCCCAGCTCCGCCAGCCGGATCGCCACCCGCCCGGTCCCGCACCCGGCGTCCAGCACCCGCGCGCCCGGCGGCAGCAGCCCCGCGCACAACCGTGCCTCGCCGTGCGTGTCCGCCCCCGACTCGGCCAGCCTGGCGAACCTCGCCGCGTACCGCTCCCCGGCGTCGTCTCCCGCGATGTCCGCCCAGCGGCTTCTCTGTTCCATCGGACCAGGGTCCCATCCCCGGCAGGAGCCGCTCACAGCGGCCGGGCCGGGCATGGGCCCGCGACGGCGTTCGCGGACACCACCGCACGCCACCTGTCCATAGGGCTGTCCGGATGCGGCCACTATAAGAAATAGATCTTGTCAATATGGGCAATTATTGCGAATACTTGCGATTTGCTCTTATTCGCGAGAGAGGTCGGTAATGAAGCACGTTATTGTTCACAAACCTGGCACCGTCACGCTCAGTGGTACCGCAAGCGCCAAGCATGTCGGCTGAGAGGAATCGCAGCACCGGCGTCCAGCAGTGGGCGCCGGCCCCCAGCACGCCATAGCCATATATCATCAAATATCATCTAAATCGACTTAGAGGAGTCCGGTGAGTCGGGGAGCCCAACCGCCAGAAAACCCGTCTCTTCCCGTGTCGCCGCCGCTCGTGGTGGACGCCGACCGGCACCTGCGCGGTCCTTACACCGCGGGGGGCGCGCTCGTCGCCGCCCTGGTGCCCACGGCCCGGCCCGAGCTTGTCGCCCGCTACGACATCGAGTTGCGCGCGGCGGCCCCCGACCTGCAGGACCTGGTTCCCGACCGGCGCCGCTCCGTGGCCGCGAGCCTGCCCAGCGCGGAGCGGATCCTGGTGCACGCGCCGCGGCGCACGCTGCGCCTGGCCAACGGCCTGGCCGAGTTCGTCCGCGAGCACCTGGCCGAAACCGGTCCGCGGACGCTGGTCGTCGAGAACGTCGACCGGGCCGACCCCACCGACCTCGAACTCCTGACGGTGCTGCGGCGCCGTGTCCCGGCGGAGTCGCTGACCGTGGTGACCCGCCGGGGGACCACCGTCGAGGATCCGCTCGGTGAGGAGGAGCACCGCGCCCTCGCCGACAGGCTGGAGCGGGAGGGGACGATCGGCGCGCGGCTTGGAGCGGTCCCCTACCACCGCGAGCGCGGCGGCGACACGTCGAAGGCGGTGGAGGCGTTCCTGTTCGCGGTGCAGTGGTGCCTGGACACGGGCTGCCATGACGCCGTGGTGGATCTCGGCAGGCGCGCCCTGCGCCTCGCCGATCCCGAAGGCGACAGCGGGACCTGGTGGCGGCTCCTGCACAGCACCGCGACCGCGCTGGCCGCGCTGGGCAGGGAGGACGAGTCCGAGGACCTGTTCGACCTGGCCAGGCGAGAGAGCGTCTCCCCCGCCGTGCACGCCTCGGTCGCCTACGCCACCGGAATGCTGAAGGTACGCCACCACGACCAGGCCCGGCGTGACCCGGACGCCGCGCTCGCGCTGGTCAACCAGGCGATCGCCATCTCCTCGCTGCTGCCCGACCCGCGCGAGCGGGCGTTCAAGCTGGGGTTCGACCTCAACGGCCGGGCACTGGTGGAGGTACGGCGAGGCCGCCCGGCCAAGGCACTGGAGCTGGTCTCCGAGGCCGTCGCCCTGGCCGACCGCGACCTGCGTCCCGGCGAGCACCCGATACACCGGCTGGTGCTGCTGGCCAACAGGGCGCAGCTCACCGTGATGCTGGGCCACCCCGAGGAGGCGCTGGAGGACCTGGACGCGGTGATCGCAGCCGACCCCGGATACCCCGACTACTACATCGACCGGGGCAACCTGCTGCACCGGCTGGGCCGGATGGACGCGGCGATCGACGACTACGAGACGGCCATGCGGGTCGGCCCGCCCTTCCCCGAGCCCTACTACAACCGGGCCGAGATCCGCTTCTCCCGGGGGGACCACCGGGGTGCGCTCAGCGACCTGGACCACGCGCTGGAACTGGACCCGGAGTTCGTGGACGGCCTGGCCAACCGGGCCGGGCTGCTGGCCGCCCTCGGTGAGTACGGCAAGGCCAGGGTGGACGCGGAGACCGGGCTCGCCATCGATCCGGCCAACCCGTACCTGCTGTGCGCGCTGGGCCAGGTGGAGACGGCGGAGGGGCGCTACGACAGGGCGCGTACCGCCTTCGACAGGGCGCTGGAGCTCGCCCCCTCGCTGGCGGCCGCCTGGGCGAACCGAGGACTGCTGGCGTTCGAGACCGGTGACCCCGAGGGCGCCGTCGCGGACTTCACCCGGGCCCTCGAACCCGGAGCGGACCCCGCGCTGCTGTTCAACCGGGCGATGGCACTGCGCGCCGCCGGGCGGGAGACGGAGGCGGTCGCCGACCTCACCCGGGCGCTTGAACTGGCACCGGACGACGAGGACATCAGACGCGAACTCAAGTCCTGACCTCGCAGTCCCGGCCCCACCGGACCGCCGCCCGCGGCCACGGTGACGAAGGCTGCCGGAAAACACCCGGATTCGACGAAGGGGGCGGAAAACAAGGGCCGGGAGATGGAATCCCCGTCACGGAAATCCCATTATCGGATTACGCGTTACCCGCACGGCGACGCGGGCGCCGACGCGTATTCACCACCGCGGACCCGCCGTGTCCCAGGAGTGGGTAGGGACGATTTCCCGATGCGCGATCACAGCGCGCCACTTCGCCGAGCGGCCCGTACGAGAACGCCGCGAGTGCCACCGGACGGACCTGGTCAGCGGAGCGAGCCGCCGAGATAGCGCTCGGCCAGCTCGCAGGCGCCCTCGGTGTAACCGGAGCCCAGCTCGACGGCGATGTCCGCGCCGGTATGGGTGCCGATCCAGGCGACCAGCAGCAGGCGGCGGAACATGACGAACGTCCAGATCTCCGCCTCGTCCTCGGCCGGAAGGTCCAGGACGGTCCGGTAACCCCGCACCCACGCGTCGAGCAGTTCGGGGACCTCGGGGAGGTGCTCGATGAAGCTGACCGCCGCGGCCAGGTCGTAGAGGTGCCAGCCGAAGCCGCAGTCGTCGAAGTCGATGACGCTGGGTGGTCCCTCGCCCGCCACGAGCAGGTTGGCGGAACGCAGGTCGGCGTGGACCAGGCCGTAGCGCTCCGGCCCCCGGCCGAAGCGGTGGAGCCGCTCGCGCAGTTCCTTGTCCAGCCGCCCCAGCACGGCCCGCGCCTCGGCCTCCATGCCCAGGCCGTCCTGCCAGCGGCCCCATCGCGCCCCGGCGCCGAGGGCCGCCTCGTAGTCCCAGTGGAAGCGGGTGAACCACTTGGGCCGAGACCAGCGGCGCGCGTGCCGGTGCATCCGCGCCGTGAGCGCGCCGAGCCGTTCGAACCCGGGCACCGGGTTCTCCAGGGACGGCTCGGCACCGGGCAGCAGCTCGAACATGACGCACTCCCGGGGCTCGGCGCCGGGGACGGTCAGCACCCGGGAGCCGTCGGGGGCCTGGAGCACCCGGGGGGTGCGGATCCCCTCCTGCTCGCGGAGCGCCTCCAGCCAGGCCAGCTCGGACAGGATCGCCGGGATGGAGTGGTAGCCGAGGCGGTGCACCCGCAGGATGGAGCGCCTCCCCGTGACCGGGTCGTCCACCCGGTAGGTGGCGTTCTCCGACACGTTGATCAGCGTGACCTCGGCGTCGGGCAGTCCGTGGATCCGCGCCGCCGCGCGGGCCACGTCATGCGCGCGGGCCAGCACACCGCCCCCGGCGGACAGGTCGTGGGCCCGCATCGGTTCCTCCAGCTCGGTCGCACAGGGCGCCAGATCCTATCCGAGATCCGACATCGCCTGCCCGGCTTCGCGGTCCAGGTCTCTCCGGCGATCCGCCT
Source organism: Streptosporangium sp. NPDC049248 (assembly GCF_040678965.1). Lineage (NCBI taxonomy): Bacteria > Bacillati > Actinomycetota > Actinomycetes > Streptosporangiales > Streptosporangiaceae > Streptosporangium > Streptosporangium sp. NPDC049248. The sequence continues at coordinate 120,472 of NZ_JBFAQY010000002.1, forward strand.
CGGACCGGTCCTGATCACGTACGGCGCGACCCGCCGAGGGCTCGGGCCCGGGAAACCTGATGCGGATCTTGGACTGCCGGTGCGGGAGCAGCTCCCAGTCCTCCATGAGAGTCGCCTGCAGGCCGTATCCGGAGGCCAGGTCGAGCAGGGTCTCGGCGCGGTAGTAGAAGTCCTCGCCCAGGACCTGGTGCTCCCTGCCCTCGGTGCGGTCGAAGGTGAAGTCGAACCAGCCTCCCGGCTTCACGACCCGGCCGATGTGCCGGAAGCACTCCTCGATCACCGGCAGCGGGGAGTGGGAGAAGACGCTGTGGGCGTGCACGACGTCGAACATCTCACTGGGCAGGGCGGCGAAGCGCAGGTCTCCGACCAGCATGAGATGGGGGAGTTTCTCCCGCAGGTCGTAGGAGACCAGGGTCTCCTGGGCGGCGATCAGGATGTCCGGGGATATGTCGAGACCGTAGTAGTTTCCGGCGTCGAGGTAACCGATGAACAGGCGCCCGGCCCGCAGGTTGCCACAGCCGATCTCCAGCATGCGGTGCCCGGGTTCCAGCCCGTGCCGCACCAGGTAGTCGAACTGCATCTTTCCCAGGACCGTCCAGCGCCGGTAGGACTTGCTGCCCACGGCCGCGTGGGGGCTGCGCGCGGTGTCGGACCTCATGATGGCCCGGTAGTAGGAGACATGGTCACGGGTGCTCAGGCGCAGCCACATGTTCCTGCTCAGCCGGCTCAGGTGCCTGGGGACTCGCCCCGGATGGTTGAGGGCGTATTTGAGCTGGTGAACGATGTTCGCACGGTTATGACTGCGCATGCCTCTCCCCACGTCGAGACGGCACCTCAACGATTCCGCCAGTGACGAGATCGTAGCTTGGAGTAAGATAAACATCACTCTTGGTAAGAGTCATCGGAATGTCGCCGCGTGTGATCCTCTCCGCACCGGGCGACATTCCCGGCTCACCCCGGTCCTCCGAAGAGCGCACACGAACGTCGGATCGTTAATGGCATCTCGCATCCCCCGACCGTCCGCGCCGAAGGTTTTCGAAACATTGAGGAGTCCGGTGAACCTGGAACTCGCGCTGCGCATGTGTGAGGCCGCGGTGCGGCAGGCCGTGCGGGAGGGAGCGCTCATCTCGGTCGCGGTGGTCGACGCGGGCGGACACCTGGTGGCGTTCCAGCGGATGGACGGCGCACGGATCTCCGGCCCCGTCCTCGCCCCCGGCAAGGCCCACACCGCGGTGGCCCACCACATGCCGACCGCCGACCTCGCGCCGCTGGTCCTGCCGGGAGGTGAACTGCACGGCCTGGCCGGCGACCGGTACGTGTGCTTCGGCGGCGGCATCCCGCTCGGAGAGCCCGGTGACGGCCGCGGGGTGGTGGGCGCGGTCGGCGTCAGCGGCGGCACCGTCGGCCAGGACGTGGCATGCGCCGAGGCCGCCGCCGCCCTCTGGGAAGGGGCATAGCGGGAAATATCAGGAAAAGGCGGGCTGGCCGAAGTTCCCGCTCCCATGAAACGGGGGCACGACGTGTTACCCCCGGTGCGCGCGGGGCAGTGAGGGCTTGCCCCGGACAGTGATCGTCCGGGGGCCGACCCTTTGGAGGATTCTCGTGGACGTTCTCGTGCTGCTCGCCCTGATCTGCTTCCTGGCCGCCACGATCTGGTCCGCCATCAGCCGCTCCTGGGCGATCGCGCTGCTCTCGGCGGGAGCGTTCCTGCTCACGCTGTCGGAGACCTCCCTCATCAGCGGCTAGTGCTCCCGCACCCGAGATCGGCCGGGAGGTCCCCGCCGGGTGTCAGCACCGGAGTGTCAGGCACCGGCCGCGGAAAGGCTCCGGTCGATCTCGGCGCGGGTGGGCATCGAACTGCTGGCGCCCGCGCGCTGGACGGACAGGCCCGCCGCCGCGGTGGCGAAGCGGACGGCCTGGTCGGCGGGCTGCTTCTCGACGTGGGCCACGGCGAGGGCCCCCACGAAGGTGTCGCCCGCGGCCGTGGTGTCCACCGCGTTCACCCTGGGTGCCTCGACCCACACGGCGGCTCCGTCGTCAGAGGAGGTGAGCGCGCCGCGCGCCCCCAGGGTGACGATCACCCATCCGACCGTGCCCCTCAGTTCCTTCAGGGCGCGCTCGTGGTCCGCCTGGCCGGTGATCGCGACGGCCTCGTGCTCGTTGGCCACCAGGATGTCCACGGCCTCCAGCAGCTCCGCGGGCAGGGGCTGGACGGGGGCGGGGGTGAGGACCACCGTGGTCCCCGCGGCACGGGCGGCCCTGGCGGCGGCGGTGACCGCCTCGATGGGAAGCTCCAGCTGGAGCAGGAGCACGTCGGAGCGGGAGATGACCTCGATCTCGGCCTCGGTGGGGGCGGTCACGGCCCCGTTGGCACCGGGCACCACGATGATCGAGTTGCCACCGCCGCCGTCCACCACGATCTGGGCGATGCCCGAGGGCCCGGGGACCGTGCGCAGGTTCGTCACGTCGACGCCCGCCTCGGCGAGCGTCCCGCGCATCTCGGTGCCGAAGTCGTCGTCGCCCACCGCCCCGAGGAAGGCCACCCTGGCACCCGCCCGCGCGGCGGCGATGGCCTGGTTGGCGCCCTTGCCGCCGGGAACCGTGCTGAAGGCGCGGCCGGTCACGGTCTCGCCGAGCGCGGGTGCGGCATCGACATAGGCCACCAGGTCCATGTTGACACTGCCGAACACCGAGATCATGATTCCTCCACCCCCAGGGCCAGCGTACGGCGGGCCAGTTCGTCCAGGCCGATGCCGTCGAATCCGCTGATGCTACTGGACAGCCGATTCTGCAACGCCCACCCCTCCGGGATCCGCGACGCGCCGCGCAGCGCGCCGACGATCGAGCCCACGGTCGCCCCCGCCGAGTCGGTGTCCCAGCCGCCCGCCACGGCGCCGGCGATCGAGGCGGTGAAGTCACCCCGGCCGTGGACCAGGGCCGCCGTGATCAGTGCGGCGTTGTTGACCGTGTGAACCCAGTGCAGCTCCCCGTGGCGTGCGTGGAGCCGGTCGACGACCCGTTCGAAGTCCGGTTCCCGGCGCGCGTCCTCGGCGGCCTGCCGTACGGCGGCGGCCAGGCGGGAGTCCGGCGGGATCACGGCAAGACCGGCGGCGACCACCTCCTCGGTGGAGGAGGCGGTCAGCGCCGTGGCGCACATCGCCGCCACGAACATGGAGCCGTAGATCCCGTTGGCGGTGTGGCTGAGCCGCGCGTCGCGCCAGGCGAACTCCGCGGCCGTGGCCGGATCGCCGGGATTGACCCAGCCGTAGACGTCGGCCCTGATCAGCGCACCGATCCACTCCCGGAACGGGTTGCGGAAGGTCGCCGTGCTGAGAGCCCGCGGGTCGTCGGAGGTGGGCGGTTCCAGACCGGCCAGCAGGTTGCGGTAGGCGGCGCGCTCGGCGGTGAAGACCCGGCCGCCGGGCAGCTCGTCCAGCCAGAGCCGCGCGACGTCGTCGGTGCCGAATCCCCGGCCGTGCCGCTCCAGCAGGGCCACGGCGAGCAGCGCGAAGTTGAGGTCGTCGTCCTCGGGAACGCCGTCGATGTTCTCGGCGAGGCTGTTGACGGCGCTGCGACGGTTCCACGGCCAGCGCCGGCCGATCTCGGCGGGAAGCCCCCTGGCGGTGAACCATCCCCGGATCGGCCAGTTCCCCGTCGCCTCGGCGATCGCCCTGATCCCCTCCCGGGGGATCTTCTCCACCGGCTTGCCCAGCACGCAGCCCGCCGCCCGGCCCAGCCACGCGCCGAGCATCCGGTCCATGTCCTGTGTGCCCGAGGTGGCCGTGCCCCTTTGTGACGGCCACCTCGGGCAGGCTGTGACGATCTCGGCCAGGGTGGAGGGCTCGGCGAGCGGGGACGGGATCGCGGCCAGCTCGTCGAGCAGCTCCTCGGCCAGGCGGCGCAGCCGTACCGGAGGGGCCTCTGGCGAGGCTCCCGCCCGGGCCGGGGCGCCGTGTCCTCCCGCGGCCTGCCAGCGCGCGGCGATCTCCGTCACCTCGCGGCCGTCCTCGGTGGCCTGGCGCAGCTCGTGGCCGACCAGGTCCTCCGGCTGCACCCAGGTCAGCCTGATCATCCGGCGTCCCCGGCGAGGGCGGCGAAGGCGGACTCGTGGGCGCGGCGGCGTGCCAGGTCCGCGCCGTGGATGCGGCGGGCGACGCGGGCCAGGTTCAGGCCGGGGGTGAGGAGGTCGGTGCGGCTGGCTGCGGAGATCTGCTCCACCCAGTCGGCCGGGACGGCTCCGCGCCCGCCGAGGGCTCCGGCGACGGCGCCGCCCATGGAGGCGATGGAGTCGGCGTCGCGGCCGTAGTTGACGCCACCGAGGACGGTGTCACGGTAGTCGCCCTTGGCGATCAGCAGGAAGGCCAGGGCGAGCGGGAGTTCCTCGATGCTGTGCAGGCGGCTCGGGCGGCGGGCGCCGAGACCCTGGTCACGGTAGGTGTCGGCGACCGTGTCGTAGGGCTTCATGGCGGCGCGCAGCCTCTCGAAGGAGCCGTCCCAGTGGCCGAGGTCGCGGGCCACCGAACACACCGCGTCGATGGCCGCCCTGGTACCGTCCCGTGCCAGCCGCAGGCAGGCGGCGACCACCGAGTCGGGTGTCGCGCCCGGGCGCATGGCCTCGGCCACCGCGGCGGCGAGCACCCCGGCCGCCTCCCGTCCATAACTGGACTGGTGGGCGCCGGCAAGCTCGATCGCCTCGGCGTAGGCGGCGTCGGGGTCGGCGGCGTTCACCACGCCGACCGGTGCCATGTACATCGCGGCACCGCAGTTGACGATGTTGCCCACGCCTGCCTCACGCGGGTCCGCATGACCGTGGTGCAGCCGCAGCACCAGCCACTTCTCCGCCAGGAAGACCCGCTGCAGCAGCAGCGCCTCGGCCTCCAGTTCCGGGATCCAGCGCTTCTCCCCCAGCATCTCCGGTACCAGGTGCTCGGCCGCCGCGTAGGCGTCCAGGTGTCCCCCGACCCGCTCGTAGACCCGGATCAGCGCGTGGGTCATCAGGGTGTCGTCGGTGATGTGGCCGTCGCCCTTGTGGTAGGGCGCGATGGGGCGGGCGTTCCGCCAGTCCTCGAAGTACGGCGGGACCAGGCCCTCGACGTACCCGCCGTAACGCTCGTGGATCTGTTCGGGCGTCCAGCCCTCGGTGGCGCCGCCGAGGGCGTCGCCGACCGCGGCACCCGCCACGCATCCCACGGCCTTGTCCTCGAGCGTGCCCCTGCCCGCTGTACTCATCCGATCCGTCCCCTCACGATGTCCAGTAGGTCGATTCCCGCCAGTTCGGGTAGGCAGCAACCCGTAAGGGTGGTGCTCCATCCCCGCGGCAGCGCACCATGGCCGGTGAACGCGCCGGTCAGCGCACCGGTCAGCGCGGGCGCGGAGTCCGCCACGGTGGCCAGGCAGGCGGCGGCCGGTACGGCGGTGCCTATCGAGCCGCCGGAGACCTCCGCCAGTGCGAGGGCCACCGGCAGCGTCTCGGCGGCGGCCACCCCGTAGCTGTAGACGTGGTCGAACAGCGCCGCGTCCAGCGCGGGCACCGCCGCGAACGGGTCGCCCGCCTCGCGGGCGACCGCGAGCGCGATACGGGTCGCGCGGCCGATGACGGTGTCATCGGGAAGCGCCTCCAACGCGGCCCGCACGGCGTCGCCCATCGGACCGCCGTCCACCAGGACGCCGATCGCCCTGGCCATGGCGACGGCTCCGAGCACGCCGTCACCGGCGTTGGTGACCTGGGCGTCGGCCGTGGGGTCCAGCCCGACGGCCCCGAAGGCGACCGCCCGCACGGCCGCGGCGTCGTCGAAGAAGTGCGGGTTGTCGTGCCCGCTGGCGGGAGGGCCGAGACCGCGCGCGAGGTTGTCCAGCGCGGTCCGCACCGAGATCCGCGCCCTGACGTCGTCCCTGCCGATCAGGCCGGCGAACGCCTCCGCGCGGTCCTCGTCGATGGTGAGCACGGTCCAGGCGAGCCATTCGGCGTCGTCGGACGGCCCCATCACCAGCGGCGCGACCGGCTGGTTGAGCGCGAACGGCACCGGCAGGGTGGTCACCCGATGCTCCTCGGCGAAGGCGTCGAGCTCGCGGTGGAGGCGTCTGCTCCACGGTGCGTGCACCCCCGCCCTGTGCCGCGACGACGGCCATCCCGCCGCGTCGCCCGCCGCCAGACCGGCGAACGCCCCCAGGATCCTGTCCCCCGACGTCATCGCCCTACGTCCCTTCCACGAGTCGATCGGCCACGTCGAGCACGTGCCGTCCCGCGGTCACCGGCAGGCAGCGCCCCTCGACCGGGCCGATCTGCCGTGCCCACCGCTCAGGCACCGCCGCCTCGCCGCGTCCCGCCCCGGCGAGGGCGCCGGCGATGGCCGCGGTGGTGTCGGCGTCCCGTCCCAGGTTCGCCGCGATCACCACGGACTCCTCGACCTCTCCCCCGCCCATCAGGTAGGCGGCGAAGGCGAGGGCGACGGCTTCGGGAGCCAGATCCGTCCACGGGTAGTGCCGGACCACGACCGCCTCGTGCAGCCGCCCGGCGACGTCGCCGGCTCCGGGGCCGAGGGCCTCGCGGGCGCGGTCGACGCTGCGGGCGGTCCACGAGTCCTCGGGGATCACGCCGAGACCGGCCGTGACCGCCTCGTCCGGGGAGGCGCCCGCCATCGCGGCGGCCACCGCCCCGGCGACCGCACGGCCGCCGAGGATGCCCTCCCCCGAGTTGCTCACGCTGCCGTCGACCTCCACCAGACGGGCGGCCTCGCCGGGGTCACCCGCGGCGAAGATCCCGTACGGTGCGGCGCGCATGGCCAGGCCGTCCGACCAGCCGTGGCGGTGCCACTGGCCGGTCAGCGGTGGCCGGAGTCCCCGCCGGAGTGCCTGGACGGCACCGAGCTCGGAGAAGCCCGCGCCCTTCATCGGCCCGTCGATCAGCGGGATGATCTCCTGGTGGTAGGCCTGGACGACGTCCTGGGAGGTCAGCACGTGCCCGTGCCGGATGAGCAGGGAGGCCGCGAAGATGGTGTACTCGGTGTCGTCGGTGCCGCCGCCGTCGATCTCGGTCAGCCTCCCCCAGCGGGCGGCGATCTGTTCGGGCGAGAGGTTCTCCGCCGGGCGCCCGAGGGCGTCGCCGGCCGCGAGGCCGAGCAGACATCCCCGGGCGCGCCCCCGATGTGTCAACGTCACTGGTTGTACCGCTCCAGCACCTTGTTGCCCTCGTCGACCAGCTTCTTCGCCACCTCGTCAATGGTGATCTTGTTGGCGAAGTACTGCTGCAGGGTCGGCGTGGCCACCTTGCTCTTCCACTCGTCGAAACCGTTGACCTTCAGGAACGGCGCGACCACGAGGTTCTTGGCCGATGCGGTCGCCACGTTCCATCCGTTCTCCTCGGCCGTCATGGCGGGATCGCCCGCGGCCTTGACGGAGGTCGGCAGCAGCCAGTCGCCCTTGGCGAGCTTGACCTGGTTGGAACCGTTGAGGAAGAAGGAGACGAACTTCAGCGACTGCTCGGGATACCTGCTGTCCGCGGCGACCGACAGCGTCTGCGAGACGGCCCCCTGCTCGGAGCCGACGCCCTTCAGCGGCGGGAGGGTGATCCACTCGAAGCCGTCCGGCGCCTGCTCCACGACCTGCTGGCGCAGGTAGACGCCGGCGGGCAGCATCGCGTACTTGCCGGCGTAGAAACCGGGCAGCGGATCGGCCGAGCCCATGCCGAGCGCGGACGGGTCGGCGGACCTGTCCTTGTAGAGCTGGTCGTGGATGCGCTGGAGCACCTCGCGCTCCTCGGCGCCGACCTTGACCGTCGTCCTGCCGCCGGCGTCGGTCTGGAAGAAGGTGCCGCCGAAGTTCAGGGCGAGGTTGAGCACCTTGTTGACCGGCGACTTCATCGGCCAGGCGACGCCGTAGGTGTCGCCCTTGGTGAGTTTCTTGGAGATCTCGGCGAACTCGTCCCACGTCCACGGATCGTCCGAGGTCGGCATCCGCACGCCCGCCGCCTCGAGCAGCTTCTTGTTGGCGATGGTGACCTGCGACTCCTGCAGGAACGGCACGCCGTACACGCCCTGGCCGCCCTTGCCGTCGCCGAAGGTGACGGTGTCCCAGGCGGGCTGCGGGATGTCGCTCTTCAGCTCGGCCGGGATCTTGTCCTTGATGTCCATCAGGTAGCCGCGGCTGGCGAATCCGGACAGGGCCGGAGAGTCGTCGTGGATGACGTCCGGCGGGTCACCGGCCTCGAAGGAGGTGACGAGCTGGTCGTTGACGTTGTCCCAGCTTCCCTGGATGTACTCGACCTGGATCTTGGGGTTGGCCTTGTTCCACTCGGCGACCAGCTCCTTGTTCGCGGCGATCGACTCCTTCTGCCAGGCGAGGCTCTGGAACTTGATCGTCACCGGCTCGTCGGGGGCGGCCGCGGGCGGTTCCGAGCCGCATCCGGCGACGAGCACGAGGAGGCCTGCGGCCAGCGCGGTCCTCATACGCATACGAGTTCTCCTATCGGGGGGGTGAAGTTATCCCTTGACGGCGCCGGCCATGAGGCCGGACTTCAACCGCCGCTGGATGAATGCGAAGAACAGCAGGCTCGGGATCGTCGCCAGGAGTGAGGCGGCCGCCAGCGGCCCGAGCCGCACGACACCCTCGGCGCCGGTGAACTTCACCAGCGTCAGCGGCAGGGTCGCCACATCCGGATCCTTGAGGACGATCAGGGCGAACAGGAACTCGTTCCAGGAGGAGATGAACGAGAACAGCAGGGTCGCGACCACTCCCGGGGCCAGCAGCGGGGCGACGACGCTCACCAGCGAGCGCACCCGCCCGGCCCCGTCCATCGCGGCGGCCTCCTCCAGTTCACGCGGTACGGCGCGCACGTAGCCCTGGAGCATCCACAGCGCGAACGGCAGCGTGAAGGTGACGTGCACGACGGTCAGCCCCGGCAACGTGTTCGCCAGGTCCAGCCCGCGCAGCACCATGAACAGCGGGATGATGATCAGGATGAACGGGAAAACCTGGCTGACCAGCACCCATCCGATCGCGATCCGGTTGACCAGCGAGCGGTGGCGGGCCAGCGCGTAGGCGGCGGGCAGCGCCAGGACCACGGTGAGCACCGAGCTGGCCGTCGCGACGACGAGGCTGCGCAGGCCGCTGCCGACCAGGTCCTGCTCGCCGAAGGCGTCGGTGAAGTTGGCCGACGTCGGCGCGCGCGGGATCCACGTCGGGTGCAGGCTGGCCAGCTCCTGCGGCGTCTTCAACGCCGTGGACAGCAGCCAGACCAGGGGGAACGCCAGGAAGACGAGGTAACCGGCCAGGGCCAGATAACGCAGTGACCTGCCCATGTCAGCTCGCCTCCCGCATCTGCCGCCAGAGGTAGGCGCCGAGCACGGCCAGCACGACGATCACGATCGCCACGCCCAGGGTCGCCGCGTAACCGAAGAAGCCGTAGCGAAAGGCCTCCTCGTAGGCGAAAAGCATGGGCAGGCGTGTCTGCCCGCCGGGGCCGCCCTGGGTGAGGACGTAGATCAGCCCGAACTGGTTGATGTTCCAGACGAAGTCGAGCGAGGTGATGGCCACGATGACCGGGCGGAGCTGGGGCAGGGTGATGCTCCAGAACTTCCGCCAGACCCCCGCGCCGTCCACCTCGACGGCCTCGTACAACTCCTTGGGAACGCCCTGCAGCCCGGCCAGCAGCACCACCGTGGTCTGTGGCATACCGGTCCAGATCCCGACGACGATCACCGCGGGCAGCGCGACGGAGAAGTCGTTGAGCCAGTCGATCTCGGTGCCCAGCATGCCGTTGAGGATTCCGGCGTCCGGATGGTAGACCAGTCGCCACATCAGTCCGATGACCACGGGCGGCATCGCCCACGGCACCAGTGCCAGCACCCGGGCGAACCCCCGGAACCGCAGATCCTGGTTGAGCAGCAGGGCCAGCCCCAGCGAGGCCAGGAACTGCAGCACCGTCACCGAGACCGCCCAGATCATCCCGATCCGGAACGACGCCCAGAAGTCCCCGTCGGAGAGCAGGTCCCCGAAGTTCGACAGCCCGACGAACGAGGTGACCGAGTTGCGCCCTGAGCGCGCGTCGGTGAACGCCAGGAAGATCCCGTAAAGCAACGGCCCCACGCTGAACACCAGCACGGGCACCAGCGCGGGCAGCATCAGCAGCAGCGCCTCACGCCCCTGCCGCCCGCCTCTCCGGGGTTTCCTCGGACTCGCCGTCCTGACCGCCCGGTCCGCGGTGAGGGTCATGGCGTCTCCTCTCCTGTGGTCGAGGCCCTGACCACCAGGCGGGGCGGCACAGTGACCACTCTGGGCTCCCGCTCGCCGTTGCCCAGCCGGTCCAGAAGCAGTTCCGCCGCCGCCCTGCCCCGCTCGGCCGAGCCCAGGGAGACGCTGGTCAGGGCGGGCCAGGCGGCCGCGGCCATGTCGATGTCGTCCATGCCGGCCACCGCCACGTCCTCGGGCACCCGGCGGCCGGCCCGGCGCAGGACCTCCAGGGCGCCGAGCGCGATCAGATCGTTGGCGCACATGATCGCGTCCAGGTCGGGTGCCCTGGCCAGCAGCCGGCTCACCGCGGCCGCGCCCTCGGCGCGGTAGAAGTCACCGACCTCCACCAGGTTCTCGTCATATGGCAGGCCGAGGGCGGTGAGCGCCTCGGCGTAGGCGGTGGACCTGGCCGAACCGGGGACCGTGTCCAGCGGGCCGTTGACGAACCCGATCCGGCGGCGTCCCAGGGAGTGAAGGTGGTCCAGCGCCAGCCGTACACCGGTGCGGGAGTCGGCGCGGATGTTGTCCACCCGCGTGCCGTCCGGTACCGAGCCGATGATGACCACGGGGGCGCGGGCCGCCTCGACGGCCTTCAGATGCGCCTCGCTCACCCTGAGCGGGATCATGATCAGCCCGTCCACGTAGCGCTCGCCGAGGCCGCGGAGCACGTCGATCTCGTCGGCGACGTCCGCGTCCGTGGAGTGCAGCACGAGACGGTATCCGGCGGCCTTCAGCACCGGCTGGATCTCGCGGATCATCGCCAGGTAGACCGGGTTGCCGATGTCGGCCATCGCGAAGGCCACCTGGTTGGTCCGGCGTGACTTCAGCGACCGGGCCACCGAGTTGGGGACGTACCCCAGTTCCTCAGCCGCACTGAGCACCCGGCGCACGGTGTTCTCGCGGGTCGGCAAACCGTTGAGGACGCGGGAGACCGAGGCGATCGAGACGCCCGCCCGTTCCGCGATCGTGGTGATCGTCGGCCCGTCGCTCACAGGGACCATGCCTTTCTGTAAACGTTTACCATGATCTTGAGGCTTACTGAAAACGTTTACGGGGTTAGAGGCATGTAACTCGCACGTAATAGAGATCGTCAAGTCACGATCGAATAACAGCAGGCGCGGTGGGTGGCGTCCCGACCGGCGGCGAGGGCCGTCAGGAACGCAGGTAGGCCAGGACCGCCAGGACGCGGCGGTGCTGGTCGCCGTCCTCGGCGTACAGGCCGAGCTTGGCGAAGATGCTGCGGATGTGCTTCTCCACGGCCCCGTCACTGATCACCAGCTGACGGCCGATGGCGGGGTTGGATCTGCCCTCGGCCATCAGGCCGAGCACCTCGCGCTCGCGCGGGGTGAGCTGGGCGAGGGGGTCGTCACGGCGGCGCCGCACCATCAGCTGTGCCACCACCTGGGGGTCGAAGACCGTGCCGCCGGCCGCGACGGTGCGCAGGCCCGCCATGAAGTCGTCCACGTCCACGACGCGGTCCTTGAGCAGGTATCCCACCGCGCCCCTGGCGTCGGCGAGCAGGTCGTCGGCATAGGAGACCTCCACGTACTGGGACAGGATCAGCACCGGCGCCCCCGGCACCTTCCGGCGCGCCTCGACGGCCGCCCGCAGCCCCTCGTCCGTGAAGCCGGGCGGCATCCGCACGTCCACCACCGAGACGTCGGGCCGGTGCTCGGCGACGGCGGCCACCAGCCGGTCACCGTCCCCCACCGCGGCGACCACCTGGCAGCCGAACTCCTCCAGGAGCCTGATCAGGCCCTCCCTGATGAGCACCGCATCGTCGGCCACGACTACCCGCACGGAACCTCCGCCACTATGACCGTCGGCCCTCCGACGGGTGAATCGACAGCCAGCTCGCCGTCGACCGCCTTCAGGCGGTCACCGAGACCGGACAGGCCATGCCCCTTGGCGACATGTGCGCCGCCGACCCCATCATCCCCGATTGTCAGCATCAGGAAGTCACCCGTCCTGGTCAGCGTCACGGTGCAGATCGTGGCGTGGCTGTGCTTGGCGACGTTGGTGAGGCACTCCGCGACGACGAAGTAGACGCTGTTCTCCACGGCGGCGGGGAACCGTCCCTCCACCTGGACGTCCAGCTCGACGGGGACGGTGCAGCGCCCGGCGAGCGCGGCGAGCGCGGGAGCCAGGCCGCGGTCGCTGAGGACCGGGGGGGCGATGCCGCGAGAGAGGGCACGCAGCTCGTCCAGCGTCTCGCGGGTGGAGGTGATGGCCTGGCCGAGCATCTGCTCGACCCCCGCCGGGTCGCGCCTGAGCTGGCGCTGTGCCCGTGACAGGTCCATGGCCAGGGAGACCAGGCGCTGCTGCGGCCCGTCATGGATGTCGCGCTCCAGCCGGCGCAGCGCGTTGGCCTCGGCCGACACCGCGGCGGCCCGGCCCTCGGCCAGGTCGTCGATGCGATCGTGCAGCTCGGCCACCCCGGTCAGCAGGGCCCTGCCGAGCCCGGCCTGGATGAGCGCGGCGCTTCGCACGACCGGCGAGAGGGTGATCGCGAACAGCACGCCGATGACCGTGTTGATCACCACCTCGACCCAGAGACTGTTCCCCAGGCCGAGGAGCGGGCCGAGCCCGCCGTCGTTGCCGGGGATGGCGTAGACGATCCACCCGTAGAGCGGGTAGGTGAGGCCGAGGATCGTCCCGGCCCACCAGACCACCGCGAAGACGAAGGTCACGATGGAGATCGGGAAGGCCACGATGCCATAGAGCAGGTCGAGCCAGGACTGGCCGTTGGTGAGCGGGTTGATCATCTTGCGGAACCATCCGGCGTCCTGCGGGGCAGGCCGGTACCTCGGCCTGGCGACGGGGCGGCCGAGCACCTCGGGCAACCAGCGCCGCTCGACGTCCGCGAAGCCCCGGGCGACCAGGAGTGTCGTCGCGAGGACGGGCAGGCCCACGAACACCACGACCAGGCCCGTCCCGGCGGAGAAACCGGCCACCATGAGGACGAACCAGATGACGGAGAGGGGAAAGCCCACGACCAGGTAGCGGGTGTCGGAGCCGATGCGGCGGAGGAGGGTTCTCATACCGCCAACGCTATGAGTACGGGCCACCGCAATCGACCCTGCGCACCCGCTTACCGGGGTGGGGCCAGCACTACCCCCGAGGGTGGGGAGATCCGGCGAGAAGACTGCTGCGTGCGTCACTGCGCCGCCGGGGTCCCGGCGGGAGGCTTTTCACACAGCCTTTCCCGAGGTTTCCAACTCGCCCTCCCGAAGAATCGAGACCCCCTTGACCGCCGTGATCCCCGGCCCGGCAACACGTCCGACAGCCCGCACGGCACCGGCGCCCGCCGGTCGTGACCCGTTCATCGACGTGCTCCGTGTGTTCGGCATGGCCCTGGTGGTGCTCCAGCACTGGAGCATGCCGGTGCTCTCCTTCGCCGACGGCCGGATCACCACCGGCAACGCGCTGGCCACCGGGAACGGCTGGATGATCACATGGATCAGCCAGGTGATGCCGCTGGTCTTCTTCGCCGGGGGCGCGGCAAGCGCGATCAGCAGGCGCGCCGCCGTACGGCGCGGTGACACCGCTCCCGCCTGGCTGGCGACGCGCCTGCGTCGCCTGGCCTGGCCGGTGGTGCCGCTGGCGGCGGTCTGGCTGCCCCTCCCCCACCTGCTCCTGACGCTCGGCATGCCGGAGCAGCCGGTCATCACCGCCTCGCGGCTGGCCGGACAGCTTCTCTGGTTCCTGGCGATCTATCTTGTCGCGGTGGCGCTGACCCCGCCGATGCTCAGGCTCAACATGGCGTACGGCTGGCGGGTGCCGGCCACGCTGGCGGCGGGGGCGGTGGCGGTGGACCTCCTGCGCTTCACCAGCGGTCTGGACGTGGCGGGTCTCCCCAACATCGTGCTGATCTGGCTGGCGGTGCACCAGCTCGGCTTCCTGTACGCCGACGGGCGGCTGGGCCGCCCCTGGATCCTGGCGGCGGCCGGGTACGGTCTGGCCGCGGCGCTGGTGACCTTCGGCCCCTACCCGCTCAGCATGATCGGGATGCCGGGTGCCGCCGTCTCCAACATGGCACCGCCCACGCTCGCGCTGCTCTCGGTCGGGGTCGGCCAGATCGGGCTGGCGCTGGGGCTGCGCCGCTGGATCGTCTCATTCGCGGAGTGGCCCGGGGTGGCGAGGATGCTCGGCTGGGCCGGCGGCCGGATGATGACCCTCTATCTGTGGCACATGAGCGCGCTGTTCGTCATCGTCTCGATGGTCGTGGTCGGTCTGGGAGTCTCCACCCCCCAGCCGGGCACCTCGGCCTGGATCTCCGGCTGGCCGCACTGGCTGCTCATGCTCGCCCTGGCGATGTGGCCGCTGCTGCGGGGTCTCGCGCGGTTCGAGGCGCCCCCCTCGGCCAGGCCGTACACCGGGGGGATGGCCAGGATCGTCGTGGCCACCGTGCTGGTGGGACTGGGGCTGCTCACACTCACCGCGCTCGGCTTCGTCCCGGGGACGGCCCCCCTGCTCGGGGCGGGCGCGATCGTGGCGGGCCTGGCGCTCACCGGCCCGTCCTTTCGCACCTCGCCCGCCTCACGGGCGGACGTTCCCGGACCGCGTCCGCTCCCGGATCACCCTCGGCACGCCTGACGGCTCCGGCACCTCAGCCGACATCAAGTCCTTTTAGTAGCTGTTTATGCCAAAAAAAGTGATCATAACTACATAACGTTACATATTTTACGCGAAATGTAATGCCGACCATCGCCGCCCCCGGTTCGACCACCACAAGTTCTTCGGCAGTATTGGAACTGTGAGCCTTGTAGACCGCCTGCCAGAAGAGATCGACGCCGATCCCGATGCCATCTTCGACGCCTTCGTCGAATGGAACTCCGAGCGAGGGCTGACCCTCTACCCCGCACAGGAGGAGGCGCTGATCGAGGTGGTCTCGGGGAACAACCTGATCCTGGCCACCCCCACCGGCTCGGGCAAGAGCCTGGTCGCCGCCGGAGCCCACTTCACCGCGCTGACCAAGGATGTCCGCACCTTCTACACCGCCCCGATCAAGGCACTGGTGTCCGAGAAGTTCTTCGACCTGTGCGAGGTCTTCGGCACCGAGAACGTCGGGATGATGACCGGCGACGCGAGTGTGAACCCCGGGGCGCCGATCATCTGCTGCACCGCGGAGATCCTCGCCAACGTCGCACTGCGCGACGGCGCACAGGCCGACATCGGCCAGGTGGTGATGGACGAGTTCCACTTCTACTCCGAACCCGACCGCGGCTGGGCCTGGCAGGTGCCACTCCTGGAACTGCCGAACGTGCAGTTCGTTCTGATGTCGGCGACACTGGGCGACGTCACCAGGTTCGAGGAGGACCTCACCCGGCGCACCGGCAGGCCCACCGCCGTGGTGAAGAACGCCGAGCGCCCGGTCCCGCTGGTCTACTCCTACCGGATGACCCCCCTCCACGAGACGCTGGAGGAGATGCTCACCACCAACCAGTACCCGGTCTACGTCGTCCACTTCACCCAGGCCTCGGCCATGGAGCGGGCGCAGGCGCTGATGAGCATCAACATGTCGACCAAGGCCGAGAAGGAGGCGATCGCCTCCATGATCGGCCACTTCCGGTTCACCACCAGGTTCGGCAAGGCGCTCTCCCGCCTGGTGCGGCACGGCATCGGCGTACACCACGCCGGGATGCTCCCGAAGTACCGCCGCCTGGTGGAGCGGCTCGCCCAGGCGGGCCTGCTGAAGGTCATCTGCGGCACCGACACGCTCGGCGTCGGCGTCAACGTCCCGATCAGGACCGTGCTCTTCACCGCGCTGTCGAAGTACGACGGCAACAGGGTGCGGCGGCTGCGCGCCCGCGAGTTCCACCAGATCGCCGGACGGGCCGGGCGGGCCGGATTCGACACCATCGGCTACGTCGTCTGCCAGGCCCCCGACCACGTGGTGGAGAACGAGAAGGCACTGGCCAAGATCGGCGACGACCCCAAGCGGCGGCGCGGATTCGCCCGCAAGAAGCCGCCGGAGGGCTTCGTGGGCTGGAGCGAGGAGACCTTCGAGAAGCTGCAGAGCGCCGAACCGGAGCCGCTGAACTCCCGGTTCAAGGTCAGCAACGCCATGCTCCTCGCGGTGATCAACCGGCCCGGCGACTGCTACGCGGCCATGCGCCACCTGCTCACCGACAACCACGAGGACCGCAAGTGGCAGCGGCGGCACATCAGCCAGGCCATCGCGATCTACCGGTCGCTGCTGGCCGGAGGCGTGGTGGAGAAGCTGGACGAGCCCGACGAGCACGGCCGGATGGCCCGCCTGACCGTCGACCTGCAGGAGGACTTCGCGCTTAACCAGGCGCTCTCCACCTTCGCGCTGGCCACCCTCGAACTGCTCGACATCCAGGCGCCGAACTACGCCCTGGACATGGTCTCGATCATCGAGTCGATTCTCGACGACCCCCGCCAGATCCTGTCCGCGCAGCTCAACAAGGCGCGCGGCGAGGCGGTGGCGCAGATGAAGGCCGACGGCATCGAGTACGAGGAGCGGATGGAGCTCCTCAACGAAGTGACCTATCCGATGCCGCTGGCCGACATGCTGCTGGGCGCGTACGAGACCTACCGGCGCGGCCATCCCTGGGTGGGCGACTACACGGTCAGTCCCAAGAGCGTCATCCGCGACATGTACGAGCGGGCGATGACCTTCGCCGACTACGTGCAGTTCTACGAGCTGACCCGGTCCGAGGGCACGGTCCTTCGCTATCTCGCCGACGCCTACCGCACCCTGTCGCGGACCATTCCCGAGCACCTCAAGACCGAGGACCTGGTCGACCTCATCGAGTGGCTCGGCGAACTGGTCCGGCAGGTCGACTCCAGCCTGCTGGACGAGTGGGAGCAGCTGCAGAACCCGACCGGGGAGCTGGAGGCGCCCTCCCTGGAGGAGAGCACCAAGCCGGTCACCGCCAACACCCGCGCGTTCCGCGTGCTGGTCCGCAACGCGATGTTCCGCCTGATCGAGCTGGCCGCCCTGGAGAACGAGCAGGAACTGGAGCAACTGGCCCCCGACGTCGACTGGGGCGCCGCGCTCGACGCCTACTACGAGGACCATGAGGAGATCGGCACCGGCCCGGACGCCCGAGGGCCCGGCCTGCTCCGCATCGAGGAGGAGAAGGAGTTCTGGCGGGTCCGCCAGGTCGTCTCCGATCCGGCCGGCGACGGCGACTGGGGCATCGACGCCCAGGTCGACCTGGCCGCCTCCGACGAGGAGGGCCGCGCCGTGGTCCACGTCATCGGCCTGAACCGCCTCTGACATCCCCGAGGCGGGCCCCCGCTCGCCGTGCTCGTCCTGGCTCCTCGATTGCCCGAGAGCGCGGAAACACCGGGCTCGACCGGCGAGAATGACGGGATGAGCGACGAAGCGATCAGGCAGGTGCTCGGCCTGCTCTACCAGGAGGACACGCTACGGGTGCTGGCGACCCTGGCACTGGGCGGCAAGCCCGAGGAGGAGTCCGGCCTCGACGGGGAGGCGGTCAGGCGCGCGCTGGACCGCCTGGAACGCGGCGGGCTCGCCGTTCGGGGGGAGGGCGGCGAGTGGCAGGTGCGGCGCGAGCGGTTCCGCGAGCTGCTGCACACCACGGCCAGGCCCGCGTCCCCGGTCTCTCCCGAGGAGAAGGTGCTGCGCTCCTTCCTCGTCGAGGGGCGGCTGCGGGCGATCCCCAGCAAGCGGGACAAGCAGTTGGTCGTGCTCGACTACGTGGTCCAGGTCTTCGAGCCGGGGGTCCGCTACCCGGAGAAGGAGGTCAACGTCGCACTGCGCGCCTTCCACGACGACTACGCGGCGCTGCGCCGCTACCTGGTCGACGAGGGCATGCTCAGCAGGCAGAACAACGTCTACTGGCGCAGCGGCGGCTCCGTCGAAGCCTGAATCAGCCGTAGTACCTCCTCGCGCCGTCGTGCAGGGGCACCGGCTCGGTCTTCCGCGCGTTGTCGCGGCTGATCTCCCCGGCCACGGGATGGATCTTCTCCAGCTCCGCCCTGCGCTCGAAGAGCAGCCTCGTCAGGCTCTCCACCAGGGCGGGGTCCATCCTCTCGTGCACCACGAGCAGGTTGGGCACCGAGATGGTCGACACGTCCGAGGGGGTGTCGTAGACGTCCTTGGCGATCGTGCCCGGGGCGTACGCCGAGCCGTGCTCGGCGCGCATCGCGGGCAGCACCCCGTCCAGCGGTACGAAGGCGACCTGGCCTCTGAGCGAGGTCAGCAGATCGGTGATGCCCGGTGTCGGCAGGCCACCCGACCAGACCAGGGCGTCGAGGTCACCGTCCTTGAGGGCCTGCACGCTCTCCGGCAGTCCCAGCGACTGACGGGTGATGTCCTCCTCCGGGTCGAGTCCGGCCGCCTTCAGCAGGCGTAGCGCGATCACCTCGGTGCCGGAGTTGGGCGAGCCGGTGGAGACCCGTTTGCCCCTGAGATCTGCGACGGACCTCACTCCGGAACCGGTGGTGGCGACCACCTGCGTGTGGTTGTCGTAAAGGCGGGCGACGGCGCGGATCGGTTGGGGCGCGCCGAAGGAGCCCTTGCCCGTGACGGCGTCGGCGGCGGAGTCGGCCAGGGTGAAGGCGATGTCGGAGTCACCCCTGACGATCCGCTGGATGTTCTCCACCGAGGCGCCGGTCGCCTCGGCCGTTGCCTGATAGCCGGGGATGTTCTTGCCGATCTGGTCGGCCAGCCCCCCGCCGAGGACGTAGTAGACGCCCGTGGTGTTGCCGGTGGCGATCGACAGCCTCTTGCCCGTGGCCTGGTCGGCCGACCTGTCTCCGCCACAGCCGGCCAGGAACAGCAGCCCCGCCGCCAGCAGGGCGATCCCGCGTCTGACTGTCAATGCTCCGCCTCTCGTTCGCGTGTCACCAGATGGAGGGAGACGGCCACGATCAGAAGCACCGCTCCGGCGAGCGCGGGCAGCGGCGACAGGAACAGCAGCAGGATCGCCGCCACCGCGCACAGCACCCGCTCGACCGGCCCTGCCGGACCGAGCAGCCGCCCGCCGGTGGCGGCGGCCAGCGCGGCGACCGCCACCGCCGAGACCGCCGTGGCCGCCAGGATCTCCCCGAACGTGCCCTGGGCCAGCAGCCCGGCCCCACCTGGGGTCAGCACGAAGGCGAAAGGCACCAGGAACGCGGGAAGGGTGTACTTCCAGGTGGTCATCATGGTCCGGTAGGCGTTGCCCCCGGTGATGGCCGAGGCCGCGAAGGCCGACAGCGCCGTGGGCGGACTGACCTCCGACAGCACCGCGTAGTAGAAGATGAACATGTATGCCTCGGCCTGACTGACACCGAGATCCGTCAGCGCGGGTCCGATGACGACCGCCGCGATGACGAACGACGCGGTCACCGGCACCGCCAGACCGAGCACGAGCACCGCGACCGCGCACAGCAACGCGGTGACGGCGAGGAGCCCGCCCGAGGCGCCGACGATCAGGGAACTCGCCTTGAGACCCAGCCCGGTGAGCGTGACGACGGCGACGATCAGCCCGGCGGCGGCGCAGGTCGCCGCGACCGGCAGCACCCCGGTCGTCCCCGCGGCCAGGGCCCTGGCCGCCCTGCGGGGGGTCAGGGCGTGCTCGGAGTCGAGGAAGGAGAGCACGAGGGCGAGCAGCGTGGCGTACACCACGGCGCGGAACGGCGACTGGCCGAGTGCCATCAGGACGACGATCACGAACAGCGAGCTGAAGTGGTAGCCGAACCGCCTGATCAGCGGCCAGAGGCTCGGCGCGTCCACCTCGACCGCCCGTGTCCCGTACCTGCGGGCGTCCATCTCGATGGCCAGGAAGACGCCCAGGTAGTACAGGACGGTGGGAATGGTGGCGTAGAGCAGCACCGTCAGGTAGCTCACCCGCATGTACTCGGCGATGATGAACGCCGCGGCGCCGAGGGTCGGGGGCGACAGGATCGCTCCGATGCCCGCCGCCGCGAGCACTCCGCCCCCCTGCTCGGGCGGGTATCCGGCCCGGCGCAGAATCGGCCAGGCGACGCTGCCCACGCTCACCGTCGTCGCGACGCCGGAACCGCTGACCGTACCGAGCAGGAATCCGGCGAGGGTGACCGTGCGGCCCGGCGCCGAGCGCGAGCGGCGGAACGCGGCCAGTGAGACGTCCACGAAGAACTTCCCCGCCCCGGAGTGGTCGAGGACGGCACCGTAGACGGTGAACAGGATGATGTAGGTGGCCGCCACGTCGAGCGGCACGCCGTACACGCCGTCGGTGCCCATCACGAACGAGACGACGATCCGGTCGAGGTCGTAGCCGCGGTGCCCGACGGCCCAGTCGAAGGGCAGGTAGCCACCGTAGTAGGCGTAGGCGGCGAACCCGACGCAGACCGCGGGCAGTATCCAGCCGACGGTGCGCCGGCAGGCCTCAAGCACCAGCAGGACGATGACCGCCCCGGCCGCCACGTCGAGGGTCGTCGGCTCGAAGGCGCGCCGGATGAAGTCGTCGAAGACCGCCAGCGGGTAGAGGCAGGCCACGAGCGCCAGCGCGGCGAGCGCCCAGTCGTCGGCGCCCGGCCGGTCGGTGCCCCGCCGCCCCGGCTTGTAACAGACGAAGGTGAGCGGCAGCACGACCGCGAGGAAGAGCATCCGGTACGGGAGAACGGGGCCGGGCCGGAACGCGCGGTAGAGGACGTACAGCGACAGGCCGAGGGCGACCAGCGTGACGGCCTGTGCCACCCGGCCGGAGAGGCGCCGGGCGGGCCGTTCCGCGTCGAACTCCGCGATCAACTCATCCGCTGATGTGGTGTTCGTCAACCGTCGTCTCCACGTGTGAGCCGCGATATTCGACTGCAGGTTATCGAGAAGGTTGACTCTTATCTGTCAGAACGGGTCACAGTCGCGTCACGCCCACCCCGCGGGAGACCTCTGCTCCGACGGCGAGGCGAGCGTCAGACGGCAGGATCGGGACGCGCGACCACCGATGGCGGCCGGCCGAGGGAGGGCGCGGTCAGCCGCCCGAGGTGTCGGTCTCGGCGTCGGCGCTGGGAACCGCGAGATCGTAGGGGTCGTCGAGCCAGCCGGCGGGCAGGTGAACGCGATCGCGCGGATTGGTCTTGCCCCGGGGGACGTCCACGCCCTCGGGCCAGGGCTGGTCGGCGTCGAGTTCGGCGAGCCCCTCCCGCAGACCGGCCAGGGTCTCGGAGGTGGCCAGGCGGCGACGGAGGGCGGAGCCGACGGTGAAGCCCTTGAGATACCAGCCGACGTGCTTGCGGAAGTCGGCCACGGCGTGCGGCTCGCTCTCGAAGCACTCGGCCAGCAGGGTGGCGTGCCGGTCCATGGTCGCGGCGACCTCGCCCAGCCGGGGACGGAGCCGCGCGTCGCCGCCCTCGCACATGGCCGCCAGGTCGGCGAAGAGCCACGGGCGTCCCAGGCACCCCCGGCCGACGACGACGCCGTCACACCCGGTCTCGTCCATCATGCGGCGCGCGTCGCCGGCACTCCAGATGTCGCCGTTGCCGAGCACCGGGATCTCCGGCACGCTCTCCTTGAGCCGCGCGATCGCCTCCCAGTCGGCGGTTCCGCCGTAGTGCTGGATCGCGGTGCGGCCGTGCAGCGCGATCGCGGAGACGCCCTCCTCCACGGCGATCCGCCCGGCGTCCAGATAGGTCAGGTGGTCGTCGTCGATGCCCTTGCGCATCTTCATGGTCACCGGCAGCGTCCCGGCGTTGCGCACCGCCTCGCGCAGGATCTTCCGGAGCAGGTTCCGCTTGTACGGCAGGGCGGAGCCGCCGCCCTTGCGGGTCACCTTGGGCACCGGGCAGCCGAAGTTGAGATCGACGTGGTCGGCCAGGTCCTCCTCGGCGATCATGCGGACAGCCCTGCCGACCGTCACCGGGTCGATCCCGTAGAGCTGGAGGCTGCGGGGACGCTCGTCGGGCTCGAAGCGGATCATCTTCAACGTCTTGGGGCTACGTTCCACCAGCGCCCGTGTCGTGATCATTTCGCAGACGAACAGACCGCCGCCCTGCTCCCGGCAGAGGGCGCGGAACGCCGTGTTGGTTATCCCGGCCATCGGGGCGAGGACGACCGGCGGCCACACCTCCAGCGATCCCAGCTTCAACGACTCCACCTGGCTTTTCTACCGCACCGCGACGGACGGGACGAATCATCCGCTGGATATGGTGTACCTGGCGTAACCCGACGTGACATGGGAGGCCGCGGATGCTGCTGCGACTGCGGATCGCACTGCCCGACCAGCCGGGCTCGCTGGGGAAGGTCACCCGCGTCCTCGGCGTCGCGGGCGCGGACATCACCCAGGTGGTCGTCCTGGAGCGCGGCGAGGGCCGGGCGCTGGACGACATCACCGTCTACTGGCCCGACTCCGCTCCCAGGGAAACCCTGGTCGAGGGGTTGGAGAGCGTGCCGGGGGTGACGATCGAGGGGGTCTGGAGCACGCGCGAGGCACCGGGCACCTACCCGGAGCTGGAGATCCTCAAGTACATCAGCACGGCGGGCGATCGGGCGCTGGCCACCCTGATCGACTCCATGCCCGTGCTGTTCAGCGCCGACTGGGCCGCGGCGGCGACCGAGAAGCTCCCTCGCGCGACCGTCCACTCCAGCTGGCGGGCTCCCGAGCAGGTCCCCTTCCCCGCCGAGACCCCCGCCCGCCCGACTTCCTTCACCCTCGACTCCGGCCTGCACGTGATCGCCGCCCCGCTGCCCCCGCTGGCCCTGACCTTCCTGCTGGCCCGCGCCGACGGCCCCGCCTTCCACCGCATCGAGGTGCACCGCCTCACCCGCATCCTGGAGATCTTCCTCACCCTGCCCGCGGTGGAACGCGCCGTCGTCCGTCAGTTGCGCCACCAGACCGGCTGAGCCGCCTGCGGCCACCGGGCGGGCGGCCGAACGTACGGTTACGCAACCGCGCGGAAAACCCGCTAGAGTTCTCTCGTCGCCACCGGGAGCGAAACCCGGAGGAAACACGCGGAAGTGGCTCAGTGGTAGAGCATCACCTTGCCAAGGTGAGGGTCGCGGGTTCGAATCCCGTCTTCCGCTCGAAGGGTCTTCGGGCTCTCACTCCGGTGGAGTGGCCGAGAGGCGAGGCAACGGCCTGCAAAGCCGTCTACACGGGTTCAAATCCCGTCTCCACCTCTGGTCCTTCCCCATGCGGACGATTAGCTCAGCGGGAGAGCGCTTCCCTGACACGGAAGAGGTCACAGGTTCAATCCCTGTATCGTCCACCCACATCAAAGGCCGTTTCCCCCAGCGGGAAACGGCCTTTTTTGATCTTCTGAGCGACCAGGCCGCCTTGTCCCCGGCGGCGAGGGCCGGATCCGGTCGCCGCGCTCCGGGGCCTTGGCCCGCACCGGCCTTCGGCGGGCACACCACCGCCGTCAGCCCGCCGGGTCGGCTTCCGCGGCATGGCGTCGCCGTGGCCGCCAAAGGCGGGTCCTTCCGCGTGCGTCAGCCCGGACACGGACGGGTGGACACCTCACCGAGCCCACAGGAGTCCCCCGGCAAGGGCCTTTGGCCGGCCGTCGGCGGCGACGCACACCCGGCCGATGACGCCCG
Source organism: Streptosporangium sp. NPDC049248 (assembly GCF_040678965.1). Taxonomy (NCBI): domain Bacteria; kingdom Bacillati; phylum Actinomycetota; class Actinomycetes; order Streptosporangiales; family Streptosporangiaceae; genus Streptosporangium; species Streptosporangium sp. NPDC049248. The sequence goes on from NZ_JBFAQY010000002.1 coordinate 144,194, forward strand.
CGCCCGTCTGCTTGAGGTCCCTCGTGGCCGTTGACATGCCGGTCCAGTAGCCCACAAGTCACCTTCAAGACGGTCACGACACGCTCACCCCGAGTTGACCACGACGGATCTTCGCCGTCATCCCGGCGAACGTGGTCGCGTCCAGGTGTTCGTCCCATTCACGGGGAGACAGAATCATGCGCAGGAGACACGGCGGCGGGGGCGGCTCCCATGCCGGTCCGCCGGCATGGGACGTGGGCCGGCACGATGCCCCGGCGGACGCCTGGCAACCGCCGCCCTCTTCCTCGCGCGAGGTGAGCCGCCGATGAAGACCGCCGAGATCGTGCGCGTGACGTTGGGCAACGGGCTGCGGGTGGTCGTCGCGGAGGAGCGCTCCGCGCCCATCGCGGGCGTCGCCGTCCACTACGACGTCGGCTTCCGCGCGGAGACCGAAGACAGATCGGGCCTGGCGCACCTGTTCGAACATCTGATGTTCCAGGGGGAGGCGGGCAGCGAACTCGACCACTTTCAGCAGGTCGAGAGCATCGGGGGCTTCTGCAACGCCTCCACCCGGCAGGACTACACCGACTTCTACAACGTCGTCCCCGCCGAGGCCGCCGCCCAGGTGATCGCGCTGGAGGCCGCTCGCATGCGAGCCCCGAAGATCACCGAGCGGGCCATCCTGGCCCAGACCTCGGTCGTGCGGGAGGAGATCCTGGGCAAGATCCGCAAGCCCTACGGCGGTTTCCCCTGGCCCAGGCTGTCACCCGTGCTCTTCCGCGACTTCGCCAACGCGCACGACGGGTACGGCGACTACACCGCCCTCCAGCAGGTCACCCTTCAGGACTGTGAGGACTTCTTCGACCGCCACTACAGCCCGGCCAACGCCGTGGTGACGGTCGCGGGCGACGTCGAGGCCGACGCGGTGCTGGAGGTCATCGGTCGCACGTTCGGGGAGATCCCGCCCCGGCCCGCCCCCACGCTCACCTCCCGCTGGGAGCCGGAACCGACCGGGCGACCGGAGGCCGGGTACACCGACGCTCTGGCGCCGCTTCCCGCCTTCGCCATCGGCCACCGGGTGCCCGACCCGGCCACTGACCCGCGAGCCCACTTCGCGCTGGCCGCCCTCGCCGACGTGTTGGCCGGAGGCTCCCAGCCGCGGCTGCGTGAGCGACTGCGGCGTGAGACGGGGCATACCATCATCTTCTCCACCCGTGTCGGTCTGTTCGACTTCCTCGACGCCCGCGACCCCGACATGTGGATCCTCACCGCGGTCCATCCGAAGGAGTTGCCGGCCGAGCAGGTGCTGGCCGCCGTGGACGCCGAACTGGAGGCGATCGGCGCGCTCGGGCCCACCGACGAGGAGGTGCCGCGCTGGCGCACCAGATGGGTCAACTCCCATCACCGGTCCATGGACCAGCTCGCCAACCGGGTGCGCATGATCGGGCGCTTCGAGCTGTTGTTCGGTGATCCCGGCCGCGTCGCGCGGCTGCCCGAGCTGTGTGCCGAGGTGACCGCCGCCGATGTGGCGGCGGCGGCGCGCGGCCTGCGCCCGGATTCCCGTGCGCTGCTCAGGGCCGTTCCCGAGGAGGGGCGATGAGTAACGCGGTCGTGGATCGCACCCTGGGGAACGGCCTGCGCCTGCTGGCCCTGCGACACGGCGTCACCCCCCTGGTCGAGGTGCGTCTTCACCTTCCCTCGCCCTGTCCGACCCGGGGCGCTCTGGCCGAGTCCGTGCTGCTGGCGGCCTGCCTGTCGCAACGGCAGGGCGCGGACGACGGCGTGGAGCTGAGCGTGGTGGCCGACGTCCACAAGATGACCGTCACCGCCTCCTGCTCCGTGCACGCCCTGGACTCCCTCATGTCGGCGCTGACAGAGGTGGTGGAGGGGGTGCCCGCCGAGGTGGAGTCGGTGCGTGGACAACTGATCGCGCAGCTCAGGATGGTCAGGGCTCACCCCGACATCTCGGTCAGGTCCGAGCTGGCGCGGCACCTGTTCGGCGACCACCCGCTGGCCTTCCAGGTGCCGGAGGATGACGAGCTGGCCGGGATCGCAGAGCTGCGGCGCCGACCGTTCGACCCTCGCGGCGCCGTCCTGATGATCCTCTCGCCGGACGACCCCGAGCGGATGGCCGACGCCGTGGAGAAGGCGCTGGCCGGCTGGCGGCCGCTCGCACGGAGCGCACCGCCGCTGCCGCCGCCTCCCAGGATCGAGGGTGGCCGGCTGGCGCCGCTGCCGCGGCCGGGCGCGCAGCAGTCTCGCATCCGGCTGCGCGCGCAGGCGGTGACCGCGGAGCACGAGCGCTATCCGGCGCTCTTCCTGGCCTGCAACGTCCTGGGCGGCTACCTCTCCTCCCGGCTGTCGAGAAGCCTGCGTGAGGACAAGGGCTACGTGTACGGCGTCACCACGTTCTTCGACCTCCAGCACGGCAGCGGGCTGCTGGCGATCGAGGCCGACACCGCGGCCGGCACCACGAGCGCCGCGATGGAGGCGCTGGCCGCCGAGCTCCGCGGGATGCGGACGCGTCCCCCCACGGGACAGGAGATCCAGGCCGCCCGCGCCTACGCCCTCGGTTCGATGGCGACCCGCCTGGCCCCGCGCGCCGCCTTCGCCTCCTCACTCGCCGACCTGGCCGCCAAGGGCATGGACCCGCTCTGGCTGCTCGGCTTCTCGCGCCGCCTGGCCGCCGTGACGCCGGACGCCGTGGTGGCGGTGGCCGAGGAGTTCCTCGCTCCCGAGCGCTTCTCCGGCGTGGTCGTCGCGGATCCCGAAGCGCTCCCCCGCCCCCTCACCCTCACCGAGGTGGAGTAGGGACACGACGGTCAGGACCGGGCGGGCGCCGCGCCCGCCCGGTGGACGGTGCCCGGCGGCGCGTCACCGGTCGGCGGTCACCACCTCGCCAGGGGCAGCGCCGAACCGTTCATCGAGCCTTCTGGGCTGTAGACCACGCACATCACGTCGCGGTCGCCGTCGGCCCAGGTCTTCCGGGTCGGCATGACCGGGTAGAAATCCAGCCCCGAGGCCGACTCACCGCTCCAGTTGCCGTCGAACCCCCGTCGGCAACTCTCCCGGGCGAACGTGGTCAGCGCGGCCGGATCCCACGCACCGTCGGGGGCGTGCACGAAGCCGTACGACTGGTTGGCCGCCTGTTCCTTGCAGGGTGTGTAGAGCACGACGACCTCGGCCGCCTCCGGGGAGTAGGCCGGGTCGGTGAAACACTCCCCCGCCTCGATGTGCAGGAGCCCGCCGGTCTCCGCGGTGATGAAGGTCTCGTCCTTGACCGTCGGTCCCGCCGGCCCCACCGTGGACGGCGGCAGGAAGAGCGTGCCGAGCACCACGAAGCCGGGAAGCAGCGTCCAGCGGCGGGCAGGTCGCCGGTCGGCGGCCTGCCGGGGGCTCGTCATCAAATACCTCCCGTTCGGGGATCTCGGCCTCGGCCCGGGAGGGGACGCGACGCCCGCTCGCACGATGTTAGGCGCGCGCCACCGAACGCGAGGGCAACGGAAAGTGTCGAGCGCACGGCCTTCCGGCCACATCAATGGTGCGTTTGGGGCCAGAGATACCAGGGAGACGGTGTTCATCCGGACGTAATGCCCTATATGGGTTTTTGTCCATCTTTTCTGGATCAATACCGACGTCCACCGCACTCCCTCGGTGGAATGTGATCCTCCCTGGAAAAGAGCTCATGATGGGCAAAGTCAAGCTGCCCCGATCCGCCGGATCCCGGCGTACCAGGCTGACGGCGGTCGGCGCTGGCGTGCTGATCGTCGGCGGCCTCGCCTTCAGCCCGGTGGCGTTCGGCGCGGCCGCGCCGCCGAAGTACCCCGCCGCCGATATCCACAAGCCCTCCCCCATGCCCGACCGGGTCATCCTCACCCCGACCACCACGCCGTCGGCCAGCCAGAAGGTCACCTGGCGGGCCGTGACCGAGGCCGAGTCCGCGCAGGCCGAGATCCTTGAGGCCCCCCGCGCGCTCGGCGGGGTCGCACCGCCCGCGGGCGCGGTCGCCAACGTCAGGGCGATCAGCACCACCCCGGTCAACACCACGCTGGGGTACGCCTCCGTCTACCACACCGTCGAGTTCACCGGCCTGAAGCCGAACACCCGCTACAGCTACCGGGTCGGCGACGGCACCAACTGGAACGAGTGGAGCGACTTCACCACCGCGGCGGCCGACCTCCAGCCGTTCTCGTTCATCTACTACGGCGACGCGCAGAACTACATCGACTCCGCGGTGCCGCGCGTCTTCCGCCAGGCGTTCGCCGAGCGCCCGCAGGCCAAGATGATCGTCAACGCCGGTGACCTCATCGACTCCGCGAACAGCGAGGAGCAGTGGGGCCAGTGGTACAAGGCCGCGGGTTTCATCGACAGCCAGGTCAACAACCTCTCGATCCCCGGCAACCACGAGTACAGCGGCGGCCTGTCCGCCTTCTGGCGTCCGCAGTTCCCCTATCCGGACAACGGACCGGGTAACCCGGAGCTGAAGCAGACCGCCTACACCGTCGACTACCAGGGCGTGCGCTTCATCGGCCTGGACTCCAACGTGCAGAGCAACGCCGCCCTGATGGCCGCGCAGGCCACCTGGCTGGAGGGGCTGCTCAAGGACAACCCGAACAAGTGGACCGTGGTGACCTTCCACCACCCCGTCTACTCCACCACCGGCACCCGCAACAACCCCGCCGTACGCGACCAGTGGGGCCCGCTGTTCGAGAAGTACGGCGTGGACCTGGTCCTCCAGGGCCACGACCACTCCTACGGCCGCGGCAACGTGGCGACCGCCCGCAAGTCGGTCACGGTCAACAACGGCGTCGCCTACGTCGTGTCCGTCTCCGGCGGCAAGATGTACGCCCTCAACAACGGCGAGAACTGGACCGGAAACGGCGCCGAGGTCGTCAGCAAGAGCCAGAACACCCAGCTCTACCAGCTGATCGACGTCGAGGCCGACAAGATCACGTTCGAGGCCCGTTACGCCAACGGCGAGCACCACGACGGCTTCGTCGTCCGGAAGAACAGCAAGGGCGAGCGCACCGTCAACGAGGTCCGCACCGCGGAGAACACCGTCGGCGAGCAGGTCGGCGTCGACAAGACCACCGTCGACCACCGCGGCGAGCTCACCGTCTCCGCGTACGGTTACGACCCGGCCGAGCGCGTCTCCGTCTCCCTGCGCAAGGCCGACGCGAACGCGCGGGGCAAGGACAAGGACAGCGTCTCGGTCGGCGTGCGGGACGCCGATGAGCTGGGCCGCCTGACCTACACCTTCCGGCTTCCGGCCAACGTGAAGAAGGGCGAGACCTACGTGGTCCACCTGGACAGCGCCAACCAGAAGATCACCAGCCCGGCCGTCACGGTCAACAAGTAGTAAGCCCGCCGGGGGCGGGGCCGCCGTTACCGCGGCCCCGCCCCCGGACGTGCCGGAACCTTGTCGGACAGGAAATCCATTGAAAATCCATGCCCGCACGCTGGCGGGCGCGCTGCTCGTCTGCGTCCTGGCCGGCTGGGCCACCCCGGCCGCCGCCCACCCCTTCGGACCGCCGTCCACCGCGCGGATCGAGGCCGACGGCTCGCGCGTGACCATCTCGTGGCTCCCGGCCGAGGACGACTGGGTCGCGCTCGGCCAGTCGCTCGGCGCGTTCGAGGACCCGTCCACCGGCACCGTCTCGACGGAGCTGACCGGCGAGCAGAAGCTGGAGCGCTCAACGGCTCTCCGCGACTACCTGCTGGAGAAGATCACGGTCGCCCAGGCCGGCCGGCCGTGCGAGAGCCGGCTGGAGGAACTCCGGGCACTGCTCGTCGACGGCGCCCGGTTCGTCTTCGACTGCCGGAGCCCGGTGACCGAGGTGGACGTGACGATCGCCGCCCTGACCGACCTCAACACGGCGTACCGGACGATGCTCATCGCGGGCGATTCCGCCACTCCCCGGCAGACACTCTTCACCGAGGCCGTCAGTACCCGGCGCCTGAGCTTCTCCGGATCGGGCGGGAACGGCGGGTCCGGGCAGACGACGAGCGTCGCCGTCGGCACCGCCGTACTGCTGGCCGGGGCGGGTGCGTTCGTCGTGCTGCGCACCCGGCGCAGGGTGAGTACGACGGGTACCCGGTCGTGACGGAGCTCAGCGGCTTCGAGAGCCGGTTCATCTCGCTCTTCGACAACAGGGGCGTCTTCTGGGTGGTCCTCGCCGTCGCCCTCGTCGCCGGAGCGATGCACGCGGTCGCCCCCGGCCACGGCAAGAGCGTCACCGCGGCCTACCTGGTCGGCACCCGGGGCAACCACCGCGACGCGCTGCGCCTGGGAGTCATCGTCGCGTTGATGCACACCTTCTCGGTGCTGGTACTGGCGTTCGCCTGGGTGGGGCTGAGCAGCGCCGCGAGTTTCGGCACGGAGAGCGTCACCGCCTGGATGCAGGTGCTGGCCGGACTGGTCACCGTCTGCGTGGGCGTCCACCTGACCTACCGCCACCTCCGGGGACGCCGACACCGGGCGCAGCACGGCCACGGTCACGGCCACGGCCACGGTCACGGTCATGGTCATCAGGTTGAGGACGGACCGGATCCCTGGTCGCGCCGGGGCCTCGTCGCGCTGGCCCTCTCCGGTGGGCTGCTGCCCTCGCCGTCGGCCTTCGTCGTCCTGATGAGCGGGCTGCTCACCGGCCGGGCCTTCGACGCCGTCGCGCTCGTCGCCGCCTTCGGCGTGGGGATGGCCCTCACCCTGACCGGTGTGGGCGTCGTGACGATCCGGGGCTACACCCTGCTGGCCCGCGGAACCCACAGGTGGTCACTGGCCTCCACCGCGATGGCCTGGGCCCCGGCCGCCGCCGGCCTCGCGGTCTCCTCGGCCGGCGGCCTCTACCTCGTCGCGGCGATAGGCACCTTGACCGGCTGACACCTCCGGGCAGGAAGCCTCAACCGGCTTCGCCCATGTCTCCGGCGCCTACCGGGGTGGAAGCAGCGAACGGACGGCCTCCTCGGTTCGGGCGACGACGGCCGGTCCGTCGTCGGCGGTGATGATGGGGCGCTGGATCAGAATCGGATGGGCGGCCAGCGCCCGGATCCAGCGGTCGCGGCTCTCGGGGGTGCGGGGCCAGTCGGCCAAGCCGAGCTCGACGGCCGCGCTCTCGCCCGTCCGGGTGATGTCCCAGGGTTCGAGGCCGAGCCTGGTCAGCACCTCACGGATCTCCCGCTCGTCGGGCGGGTCCTCCAGATAGCGCCGGACCGTGTACTCGGCCTTCTCCGCGTCCAGGACGGACAGCGCGGAGCGACACTTGGAACAGTCGGGATTTATCCAGATTTCCATGCTGCCTTCCTTCGGGGACTCGGGCGACGGGCGAGAGGAACCCACTGCGGGAACCGTAATAGAACAGTCCTCATGAGTCACCTTCGGCAGGACAGGCGGCCGAATCGGCCGCCAGGGGGACGGGCCCCGTCCTCACAACCAGGAGCTGACCGCGACGACCAGGGAGACCACCAGGATGACCGCCCCGACGGTCAGGAACAGCACGCCGTGGAGCACACCTTTGCCGCCCACCCCGTCCAGACGGGCGCGCTGGGGTCGCTCGGGGTCGTAGGTCACCATGACCTGCTGGCCCGGATGGACCGGCGAGGGGTTGGAGCCCAGATCCGACTCGGTCTCCACCACCGAGCCCTGCACCGTCTGGAACTGCAGCGTGGGGTAGTACACGCCGCTGTCGTTGCCGTTGCTGCTGGACCAGCGCAGCCCCACGACGACGCCCGGCACCCGCACCCCGTGCCGCTTCAGCCGCTGCCCGATGGTCATCACCCGGATGCCCATCCCGGCGAACACCGCTCCGAACAGGATTCCCACCAACGGCATGGTGCTCATGTCCACCACCGCCTCCTTCTCATCTCGTTCAAGGGCCGCCGGCGCAGTCCCGTTCGGGGACCTGCGCCGCGCCGAGCCGCTCCCGGCTCAGGAGGACCGCGGATGAGGTTAGAGGCCGACACTGGAGAACGACTTGTAGATCATTGGGACGCCCTGGCCGCGGGTGCCCACCGCCGACGAGACCGGTCTCCGCTGAAAAGCCCGGTGTCGCGCACGGCAGAAAACACAGCGAGGGCAGGTGCGGTTTCAGAGCCGCTCATCTGTGCGGCCTGTTCGGGATAGAAGGTCAAAGGCGCAGCGAGAGCAGGTGAGGGTTCGGGGACCGCCCCGCCGCCGCCTCCGATGGTGACCGAGCCCGGACGTGACCGAACCCCACCCCCGGGTACCCGTACGCCACATTCGCCGACGTGCCCCGGTCACTGAAGCCCGCCACCAGGTTCGATAGCGGAGCGATAAGGCATGGATGTTGGGCGGTCCTACGTTTCGGACATGAGCACTCCGATTTTTGCGCTTTGCGATGAGTACGTCACCCGCTGGGCGGCTCTCGACCCGATCGCGGCAGGTGCCGAGGGCATCGTGTCCGACTTCGTCGCCGCCACCGACCACAGCCCCGCCGGGAGCTCTGCCCGTGCCGAGCTGATCCGTACGACCCTCAAGCGTCTCGACGAGCTGGTCCCGACCGGGGAGTCGGACATCCGGGCGGCCGCCCACCTGCGGGAGCGGCTGGAGGCCGAGCTCGGCTGGCACGACATGGGTGAGCCGCTCCGCTGGGTGGCGGCGCCGTACGGGCTGCCCTACCGGGTGCGCTCCAGCGTCGTCCTCCTCCCGCACGGCAACGATGACGAGTGGCGCGACGTCGCCGCCCGCCTGGCGGCGATCCCCACGATGCTCGCCGGATGGCGGGAGAGCCTGGAGGTCGGCCTGGCCTCGGGCCTGCGGGGCGCTCGCAGGCAGGCGCTGGCCATGGCCGACCAGGCCGACCAGTTCGCCGGCGCGGGCGGGACTCCCCCGGCGCACGACGCCTTCGTCGCCACCTACGGCGAGGGCCCGGTCAAGGAGGAGCTGCTCAGCGCGGCGGCGGCGGCCCACGCCGCGTACGCCGACGCCGGGCGCTACCTGCGCGAGGAGTACGCCCCGAGGGCTGACGAGGCCGACGCGGTGGGCCCCGAGCGCTACGCGGTCGCGGCCAGGATCAGCCTGGGCTCCGACATCGACCTGCGCGAGGCCTACGAGTGGGGCTGGGCCGAGCTGGAGCGCATCGGGGCCGAGATGGCCGCCGAGGTCGAGCGGATCAAGCCGGGCGCGACCATCGAGGAGGCCACCGAGATCCTCAACGAGACCCAGGCCGTCGACTCCCTGGAGGAGTACCAGGCCTGGCTGCAGGAACGCCACGACTGGGCCATCGAGCAGCTGAACGGCACCCACTTCGACATCCCCGAGCCGCTGCGGCGGATCGTGGCCGAGGTCGACGTGAGCTCCACCTCCGGCGCGGCCTCCTACAACTCGCCCAGCGAGGACCTGTCGCGGCCCGGCCGCACGCTGTGGCCGGTCGGCGGGCGGACGCGCTTCGCCACCTGGAGCGAGCTGACCACGATCTTCCACGAGGGCGTTCCCGGCCATCACCTGCAGTTCGGCGCGATGCGGATGGCCGAGGACCGCCTGTCCAGGTTCGCCAAGGTCTCCTGGGTGGACGGCCACGGTGAGGGCTGGGGCCTGTACGCCGAGCGGCTGGCCGACGAGCTGGGCTGGTTCACCGACCCCGGTACCCGGCTGGGCATGCTCAACTGGTCGGCGCTGCGCGCCGCCCGGGTGGTCATCGACCTGGGCGTCCACCTGGACCTGCCGCTCCCCGACGGCTCGAAGTGGACCTTCGAGAAGGCCTGCGAGGTGCTGCGCGACCGGGGTCGTTGCGAGCCGCACCGGGTCGAGGCCGAGGTGGTGCGCTACTTCGGCTGGCCCGCCCAGGCCATCGCCTACAAGCTGGGCGAGCGGGCCTGGGTGCAGGCCCGCGAGGAGGCCAGGCTGCGCCAGGGCGACGCCTTCGACCTGCGTGCCTGGCACACCGCCGCGCTGGAGCTCGGACCGGTCGGCCTGTCCAGCCTGGCCGACGCCCTGCGCCGGATCGGCTGATCTTCGGCCCCGCTCCTCGTGTGATGTCGCCGGGCGGCATCACACGAGGGCCACCGGTGAGCGCCCGCACCGCCCACAGCGACGACGGCCACTCGATCAGGGCCGGTGACCGACCCGCCGCACCACACGTCCGCGCCCCGCCCAGGGGCGTGGCCGCGCCGTCTCCGCCGCCTCCCGCCGGGCACGGCCGGGGTCAGCCGGCGGGAGGATCCGCCAGCTGGGTGCGGATCTGGGCGGCGATCGCGGGGGGCATCGTGTCGGCCAGTTCGAGTGCCTCCTCCGAGACGCTCAGCGCCGCCTCGGTCTCGCCGACGGCCGAGTACGCCTCACTGAGCATGACCAGGACGCGGACCACGTGGAACGGCGCGTCGATCTTGTGGAACAGGCCGAGGGCCTGGTGGAAGCGGCCGATGGCCTGTTCGGTCTGGTCGGTGGCCAGCGCCAGCTCACCGAGGCCGAGCACGACCCGCGCCTCGGCCAGTTTCTCTCCCATGGTGCTCGCCAGTTCCAGGGCGCGCTGGAGCGTGAGGTCGGCCTCGGTGAAGTCGCCCTGGCGCAGCCGCGCGATGCCCAGGCCGTGCAGGGCGTACGCCTCTCCGGTCGGGTCCCCGATGTTGCGTACCGTGGTGAGCGTCTGTTCGAAGACCTCGGCCGCCGACGGCAGCTCTCCCGAGCGGAGGTAGGTCTCGCCCAGCCGGTGCAGGACCTGTGCCTCCACGCGGCGGCTGCCGCCGACCCTGCTGAGTTCCAGCGCCTCGCTCAGCAGTAGCTTGGCCGCTTCGAGGTCCTCGCAGTCCAGTCTGATCTGGGCCACACTGTGCAGCACGTAGGCGGAGGCGACCTGGTCATCGGTCCTACGGAAGATCGCCAGTGCGCGTTCGTAGCGTTCCACGGCGTCGTCGAGCCGGCCGCTGATCCGGTCCAGGAAGGCGATGTTGCGGATGACGAGGGCCACGCCGAGGTCGTCGCCCGCCTCCTCGAACAGTTCCGCGGCCGCCTCGAAGTCGCGGCGCGCGTCTCCGAACCGCTGCTCGGCGATGTAGAGCGAGCCGATCGAGTAGAGCATCGCCGCCTGCCCCCTGCGGTCCCCGGCCCGCCGGGCGGCGGCCAGCGCGACCTCGTGGGTCTCCCGCCAGTCGTCGAAGTAGATCCTCGACTCGAACAGGGTCACGGCGCTGATCGCGAGATCCCAGCAGAGCTCGACGAACCCGGCCTGCGCCGCCTGGCGGATCCCCGCGACCAGTGTCAGCCGCTCGCGCTCGTACCAGGGCAGGGGGGCCATGACCAGCTTCTCGACCAGCCGGTCGGGCAGCGACCAGCGCGGGGCTTCGCTGTGCACCTGTACGTAGTCGCCGCCGTACTCGCGGCGGTGCGCCTCCCCGGTCAGGAAGAGCAGCCCGCCGAGCACCCTCTCCAGCGCGGCCTTGCGGTCGGCGACCGCCTCCTCGGTGGCGAGGCGCTCGCGGGCGAAGACGCGGATCAGGTCGTGGAAGCGGTACTGGCCGTGCACGCCGTATCCGGTGTCCGTCGCCTCGATCAGCTGGGTGTCGGCCAGGTCGTCGAGCAGGTCCTGGGCGTCGGAGGGGTCGCTGTCGAGCAGCGCGGCGGCGACCCAGCCGGAGAAGTGCCGGAACTCCAGGATGGCCAGGCGCCTGAACAGCCTCCGCGCGTCCTCGCTGACGCTTTCGTAGGTCAGGGAGATGCTCGCCCTGATGCCCAGGTCCCCGTGTTTGAGCTCGTCGAGCCTGCGGGTCTCGTCTTCGAGCCGGCCCACCAGCTGGTCGATCGTCCAGTGCGGCCGGGCCGCGAGCCTGGCGCCCGCGATGCGCAGCGCCAGTGGGAGGTGGCCGCAGAGGTCCGCCAGCCGGGCCGCCGCCTCGTGCTCGGCCTGCACCCGTTCGATACCCGCGATACGGGAGAGCAGGTCGACCGACTGCCGCGAGTCGAAGAGGTCCACGTCGAGGTGGGCGGCACCGGGCAGGCCCGCCAGCCGGGTCCTGCTGGTGATTATCACCGCGGCCTCGGGATTGCCGGGAAGCAGGGGCAGCACCTGGCTCTCGCTCCTGGCGTCGTCCAGGACGATCAGCATCCTGCGTCCGGCGAGCAGCGCGCGGTACATCTCCGCCCGCTCGTCCACCCCGTCGGGGATGGCGGCGCCCGGCACGCCCAGCGCCCGCAGGAAGCGTTCGAGCACCTGCCCGGAGCCGAGCGGGCGCGACTCCCCTCCGTGCAGGTCGGCGAAGAGCTGACCGTCCTCGTAGCGGCCGGCGACGCTGTGCGAGACGTGCACCGCGATCGTGGACTTGCCGATCCCCGGCTTGCCGACCACGGCGATGATGGGCACGGCGAGTCGCTGCCGGTCCTCCGCGGCGAAGGTGAGCTGGCTGCGGATGGCCTCGACCAGTTTGATCCGGCCGGTGAAGTCCGCGATGTCGGTGGGAAGCAGCCGGGGTACGGCCCGGTGGGCGACCGGCGCCTCGTTCGCCTCGCCGTGGCGCTGGAGCTGCTGCGGTTGTTGCTGCTGCCGCTCCGGCGGGTCAAGGCTCTCGTCGGAGGTGAGGATCGCGTACTCGAGTTGCTGCAGGCTCTCGTTGGGCTCGATGCCCAACTCGTCGATCATCGTCTGGCGGGCGCGGCGGTAGACCGTCAGCGCCTCCGCCTGGCGCCCGGAGCGGTAGAGAGCGAGCATCAACTGGCCGCGTAGCCGCTCCCTGAGCGGGTGTTCCTCGACGAGCTCGCTGAGCTCGCCGACCAGCTCGTGGTGCCTGCCGAGTTCCAGTTCCAGATCGACGCAGTCCTCGTTGGCGTTGATCCGGCGCTCGGTCAGCCTGCTGACCGCCGCCTGCACAAGCCGGCTCTCCTGGCCGTCGAGGGCGGGGCCCCGCCAGAGGGCGAGCGCGTCCCGGTAGTGTCTGACCGCCTCCTCCGGGTTGCGGTTCTCACGGGCCTGGCGGGCCTGGCTAAGCAGGTTCTCGAAGTTCTGGGAGTCGAGCTGCCCCTCGGTGACCCGCAGGGTGTATCCCTGGGAATGGGTCGCGATGACGTCGAGGTTGCCGTGGGCGGCGAACAGTCGCCGGAGTGAGGAGATACAGATCTGCACCTGCGCGCGCGACGTGCTGGGAAGGTCGTCACCGTAGATCGCGTCGGTCAGTCGCCCGATGGTGACCATGCGATTGGCCTCCAGCAGAAGGCAACCGAGAACCACCTGTTGCCGGGGTGCTCCCAGATCCAGGCGCTGGGAACCGGCCACGACTTCCAGAGGACCGAGGATCCGATACTCCACCCGAATCTCCTTACAGAGTCGCGGCCTGTCCAGGAAATCACCGCATGGTGTTGCGTAAGAGAGACGTCAGGCACCTGACCATTAACTTAAACTCAGGAAAATATATCGAATTTCGGCCAACCGTAACCCCAGACATATAACTCAGTGATCACGACGGGTGATTTTATGTGCATGAACCGCTGTCTGCCCGGGATCATACAACGTCGCTGAGTGGAGAACCAGGGGGTTTTGTTAAGGTCTGGCCTGACTTGCGACTAACGGGTGGGTTTGAGACGCGAAGAAGCGGCCGGGCCTTGGACGGCTCCGACCGCTCCGGCGAATCCCGCCGCCGGCGACCACCGGGCGGGGGTGCGGTTCAGCCCCAGGGGGTGTTGCTGGCGAGCACCACGGTCTCCGGGGATCCGCCGGCGGCGACTGCGGGGAGGACGGCGGTGAGGCCGAGGCATCCCAGGATGGCGGTGGCGGCGATGATGGACCGGAGAGCGTTGGAGCTAGCGAATTTCCGCATTTTCTGCACCTCTTGTTCGTGTCTTCCTGGCTGCTGTTCGCCTGTCTGCTTCAAAACGTAGGCAGCCCCCCTATCCAGCCTTTATCCGATCTCTTCTGATCCGACATCCGCCCCATTCGCCGGGAAAAGATAGGGAGCGGTAGCCGATGGATAGCGGGCCGAAAGCGGACGGATAACGCTCCGGTGGAACCTGATGGGACCGAGGTCGCGTGATACAGGTCAAGCGGCCCCGACCAGAAGATGGGTATCCTCACCATGAGCATCGCCACGCAGGCACTTGACGGCGTCTACGGCCGATCCGCGGCCGGTGTCCGAGCTCGCCTGGAGCGAGCCGTGGGCGCGGACTGGCAACAGGTCTCCGAGGGAGAGACCGACATCGAGGGAAACGTAAAAGAATGGATGGACGAATTCATGGAGCGCGGGCTCTATCGTCTCGTCCTCGCCACCGACCACTATTTCGCCGGGCTTGGCATGACCACCTCCTACCCGGAGGTCACGGTGATGTTCAGAATGCACGACGAGTGCATGCCCTATCACATCCAGGTCGTGCTGGCACCGCACTCGTACACGACGTATTTCGGCGTCCGCGGTTGACTCCGCGAGCGGCGGAGTCCGTTCTCCTGAGGGAAGCGAACATGCCTGTTCAACAATTGGCGGTACCTGGCCCCCACAACTCCGGAGCCGACGAGGGCACGCCCTCGGTCGTCGCCCGCTGCCTGAGCAACTTCCGTCTGGAGGTCGACGGGCAGGCCGTGTCACACTGGCGCGCCGGCAAGGCCCGGGCCCTGTTCCAGTACCTGCTGGTCAACCGTGACCGGTTCGTCCACCGGGACCGGCTGCACGAGGTGCTGTGGCCGGAGAGAGCGGACCACCACTCCAGCTCGCTCAAGGTGGCCGTGCACGGCGTACGCCGGGTGCTCAACGGGTTCGAGGACCGGGACGGCTTCACCCTGCTCCACCAGAACCACGGCTACCTGCTGCGGACGAACAGCGCGTGGGTGGACATCGAGGAGTTCCAGCGCGCCTTCGACCGGGGCCGGGACGCCTGGGTCGCCAAGGACCACGACACCGCGATCGCCTGGTTCCAGCGCACCGCCGACCTCTACATCGGTGACTTCCTCACCGGCGAGACCGGCGGCTGGATCAACGAGCAGCGGCAGTGGATGCGCGGGACCGCCCTGCGCGCGCTGTCCGCGCTGCGCAGCGAGTCGCTGGAGCGAGAGGACTGGCCGGCCGCGATGCACTGGTGCCGCCGGACCCTCGACGTCGACCCCCACCACGAGGCCACCTACCAGACCCTGATGATGATGCACGGCGAGCTCGACGAGCTTGGCCGCGTCCTGAGCTGGTACGAGGTGTGCCGTCACCGGCTCCGCACCGACCTCGGGGTGGAGCCGAACGAGCGCACCGAACGGCTGCTGGCCGCGCTGATGCGGGGCCGGAGCCGGCCGCCGCTGACCGGCCGGTGACCATGACGACTCCATCGTGGGAGATGGGATCGCGTTCCGCCGCCTCCGGCCCGGGAGGCTCCGGCACGGACGGGGGGCCCGACCTGGAGCGCCTGCGCGCGGCGGTCGGCGAGTTCGCCGGCTACACCGCGGCCGAGCGGTCCTGGGAACGGCTGCTGCTGGCGACCGGGCCGTGGGTCGACCCGGCGCTCGCGGCCCATCGCCGGGCACTGCTGACCTGGTTGAACGCCTGGGGGTGCCGGCTGCGCTACCCGCGCGAGGGCGAGCCGGACGTCTTCTGCGCGGAGACCGGCGCCTGGTGGGAGCGCTGGCGGGATCGCCTTCCCGGCCGGGACGTCGCACTCGCCCAGCTGGGCGACGCCGAGATCGACGCGGTGGGCGAGTGCTACGCGGACCTCGCGGCGATGCGGGCGGCCCCCGGATCCAGACCCCGCTCGCTGGGGCCGACCGCGGCGACCAAGATGCTGCACGCCCTGCGCCCGCGAGCGCTGATGCCCTGGGACGCCGCCATCGCCGACGCCCTGCACGGTGCCCGCGGCGCCGACGCCTACCGCGCCCACCTGCGGCTGGGCCGCCGGTGGGCGCGGCGCCTCCTCGCGGAGGCCGGTCTCGACGAGGAGGCGCTGGCGGTGCGGCTGGGCCGGCCGGGCCGGCCGCTGGCGAAGATGCTGGACGACTACTGCTATCTGGTGTTCACCGCGACGACCTGACCGGGTGCCGCGGTGACGTTCACCGCGCCCCGGCCAGGCCCTCCTCCCGCCGGTCAGCGCAGTGACCTGACCAGGCTTCGCGCGGCCGTGCGGCTCGCGGCGAGCACCGTCTTGCCCGCGCCGCCGCTGCCCCCGGTGAAGGTGTAGACGCCCTTCGCCAGGGGGCGCAGCGACAGCCCGCCCGTGGGGTGGTAGCACTCGACCGCGGTGACGGCCCTGACCTCACCGCCTGGCGGGCGGTACCCGATCCTGGACTCGGCGACATCCAGGATCCTGCTGGTGAGGGCGGGGTCGATCGGCACGGTTCCAGGGGTGATGTCCCATCTGTCGGTGGGCAGCCCGAGCAGGATCCTTCCCTCCGCGTACGTCCTGCCGTACAGGCCGGACGTGTCGTCGACGAACGCGCCGGGATTCCTCCCGGCCGCGGGCCCGAGCACGTACTGGATCACCTTGGTGCGCAGTCCCGCGTCCGACAGGCCGGTGCGGGCGAGCAGGTCCTGGGTCCAGGCCCCCGCCGCCACCACGACGGCGTCGAACCTGGCCGGGCTGCCCTCGGCGGGGCGGACCTCGGCCTCCGCCGTGATCCCGTCGACCTGCCCGTCGGTGACGAACGCGCCCGACCGGGCGAGCTCGACCAGGAGCCGGTCGCGGAAGGCGTTCGGGGAGAGGTAACCCGCGCGTTTCTCGACGACGGCCACGCTTCCCTCGGGCAGCTCGCGGAACGTGCCGCGGCTGCTGAGCTCCTCGCCGCCGATCAGGGAGATCGAGCCGGGCAGCCGGCTGCGCACCAGTTCCACCAGGCCTTCGGTGCCCGGCCCCAGGCCGGGGAGCAGGTACACCGAGCCGGTCTCCCGGTAGGAGGCCCACTGGCGCAGCTCCGGACTCGACTGGAGCTCGGCCAGGCTGTCGGCGGCCTCCAGGCAGAGCGCGGCGTCCGGTTCGAACGCCCTGGTCAGGCCGCCCGAGGCGGAGCTGGCGTCGGCCCGCCTGTGCGGCTCTCCGGTGTACAGGTGGACGGCGCTGCCCCTGATGACCTCGCACAGCCGCCAGGCCAGCATGGCCCCCGCGATCCCACCGCCCACAACGGCGATTCTGAGCATCTCACTCCTCCGTTCATGTCGCCGAGGCGGTCGCAGGCCGCGACTCTTCGGCCTTGTGCGGGTCACGCATGCCGATCAGGCCCGCCACGGTCGCGATCGCGGAGACCAGGGCCGCCCACAGCCACACCGAGCGTCCGACCTGGAACCACACCAGGGTTCCGATCACCGGCCCGATCGCGGTGCCGAGCCCGAAGACGCTCTGCATGGCGCCGATGTAGCGGCCGCGGAGCCGCTCGGGGCCGGCCAGCGCGGGATAGGCGAACGTGGTGGGCCCACCGATGATCTCCGAGAGCGTCCAGACCAGGGTGCCGATCATGAACCAGATCGGCAGCGGGGATATCGCGTAGATCGCGTAACCGACCGAGACCAGGCCGAGGCCGAGCAGCGCGGTCAGCCGGATCGGCCACTTCTGCACGACCTTCGTCATCGCCAGCTCGCAGGTGATGACGATGAAACCGTTCAGCGAGACGGCCGCGCCGTACCACCACAGGCTGATCCCGGCGGCGGAGATGTCCAGCGGAAGGGTGGCCGTGTACTGGCAGTAGACGATGGAGGTGAGCAGCATCGCGAGCAGGTAGACGCTGTAGCGCCAGTCGGCGAACACCGCGAGGTAGCCGGAGCGGCCCTGCGTCGCCTCCTCCGCCTTCTCCGCCACCGCCTCCTGCTGCTTCGCGACGTACGCGGCGTGTGCCCCGCGCCTGGGCAGCGCGAACATCACGGTGACGCCGAAGATCAGTGCCGCGGCGGCCTCTCCCCAGAAGAGCGCGTTGTAGGAGACGGAGAGCAGCGCGGCGCCGATCAGCGGGGCGGCGGTCATGCCGAGGTTCAGGCCGAGCCGGTACATCGCCGTGATCATCACGACCCGGTGCCTCGGCGTCAGCTCGGTCAACATGGTCTGGGCCGCCGGCCGGTAGAACTGGCCGACCGTGCTGACCATGAAGACCGCGGCGAGCAGCAGCGTGTAGGTCGGGGCGTAGAGGATGGACACGATCAGGGCCGCTGAGCCGCCCATGCTGATCAGCGTGACCGTCCGGGCGCCGAGACGGTCGGAGAGCGATCCGCCGACGAACGAGCCCACCACCGCGCCGGCTCCGTACACGCCCAGCGCGAGCCCCGCCTGGGTGGCGGAGAAGCCCCGGTCGGTCAGGAAGAGCACCAGATAGATCTGAATGAACGCGGCGAGCCTGCTGATGAAGCCGCCGAAGAGCAGCGCCTTGACGGCGCGCGGGGTCTCCCGCAGGGTGACGAACACCCCGTCGTCCGGCTTGTCCGGAGGGCCTGGAGGCATGTTCTTCTCGTTCTCGACAACGGCGGTCACGCGGTTGACCTCACCTTCAGGACGGCCTCGGCGGCGTCCAACGCCGCCCGGCACTCGTCGACGGTCTCTGACAGCGCGGTGGCGTAGGCGATACGCCCCCACAGGGTGCCCTTGGGCGGTGGCGAGACGGTCGCCCCGGGGGCGACCACCACGACCGCCCTGTCGATCTCCGGGGGCAGGCCGGCCTCGTCGAACTCGATCGACTCGATCGTGGTGTCGTCCTCGGCGACGTAGAAGAAACGCACCCCGCCCACGAGCTTGCGCTCGGGGGCGAGCGCGGGGGTACGGCCGCAGGCCACCGCGGCGGCGGCCAGGCCGGGGTTGATCCCGGTGGTGAGCAGCCCGAGGTAGGGGATCATGTCCCCGCCCAGGCGGGCGTTCACCTCGATGACGCGCAGTCCCCTGGAGGAGAGCTTGATCTCGGTGTGGGTGAACCCGTCGGTGAACCCGAGAGCGGTGTGCGTGTCCTGCAGGACGCGGCAGAACTCCGCGTCCTGCAGGAGCGCGTCCTGGGCGTCGACGAAGTGACCCACCTCCTCGCAGTACGGCTCGTAGCCCAGGACCTTCCTGCCGAGGAAGAGCGGGGTCACCACGCCGCCCTGGACGACGGCGTCCACGCTGACCTCGGGGCCGTCGGCGAACTCCTCGACCAGGACGGGGATCTCGTACGTCGCCCCGTCGGGGACCGTCAGCTCGCTGACGAAGGCGAACCGCTCCGCCAGCTCCGTGGGATCCTCGACCCTGATGACGCCCAGGCTGCCGCCGAGGCCGCGCGGTTTGAGGATGGCCGGATAGCCGACCTCCTCCGCGGCCCGCAGGGCCTCCTCCAGCGTGGCGACGGCCAGCGACCTGGGCTGCGGCACGCCGAGCGCGTCGAGCGCGACGCGGGTGCGGTGCTTGTCGCGGCAGCGGCGCACCATCTCGGGGTCGCCGCCGGGCAGGCCGAGGGCCTCGGAGACGTACGAGGCGGCCAGGATCCTGGCCTCGTCCCAGCAGAGCACCCCGTGCACGGGTTCGCGGGCGGCCAGCTCCAGTGCGACGCCTGCCATCGCGGGGCCGTCGGTGGTGTCGGCGACCACGGTCCAGCCGGTGACGTACTCCTGCTCCCAGCCGGGTTCGGCGGTCACCAGGAGGTGGATGCGGTATTCGGTGGCGATGGAGCGCAGCAGATACTCGCGGTAGTGCCGCATTCCCGTCGCGACCACCAGGATCAGCGGCCTGGTGTCGGTGGTCATCTCACGCCTCCTTGGCGGTGGTCACGAGCTCCCGGTCGGAGCCCTGCAGGGTGTCGAAGAACTCCTCGCGGACGGACTCGTCCTCGGTGGGGGCGATCCGGGAGGCCGCGTAGCGGAGCAGGGGCGGCGCCATCATCGAGGTCACGACCGCGACCAGGACGATGACCGTGTAGGACGCGGTGGTGAGCACACCCAGGCGGAGGCCGACCATCGCGATGATCACTTCGATCACGCCCCGGGAGTTGAGACCCGCGCCGAGGGCCAGGGCCTCCCACTTGGTGCGCCTGGCGATACGCGCCCCGAGGTAGGCGCCGGCGAACTTGGCGGCGATGGCGACGGTCAGCACCACGATCCCCGCCACCAGCACGGGCGGCTTGGCCAGCTCGGTCAGGTCCATCCGCAGACCCGCCGTGGCGAAGAAGATCGGCGCCAGCACCGCGGCGACGAGCGTCTGCAGGGGGGCCAGCCTGGCGACCTTCAGGTCGGGTGAGGAGCCGACGAGCGCGCCGCAGACGAAGGCGCCGAGGATGGCCTCGAATCCCATCGCCTGGGTGGCCGCGGCCGAGAGCAGGATCATGATCGTCACCGCGGCGATGGTGGTGGCGCTCCCGCCTCGGTCGGCGGCGCGCAGCACCCTGGCGACCACCCTGCGGCCGAGCAGGACGGCCACCAGGACGAGCGCGGCGAGCAGCGCGATCGCGGTCAGCGCGGCCTGCCCGGTGCGCGCCCCGGCGGTGGCGAGCGCGGAGACCACCGAGAGCAGCAGCCAGCCGACCACGTCGTCGACGACCGCGCTGCTCAGGATGAGCTGGCCGATGTCGCGGTGGAGCAGGCGCATCTCCATCAGCACCTTGGCGATGACGGGGATGGCGCTGACGCAGAGCGCGACGCCGAGGAAGAGCGCGAAGACCGTGTGGTCGACGCCCTCGGCGATCATCTCGGCGGGGGCCAGGAAACCGATCCCGACGCCGAGGGCCAGCGGGATGATCAGTCCCATCCCGCTGATCCAGGCGGCGGTCCTGCCCTGGCGGCGGATGAAGCCGAGGTCGAGATGCATACCGGTCAGACCCACCAGCAGCAGGACGCCGAGCTGGCCGACGGCGTCGATCATGTGGAATCTGGCCGGGTCGGTGGGGAGCAGCCAGGCGGAGAAGTCGGGGGCGACGTTGGCGAGCAGCGAGGGGCCGATCAGGATGCCCGCGCTGAGCTCGCCGAGCAGGGCGGGCAGCCCGAACCGGACGGCCAGGCGGCCCAGGACGGTGGCCAGGCCGAGCAGGAGTCCGAGTTGCAGCAGCAGGACCATGAGGTTCTGCGCGGGGATGACGGCGACGGGCGCCGCGGCGATCACCATGGGGTCATTCGCCGTTCTCGACGTAGTACCAGTTCTCCGGGCTGATCATCCCGAAGGGGTTGATCGGCTCGAAGCCCCGGAGGTTGTTGGCAACCTCGAACAACCGCAGCGAGAAGTTCGGGATGAAGATGACCGGGACCTGCTCGGCGATGTAGTCCTGGTACTCGTAGAGCGCGGCCGGGTCGTCGCTGGTCAGGGTGCGGTCGATGAGCTCGTCGGCCTTGGGGTCGGTGTAGTGGCCGAAGTTGCCGCCGGCGTCGGTCCGGAACAGGATCTCGCCGCTCGGGTAGTGGTACACCCAGCCGCCGCCCCAGGTGCTCAGCTCCCACAGGCAGGGGCTGTCGGGCCCGGCGACACAGGGGGCGTCCTCGGCCACCAGGACCGAGCCGTAGACCTCCTGCAGGCGCAGCTCGATGCCGGCCTTGACGGCGTCGTCGCGGAACTGCTCCATCAACCGGGTGAGCGCGGGCCGGCCCTCGGCGTACCTGAGGGAGAAGCTGAGCTTGGTACCGCCGGGGATGCCCGCCCCGGCCTGGCCTGGCCCCTCTCCGGGGTTGACGCAGACGGCGGGCGTCACGCTGGTGTCCCAGCCGTTGGCCTCCAGCAGCTCGCGGGCCCGGTCGGGGTCGAAGGGCAGGATCGGCGCGCCCTGCAGGGTGGGCGAGACCAGGTCGCTCACCGGGTAGCGGGGCACCGGCCCGTCCTGCCGGTAGGCGTAGCCGTGGTAGATGTCGCGGGCCGCCCGGTCCTGGTCGAGGGCGTGCTGCATCGCCTGCCTGATGTAGGTCTGGGCGAGCATCTTGCCGGCGACCGTCGGGTTGTTGTAGTTGAGCGGGATGTAGCGGATGCAGAAGGCCGCCTGCGGGACCAGCGTGTAGTTGTCGCCCAGCGGGTTGGGGCCGCCCTTGGTGGGGTCGTCCGTCGGCTCGGCGCTGAAGCTCAGCGGCAGGTAGCCGACCTGGACACCGTCGGGTCCGCCCGGCCCTTCGAGCAGTTTCTGGTACTCCTCCCCGTCGGACATGAAGGGGACCTGCCGGAACTCGTCCAGGTGCGCCTTGTTCGGTCCCGAGTAGTGCTCGTTGGGGACGAAGGTGACGACGCCCTCCATGGTGTAGCTCTTCAGCCGCCACGGACCGCTGACCACGCTCCACACCGGGCTCGTCGCCCAGTGCACCCGGTCGGAGTTGTCCTCCTCGATGACGCCGCCGTTCTCCCCCATCAGGAAGTCGTAGACCGCGGCCACGTTCTCCAGGCTGTAGGAGGCGTCGGAAGGCCCTTCCGCGGTGCGGTCCCACGCCTTGGGCATCGGGGTGATGGTGCTGAGCTGGTTCATCAGCACCCAGCGCTTGGAGTAGACCTTGTCGAAGGTGAAGTAGACCTTGTCCTCGGCGAGCTTGCCGTAGGAGACCAGGTTGTCGGGGAAGCAGCCCGGGACGTACTCGCCGTAGCGCTCGCCCTTGACCGCCATCATGTTCACCCAGAACAGCACGTTGTCCGCGCAGATCGTCTCGCCGTTGGACCACTTCCAGGGCTTGACGGTGACGGTGACGGTCAGTCCGTCCTCACTCCACTGCGGCGGCTCGCCGATGCTGAGGTCGTAGTCGACCTCGGGGGTGCCGTGCGTGCCGAAGAAGTAGAGCGGCCGGTACATCAGGATCTGGAACTCGAGCAGGTTGCGGGTGCCGAAGCGCTCGGGCGGGGTGAAGGGGAAGATGATGGACGGGGGGAATCCCGGCGCGCAGGCCCAGGTCACGGTGCCGCCCTTGACGGGCTTCTCCACGTTCGGGCGGGCGATGGTGTTCAGGGTCATGGTCAGCTCTCAGTCCTCTGGTGGGGCAGCGTGAACGTGTTGGGGTCGATCTCCTCAAGCAGGGACACACCGCTGTCGGCGTGGGCGCCGTAGCGCTCCCACGTCTCGTGGAGCAGCACGCGGCCGTCGGGGAGCAGTTCCGGGGTGCTGCGGCAGTGGCCCGACACGACGGCGCCGTTGTCGAGGACCATGGTGTAGGCGAAGTCGAGGGTGCCGTCGGGGGCGCAGAGCCCGGTGAGGGTCCCCCGGCGGGCGTGCCCGCCGGAGAACTCGCCCCACAGCAGGTCCCCGTCCTGGCGGTACAGGGCGATCGGGTGCCTCTCGGTGGGAGGGACGCCGCCGGTGGTGAAGCGGCGCCCGTCGTAGTCGATCATGATCGGCCCGCCCTGAGTTCGAGGGTGCAGCACTTGGCGCTGCCACCGGACTTCAGCAGCTCGGAGAGCTCGACACCGATGGGCTCGTAGCCGCGCTCGCGCAGCTCGTCCATCAGGTGGGTGGCCGAGGGCGGCATCAGGACGTGGCGGCCGTCGGAGACGGCGTTCAGCCCGAACACCTCGGCGTCGGCCTCGGTGGCGATGATCGCGTCGGGGTACAGGACGCGCAGCACGCCCTGGCTCTCCTTGGAGAAGGCTCCCGGGTAGTACATGATCTGGTCGTGGTCGAGCACGGCCAGCGCGGTGTCGAGGTGGTAGAAGTGCGGGTCCACCAGGCGCAGCCCCGCCACGGGCATCCCGAAGAACCGCTCCGCCTCGCGGTGCGAACGGATGTCGGTGCGGAACCCGGTGCCGGCCAGCAGGTACCTGCCGGCGTGCAGGTAGTCGCCCTCGCCCTCGTTGACGTGGACCGCCTCGCGGGTCTCGTAGCCCCTGGCACGGAACCACTCCAGGTAGGCGGGGCCCTCCGCGGCCCGCTCCTCGTACCGGAAGCGGGCCGACAACACCTTCCCGTTGATGACCGTCGCGCCGTTGGCGGCGAACACCATGTCGGGGTAGCCGGGCAGCGGTTCGATGAACTCCACCTGGTGGCCCAGCGCCAGGAAGGCGCGGAGCAGACCGTCCCACTGGAGCCTGGCCAGCGCGCCGTCGACCGGCTTGTCCGGGTTCATCCAGGGGTTGATGGAGTAGACGACATCGAAGTGGGTGGGCGGGCACATCAGGTAGCGGCGGGTGCGCGCCACACGCCGGGTCCGCTGCGACGCCTCTGCGGCCAGCTGTGTCATGTCAGCTCTCCTTCCTGGACGAAAGTGACGTTGATCTTGGATGCGTAGTCGAGCATCGTCTCCCTCGCGTCCTCCAGGGATGTGCCGGTGGTGCCGAGGAAACCGAGGATGCTGTTGCCCTCCGGCGGGCGCCGGATGACGTCCCCGGGCCTGGCGGTGACCTTGAGGAAGAAGACCCGGTCGGACTCGGCGACCTCGGCCGGCACCTCGATCGAGGCGATCCGGCCGGCGTCGCAGAGCAGGCACATCGCGGTGACGTGGACGCCGGTCGGCCGGTAGTGGCGCACCCTCGGCGTGGCGCCGCGCGCCACGTCCATGACCGCGCGGATCGGGTTGTGCGTGGCGGTGATCCCGGCGATGAGATCCAGCCCCCCGCCGCCGGGCCGGATCGCGATCTCCAGCAGGTACGGCTCGCCCCGGTGGAAGCGGACCTCGGCGTGCAGCACGCTGCGCCGCAGCCCCTGGGCGTGCGCGCCGGCCCTGACCACCCGGTGGACCGCGGCCACCTGCTCGGTGGTGAGCGAGGTCGGCGCGTGGTGCACGTCGTCGTCGAAGGTGCCGCCCTCGACGGTGATCCGGTCCACGATGGAGCCGAGGTAGACCTCGTCGTCCCAGGCCACGGCCTCGATGAGGAACTCCTCGCCGTCCAGGAACGACTCGATCAGCAGGCCGTGCGGGCCGAGGTCGAGGCCGTGCGCCTCCATCTCGAACCACGACATCCCCTCGATGCCCTCAAGGGCCTGCGGGAACAGCTCCGTCATCTCCTCGCGGTCGTCGACCTTGAACACGAAGTTGCTCGCGGCGCCCAGCGTGGGTTTGAGGATGACCGGGTAGCCGAAGTCGTCCGCGGCCCCGAGCGCCTCCCGCAGGTCGGTGACGAAGCGGAAGTCCGGATGCGGGGCGTCGTACCTGCGGTGCGCCTCGCGCATCAGCAGCTTGTTACGGCTGGTCCTGGCCGCCTCGACGCCCACGCCCGGCAGGCCGAGCGCCTCCGCGACCGCCGCGACCGTGGTCACGGCCGACTCGGAGAAGGTGATGATCCCGTCGAAGCGCTCCTGCTCGTGCCAGTTCTTGGCCTCGGTGATGAGGTCGTCGATGCGCTGGGAACCCACGACGCGGTAGCGGTCCTTCGGCCAGAAGTCCGGGGTGCCGATGCCGTTGAGCACATAGAGCTCGGCACCGAAGTCCTGAACCTGCTGGTAGCGGGACTGGTAGTAGGTGGCGTTCTGTCTGGCTTCGATGGCGAGGAGTTTCATCGGGGACTCCCGGGCAGTCGCGGTAGTGAGAAGGCGTCGATCGTCTCGGCGGAGGTGTCGAGGGTGAGCTCGACGCCGGCCGCCTCGGCCTCGGCCGCGACGTCGATCAGGATGGGCGCGGCGCAGGCCAGGAAGGCGCGTACCTCCATCAGCAGGTCGCCGGTCTCGTCACGCTCGGCGGTCAGCAGCCTGCCGAGCTGGGTGACGATGCCGTCCGCCGCCCTGGTCAGGCTGAAGGAGGTGAGGTCGTAGCAGAGCCTGAACCTCTCGACGATCACCGCGGCCCGGCGCCGGCCGGCGGCGGTGACCTTGAACTCCTCCCCCGGGTCGGTGACGAGGGTGTCGAGACGGTCGGCGAGCGCGTTCCACGGCTCGCGCAGCCGCCTGCCGGCGACCTTGTCGAGTCCCTCCCTGGTGAAGTTGGCCCGCTGGTCCTCGGGGCAGGTGAGCGCGAGGTAGAACCGGACGAGGTCGCGCGGCACCTCGGCGACCAGGTCGGCGCCGCGGATCAGGTGGTTACGGCTGGTGGAGAACTTCTCGTTCTCCAGCTCGTAGAACTCGTTGCAGACGTTGGCGTCCGGGGTGATGTAGCGGTCGCCGTGGGCCAGCAGCATGACCAGGTCGACCATGCCCCAGAAGTAGACGTTGTCGAAGCCGTGGAAGTAGACCAGCTGGTTGCCGCTCTCGGCACGCCAGGCGCTGTCGACGGGGCCCTCGGGCCCGCCGGCCGCCTTCCAGGTGCTGTAGATCGAGGCGGGCATCGCCTCGACCCACGGGTAGAGGATCTGTCCGGGGGTCTCGGCGAACGGGGCGTCGATGCCCCACCCCGGTGACGGCACCGTGATCGGGATCTCCGGGAGCGGCCGGGCCAGGATCTCGCGGATGAGCTGCCTGCTGTGCCCACGCCAGGTGCTGGTCCGGGCGGCGTAGTAGGCGGTGAGCTCCTCCCGGTAGTTCTCGATGGGCAGGACCAGGACGGTGACCTCGCGCGAGGTCACCGGGTCGTCGGGGTCCAGGACCGAGCGCGGGTCGCCGAGGTCGTCGAAGTGGTTGGGGTGGCCGCAGCCCTCGCACGACCCGCCGCAGCTCTCGGTCAGGCAGGCCGGGCACTCGCCCTTGACCAGCCCGTCGAACAGGTGGGTTCCGGCGTTCTCCGCGTACGGCATGCGCACGGTACGGAGTTCGAAGCGGCCCTGGCGGTGCAGGGCGGTGACGAAGTCGAGCACGGTCTGCCGGTAGGTGTCGTCGACGGGCGGCAGCGGGGCCAGCGAGATGCCCATCGCCTCGACCGACCGCTGGATGGCCGCGGTGGAGGTCGCGCACAGCTCGGCGGGCGTGGTGCCGTGCTTGCGGGCGGTCGAGATCATGTAGGACTGGCTGTCGTCGGTGCAGGTGTTGTAGTTGACGGGGCGGCCGTCGGCCCGCAGGTAGCGGGCGTAGACGTCACCGGCGATGTAGGGGCCGGCCATGTGGCCGACGTGCAGGTCGCCGTTCGGCGTCGGGGTGGCGGCGATGACGATCGTCCCCGTCATTTCTCCTCCAGGTGCCGGGTCTCGAACGTGCGGGTCATGTCGTGGTCCCACCAGATGCCGTACATCTCGAAGTCGGCGCTGCCGTCGTTGACCACCTGATGGTCGGTGCCGGGCGGGAAGTAGGCGACGTCCCCGGCGGCGAAGCGGGCGCGCTCGCCCTCGCTCTCCAGGACCGCCTCGCCGGAGACCGCGATGAAGATCTCGTACTCGTGGTGGGCGTGCCGGGTCGAGGCGGTACCGGGCGCGATGACGCACCAGGCCCCCTCGAACGGGGCGTTCAGCGTCTCCCAGGGCAGCAGTCTCTTGGCGAGCAGGCCGTTGTCCGGGCGCAGGTGGGCAGGGTCATAGGAACGGAGGTCCACGGGGATTCTCCTCGGTGGGTTTCAGGGGGGCTGGGGGATCAGGAGGCGACCGGGAGGGCGAACGGGGACAGGAGCTCGGCGGTGGCCCGGCTCTCCTGGATGTCGCCGACGATCTCTTCGGCCCGGTTGGCCAGCGTGCTGAGCAGGGAGTCGGCGATGCCGTGCGTGTCCTCGTTGACGCCCTGCAGGTAACAGGCGGCGCTCGACCCGGCGGGCAGGGCCAGCTTGTAGGCACGGTCGACACCGATCTCGCCGAGGCCGGCCCTGGCGGCCAGGTCACGGATCAGCGAGGGCATCCGGCGGTCGAAGCCGGTGCCGAGCAGCAGGACGTCGCAGGGCAGCTCGTCGTGACGGCCGCTCTTCCTGTCCTTGAGGGTGAGGACGATCTCGTCGCCCTCGATCCTGGCCTGGGAGATCTCGGCCATCGTGATCATCTGGATCCTCTCCTGCCCGGTGAGGCGATCCAGGTAGATCTGCCGGTAGAGGTTTTCGAGCATGCCCGGGGAGAGGCCCGCGTAGTTGGTCCGGTGCATCTCGCTGAGCAGCTGGCGGCGGGCCTCGGGGCGCGACTCGTAGAACTCGTCGACGAAGGAGGCGTAGAAGAGCTCGTTGGTGAACTTGCTGCTCTCGTAGCCGTTGAGGCCGATGGAGCGCATGATCATCGTGCACTCGGCGTTGGGCATGCTCTGGTGGGTGGCCCACAGCATCTCGGCCGCGCTCTGCGCGCCGCCGATGACCGCGACCCGGTGCGGGGCGGCGTGGTCGAGTCCGGCGACCTTCTGGCTGAACTCGGTGCTGTGGATGATCCGCTCGCGAGGGAGCGTCTCGAACACCTCGGGGATGTGCGCGTCGCGGCCCGCGCCGACCACCAGGGTGCGGCAGCCGATGGTCGAGCCGTCGGCGAGCCGGGCGATCCAGCGCTCGACCTGGCCGTCACCGGACAGGACCGGCTCGACCGCCACGCAACGCCGGCCGTACTCGATGCGCACCTGGGCGAGCGACTCCGCGACCCAGAGCAGATAATTCGAGATCTCCATTCTGTACGGGGTGAAACTACCCAGGTTGACGAATTCAGTGAGCCTTCCCACCGAGTGCAGATGATTCACAAAGGAGAATCTGCTCTGCGGGTTCCTCAGGGTGACCAGGTCCTTGAGGAAGGAGACCTGACTCTGCGTCCAAGGCAGCAGCATTCCCCGATGCCAGGCCACGTTCTCGTGCTGTTCTATGATCAGCGTTCTGGTTGCCAGTTCCGGAGCGAGCTCTTCGAGAGCCACGGCGAGGGCGAGGTTGGACGGCCCTGCGCCGAGAGCGAGTAACTCGACTTCCTGGTGCTTCACGGTGGTCGCCTCCCGGACGACTTCTCGGGCATTGTGCCCGTTACGAATGGGTTTCTCCTGGTCGGCTCACTGCCAGCCGGCTCCGCCGGCCAGGATGAGGGCCGTGGTCGCCGCGGGGCCACCGGCCTTCTCTCCGGTCGCGGCCGCGGCCGCCACGGCGGTCGTGAGGATGGCGGTGAGCGAGAGGACGCCGATTACGAGGGCGGCTGGACGGATCGCGGCATTCATCGTTCTTTCTTCCTTTCGGCCGGTAATCATCGGCGCCCTTTTGCTGTTCCCCGGGTGATCTTCCGGCTTACTTTCACCGGACATTTCCCGTTTTGTTCTGACACTTCGATTCTTGGTGGATATCCGGGTATTCCGGAAGGCCTCGGGGCTGTCAGCGCGCTGCAATGGCAGGACGCTGACAGACCTGGCCACCGGAGGTCTCGAAGCGGGCGAGGGCGAGGACGAGGTCGGTGCCGCAGCCCAGCAGCGACCAGCCCGCGAGTTCGGGCACGCCGTCGAGACAGCGCCCGCAGAGTCGGGCCGCCGCGCTCTCGGCGGCGTCGAGGTTGGGTCTGCGAATGAAGAGGCCGAGGTCCACACCGCCGGCGCGTTCCTCGCCGTAGACGTGCTCAAGCCCCTCCTCGGGCTCCGCCAGCACCAGGAGCAGACGCCGGATCTCGCGCGCGGACATCCGGCCGCCGGGTGGGGCCAGGCGGCCTTCGATCTCGGGGGCGCGTAGGCGCACGTTGATGAGATACATGAATCGACAGTGGTCGGCACGCGGCGAATAGACCAGGTGTTTCCGCTGGCAGGTCCCTAACGTGGCAGGGTCATGCCAGCGTGCCGCGGACCGGCCCGGGACCGGATCCGCCACCCCCGGCGTGCCCGGAGGCGAGCGCATAACCCCGTCGTCACTGCGTCTGGCTAGTTTCAGGCTGAGACCATCGTGGGTCCTGCCCGCAGATCGGGTCTTGGTCATGCTCGAACCGTGGAGGGGTCGTGCTCATGCTGCTTGGCATCGGGTCCGCCGAGGAAACCGTCTACCGAACCATCCTGGAGAATCCCTCCTACGGCGTGGTGGAGCTGAGCCTTGAGCTGGGCTGGCCGGTCCACCAGATCCGCGACACGCTGGACGAACTGGCCAAGCTGTCGCTGCTGCGCCCCTCCTGGGAGGAGCCGGACGTGCTGCGCCTGGTCCGGCCGGAGGTGGGGCTGGCCGCGCTGCTGGCCCGCGAGGAGGCCGCGCTGCTGGCCAAGCAGCAGGAGATCGAGCGGAGCCGGATGGCCGTCGCCCAGATGATCGCGGCCTACGCCGACCAGAATCCGGCCCGCTCCGGCGAGGACTCCGAGTCACTCGTCGGCATCGACACGATCCGCGCCAGGATCGAGGAGCAGGTCGCCGAGTGCCGGCAGGAGTTGCTCGGGTTCGAGCCGAAGAGCGCCCAGACACTGGACAACATCGCGGCGAGCCGTCCCCTGGACGAGGCGCTGCTCGACCGGGGGACGGCGATCCGCGTCGTCTACACCGACAGCATCCGCAACGACCAGCCGACCAGCGCGTACGCGGCCTGGCTCACCGAGCGCGGCGGCCAGGTGCGCACCACTCCCGGCCTTCCGCTCCGCATGCTCGTCTTCGACCGCCGGGTGGCCCTGCTGCCGACGGACCCCGAGGACAGCAGCGTCGGCGCGGTCCTGCTCCGCGGCGCGGGCGTCGTCACCGCCCTGGTCGCGCTGTTCGAGCAGACCTGGGGTGCCGCCACCCCCCTCGGCGAGGAGCGCAGACGCGACGAGAAGGGCCTCAGTCACCAGGAGCGCGAGGTGCTCCGCCTGCTCTCCGCGGGACTCACCGACGAGGCGGTGGCCCGCAGGCTCGACGTCTCGGTCCGCACCCTGCGCCGGGTCACCGCCGACCTGATGGAGCGGCTTGAGGCCCGCAGCCGTTTCCAGGCCGGCTACCTCGCGGCCACCAGAGGGTGGCTGCCCCGTCCGTGACGGCGGCTCCGCCTCCCACCTGACCGGGGATCAGGGACGGTAGGCGCGCGTACGGGGCCACCAGCCGGGCACGGCCGCGCGGTACCTCTCGTAGTCGGCGCCGAACCTGCGGCGCAGACTCGGCTCCTCGTACCAGTGGACGAACGCGACGACGGCCGCGGCCGTGACGGCGCCGTACGGCAGCAGGACGGGGCGGCCCAGGAGCAGCGCCTGCCCGCCGATCGCCGCGAGGACGGCCACGTACATCGGATTCCTGACGTATCCATACAGACCTCCGATGACCAGGCGTTCGGGCGGGGCGATCGGGGCGGGAGTGCCCAGCCCCTCCACGACGAACCGGACGAACGCCCTGACCAGCACCACGGCCCCGGCGACGACGAGTGACGCGCCGACGAGACGTAGCGAGACCGTGACCCAGGACGGCACCGCCGGCATCGAGTCCGCCGTCTCCCACCGGGTGATCCACCAGGGCACGAACCCGGCCACGGTGCCCGGTGCCAGCGCGAAGAAGATCGTGCTTCCGAGGGCCGCGGGTCTCCTGCGCACAGTGTCACACTCCCCTGTCACGACCGGCCGGCGACGGCGGCGAGGGGGCCGCCCGCGGTACGGCCGTTCGCCGCAGTAAATTCACTATGCGATGAGTTTAAGTTCGCACCGGAGGGGCGTCAACAGGCATGCCCCCTCCCGGCCTCCACACATCGGACCACTGCTATAACGGTCTACAACTTCATGGAGGTACGAGATGCGCGTCGCGCTGCACACCCGGGTCAAGCCTGGCAGGGAGTCCGAGTACGACCAGGCGCACCGGGAGGTGCCCGCCGAGCTGGTCGAGGCCATCAAGCGGGGCGGCGCGCACGAGTGGACGATCTGGCGCAGCGGCCAGGACCTGTTCCACGTGATCGAGTGCGACGACTACGAGGCGCTGCTCTCGTCGCTGGCCGGTCTGCCGGTGAACATCACCTGGCAGGCCCGGATGGCCGAACTGCTGGAGGTCACGCACGACTACTCCGAGGACGGCGCGGGCAAGGGCCTGCCCGCGGTGTGGCGGCTGCCCTGAGCCCCGCTCCCTCCGGACGGTGTCCGGCGGCGCGGCCGGGGAGCGTGATCGCTATCGTGGGTGGATGCCGCCCGCCCTCCGCACCCGTCTGCTCGCCGCGCTCGCCGCGGCCCTGACCGTCGCCGCCGGGCTGACCGTCCGCGCGGTCACCGGCGGCTGGTTCGGCAAGTACGCGGGCGACGCCCTCTACACCGTGCTGGTGTACGCGCTGATCGTGCTGGTGTGGCCCCGGATCACGCCGGCGCGGGCCGCACTCGGCGCGCTGGCGTTCAGCTGGGCGGTCGAGCTCGCCCAGCTGACACCCGTCCCGGCCGCGCTCTCCGAGGTGAGCGTGGTGGCCAGGCTGGTGCTCGGCAGCACGTTCGGCGCGGCCGACCTGGTGGCCTACGCGGCCGGGGCAGCCCTCGCCGCCTCGGCCCACGCCCTGCTCGGGCGACGGCGCGAGCACCGCCCCGAGCCGGTGACCACGCCGCCCTGACCGTCGGTCGAGCTGTCAGCTCCAGGCCACCGGCAGGTGGGTCGGCCCTCCGACGGCGTGGCCGATCTTTCGGGGGATGTCCTCGGTGGCCACCGTCAGGCGTAGCGTGGGCAGCTCGCGCAGTAGCAGCCCGATCGCGGCGACGACCTCCCCGTGGCCGAGGTGGCGGCCGATGCAGTGGTGAATGCCGTAGCCGAACGACAGGTGCCGCTCGATGTCGGTGTCGGTGGCGGCACGCGCGAAACGCGCGAAGTTCATCGTGTGCGGGTCGGCGAACGCGCGCGGGTCGTAGTTGGCGGCGTTGACAGAGGAGATGACGAGCTCTCCCTCCGACAAGTGCGTGCCGCTGGGCAGGGTGGTGTCGGCGGTGACGTAGCGCGGCATGGCGTCGGCCGCGGTGGTGGAGAACATCCGCTCGAGCTCGGTGATCGCGCCGACGAGGTCGTCGGGGTGGTCGACGAGGTAGCGGTAGGCGCTGTCGTACCCGCCGTAGGGGTGGGTGAGCAGGACCTGGGTGAATGTGCCGATACTGCTGGCGGAGGTCTCCCAGCCACCGACGATGAGCGCGATCGGCAGCATGACCAGCTGGTGCTCGGGCAGGTGCGCGCCGTTGACGGCGATCTGCGACAGCAGGTCGCCGGCAGGCGCGCCGCGGCGCTGCTGCAGCAGGCCCGCCAGGTAGCCGTACATCGCGAACAGCGAGGCCTCGGCCTCCTCCTGCGACAGGTTGCTGTGGGACAGGAACGCCTCACTCCAGCGGTGGAAGTCGGCGCGGTCGGCCTCGGGCAGGCCCAGCAGGTCGCAGATCAGCTCCAGGGCGAACGGCAGCGCGAAGTCGGCCAGCAGGTCGGCGGGCGCACCGCGGCCGATCATCACCTGCAGCTGGGCGGCGGCACAGCGCTCGATCTCGGTACGGCGGGCCTCGATGGCCCGAGGCGTGAAGTGGTCCTTGACCAGCCCGCGCACGGCCGCGTGCGCGGCGCCGTCCAGGCCGAGGATGGTGCCCTCCAGGCCGGAGACGTCGTCGAAGGGCAGGGCCTTCTCCCGGGAGAGGAGCGGATCGCGCAGTGCCGCCTTGACGTCTTCGTAGCGGGTGACGAGCTTGGCGTCGGTGCCGTTGGCTCGGACGACCGGGACCACCCCGTAGGCCTCCCGGATCTCGTGGTAGAGCTCGTTGAGGTACAGGCCGGGCCGGTTGACCCCGTCGGGGCCCAGGTCGAGTGGGTGGCGGATCGGGCAGGTCGCGGCAGCCGGGTCTTTCATGACGGTCATCGGCGGGAGGGGTCCTTTTCTGGGATCGGCGGAGGAACCGGGTGCGAGAGGTACCGGAGTCTGAGAGAGCGGCCCCACGGCCACAAGGTCATGACAGAAGGATCAACGTGCCACAGCGGGATGGTCAAGATCACTCGGGTGAGGTGAGGAAGCTCTCGGTGATCGCATCGTCGGAGCACGTCCCGACTCGGCCCGCCGGGGGGCGGGACATCGGCCTGTCACAGCGGCCGGCGATGATCTTCCCGGCACGCGTTCGGCAGCGGAGACCACCCGGGGGCGGCAGTGGTCGTCATGAATTACGCTCTGTGGAATGCCTGAAGGACACACCATTCATCGACTGGCCGGAGAGCACCGGCGGGCGTTCGGCGGCCGTGAGGTCCGCGCGGAAAGCCCCCAGGGGCGGTTCGCCGCCGGGGCGCTGCGGATCGACGGGCGGGTGCTCACCGAGGCCGACGCCCACGGCAAGCACCTGCTGCTCGGCTTCGACGACGAGCGGTGGCTCCACGTCCACCTGGGCATCTACGGCAAGTACGCCTTCGGCCCTGTCCCCGTGCCCGCGCCGACCGGGATGGTGCGGCTACGCCTGAGCAACACCGGCGAGTACGCGGACCTGCGCGGCCCCAACACCTGCGAACTGCTCGACCCGGCGGGAAAGGCCGCGCTGCACGCCAGACTCGGACCCGACCCGCTGCGCGCGGACGCCGATCCCGAGTCGGCCTGGCGGCGGATCGGCCGCAGCCGCACCTCCGTGGGGGTCCTGCTGATGGACCAGTCGGTCGTCGCGGGCGTGGGGAACATCTACCGGGCCGAGGCACTGTTCCGGCAGGGCGTCGACCCGTCACGGCCCGGCCGCGACCTCACCCGCGAGCAGTGGGAGGCGATCTGGGCGGATCTGGTGCTCCTGATGACCGACGGTGTCCGGGTGGGCCGCATCGACACGGTCAGGCCCGAGCACACTCCGGAGGCGATGGGCCGCCCGCCCCGCGTCGACGACCACGGCGGCGAGGTCTACGTCTACCGGCGTTCCGGCATGCCCTGTTTCCTCTGCGGCACCGAGGTGCGCACGCAGGTGCTCGCCGGGCGCAACCTCTTCTGGTGCCCGGTCTGCCAGACCGGCTGACGGCGCCGCACCGAGCGAGATCGAGTAGCCTCCGGGGACTCGCAGGCCCCGGTCGGGCGCGCTCACATCAGGGTGCGGGCCGTCCAGAGTTCGGGGAAGACCTCCCGCCGCATGCTCCGCTCCAGCCAGCTCAGGCCGCTGGATCCGCCGGAACCGGGCTTGGCCCCCATCGAGCGGCGCACCGCCATCAGGTGCCGGTAGCGCCAGTCGGAGAACTGCTCGGCCAGGTCGGTCAGCGTCTCGGCCAGCGGGGCGAGCGGCCCGGCGTAGACCTCGACCCAGACCGCCTCGACCTCGGCGCTCGGCTCGTACTCCGCGGCGAGGTCGCGTTCGAGCACCGAGGCCGGGATCGGGTGGCCCGCGCGGGCGAGCATGGCGAGTACCGAGTCGTAGAGGCTCGGCCGGTGCAGCGCCTCCACCAGTTCCCGGTGCGCCTCGGGGTTGCGGCGGTGCGGCCTGATCAGCGCCTCGGACTTGTTGCCGAGCAGGAACTCCACATGGCGGTAGAGCGCGGACTGGAAACCCGATCCCTCGCCGAGCGCGTCACGGAAGGTGTTGAACTGCGCCGGGGTCAGCCAGCTCAGCGCGGCCCAGGCGGCGTTGAGCGCCTCGAAGTGCCGTACCGTGCGCCTGATCGTCCACGTCGCGGCGTTGACGTCGTCCTCGTCGAGCTGCCGCTGGGCCAGACGCCACTCCGAGCGGAGCAGCCCGAAGTAGAGCTCCATCACCTGCGTGGTGACCAGGAACGCCAGTTCCTCCGGGGCGTCGGTGACAGTGTGCTGAAGATCATGAAGGGCGGCGGTGCCCACGTATTCGTCGTAGGGCGTGCCGGCTTCGAAGCCCAGCGTCGGCAGACCGTCGTTGGCCTCCGCGCGTGCCTTACGGTCCTGCTCCGTGAGCTGCTTGATAGCGGTCATCGCTCCTCCTACGCCTGTACACCCCCATGGTGCTCCGTATCGGTCTGTACGAAAATAATGCGAGAAAGGTGATTATTGGGTTGCGCCTTCGGAACGGAAGGCATCCGGCAGATCAACTTACGGCATGACGGAGCGTGATCGTGGACGCGATGGACTGGGCACTGCTGGCCGAGTTGCAGCAGGACGCGCGACTGTCCTACAGCGAGCTCTCCCGGCGGGTGCACCTGTCCGCCCCGGCGGTGGCGGAGCGGGTACGGCGGCTGGAGGAGACCGGGGTGATCACGGGCTACCACGCCAGGGTCGATGCGTCACGGGCCGGGCGCGGGGTGGCCGCCCTGATCAGGATGTCGTGTTACGGCCCCCGCTGCGTGCTCCGCGACGAGCAGGCACTGGCCTGGCCGGAGATCCTTGAGGTGCACCGGGTGACCGGTGACGCCTGCTGCCTGCTGCGGGTCGTCACCTCCTCGATGACGACATTCGAGGAGATGATCGACCGGCTCGCCCCGTACGGCCACCCGTCGAGCATGATGGTGCTGTCCAGCCCCGTCCCCTGGCGCCCCCTGTCGTCCGGCTGAGACCCACCGTCGCGTCAGGTGACCTTGCCGTGCTCGGCGATCGCCCCCGCGGTGGCCCGCCAGATCGGTGACGCGGGATCGATGACGTCGAAATGATCACCCGACATTTCGAGATATATCACCTGATCGCCTGACTCCTGAGCGGCTCGCGCGTAGCGACGGCTGAAGTCGACCAGGTCCAGGTCGTCCCCACTCCCCTGCACGACGAGCTGGGGCACTCCCAGCGGGAGCCGTTCCAGCGGCCCCGACCGCAGGTAGGTCTCGGGCACCTCGGCGGCGGATCCGCCGAGCGCCGCGGCGACCGCGCCGGAGCTCATGTGCCTGCGATCCCCCTCGGCCAGGTCGAGCACCCCCGCCAGGGAGACCGCCAGGGTGATCCGCCGGTCGTCGGCGGCGGCGCG
Source organism: Streptosporangium sp. NPDC049248 (assembly GCF_040678965.1). Classification (NCBI taxonomy): domain Bacteria; kingdom Bacillati; phylum Actinomycetota; class Actinomycetes; order Streptosporangiales; family Streptosporangiaceae; genus Streptosporangium; species Streptosporangium sp. NPDC049248. The sequence goes on from NZ_JBFAQY010000002.1 coordinate 180,430, forward strand.
GAGGGCGAGCTGCCCGCCCGCGGAGTGGCCGATCACCACCAGCGGGCCGCGGGCGCCCTGTGCCGCGAGGGCGATGCCCCGGGCGACGTCCGCGGTGGTCGCGTCCCAGCCGTGCAGGTCGGGGCGGCGGTATTCGAGGTTCCAGGCGGCGAACCCGCGCTCGGCGAGGTCGATGGCGAGCGCGTCCATCAGATCCGCGCCCCAGACCGAGCGCCAGAAACCACCGTGTAGCAGCACCGCGACGGGTGTCCGTCCGTCGGCCTCGGGCGAGGGCGCCTGCCCCGGGGTCCCGTACGGCGGCCGTATCTCCGCCCACTGCTCGGGGTGATCACCGTAGCCGACCCGGTGCGCCGGTCGGCGCAGCCGGTGTACGGCGTGCCTGATCGCCCAGGTCAGCCCCCAGACCCCCCGCCCGTGCAGGTGGGTGCCCGACGCGCCGTCCGCCGCCCCGGAGAGCGGGGCCTCGGACTTCGTCAGGTCGAGCCAGACCGCCTCGGGATACTCGGCGAACAGGCCGCGGGCCCCCGGATCCGGACCCGGCACGACGACCAGGGCGCCGGGCGACTCCAGCGCCGCCCGGAAGCCTGGCAGGTCGGAGGTCATCGACACCGTCCCGCCGACCCCGAGGGCCGCGAACTCACGGTCGGCCACCTCGGTGAGCAGGCGAAGGTCCGCGACCAGGCCGGGACCGGTGACCACGAGCACATGCAGATTCGAGGGAATCATTCGCCCATTCTGCCGCATTACTCCGTGATTACGGTCCGCGGATATACGCCCGTACCAGCACCTCCTCCGCGTCGTCCAGACAGCCCCCCAGGACCCGCTCGGCCTCGGCGTACGACCGTCCTCGACGAGCCCGATCGACTCCGGGTCGCAGGCCACGAAGGGCTCGTGGAAGGCGCGCGGGTTCTCATCACGTGGAAGCCGGGCGGAGGTCGGCCGGCAACGGGCGCATCGTCCGAAGCTTTTCCACAAATCACCGAACTCATCGGCTCACCGGCCCGTCAAACCCATCAGAACCCACCACGCAGGGAAGCCGGGTGGGTCGGTGGCCTGGGACGGCCATCCCCCGCCACCGCCCTCCGGTGCCCGTCCCCAGGAAAGGACCGGCATGCGCCTTGGCAAGAGCATCGTCGCCGTGGTTTTCGCGGTCGCCGCAGTGGCCGTTCTGATCGTCGTCGGAGGCGGTTTCAAGCGCACCGACCCCGGCCAGGTGGCCGTCGTCAGGGACGGCGGCCCGCTGGACGACACCGGGATCCGCCAGGTCATCCCGCCCGGCTCAGGGCTCACCTGGGTCGGCCTGTGGTCGTCGCTGCACTCCTATCCCGCCCAGCAGCGGATCTACACCATCACCACCGACGCCAAGCGAGCCAGCAGCAGCGGCGTGGACGAGGTGACCGTGCCGAGTGCCGACGGGGTGAACCTCGGCATCGAGGGCACGCTCTACTTCACACTCAACCTCGACACCGAGATGCTCAAGCGCTTCGACGACAGGTACGGCACCCGCACCTACCTGGGACAGGACGGCGAGTCCCGCTACGCCTGGGACGGGGACGAGGGCTGGAACGCGTTCTTCATCCAGTCCGTGCGACCGGTGGTCTACAACGCCCTGCGCACCCAGATCGGCGCCGCCGACTGCGCCGACCTGCTCTCCTCCTGCGCGCTGGTACAGCCCTCGACCACCAGGGCCGATCCGGCCGGCGTCGACAGCAACGCCTCCATCACCCGGGCCCAGGACGGCATCAACCGGCTCCTGGAGCGCGATCTGGAACAGCTGCTCGGCGGCCGTTTCTTCACCGGGTTGCGGTTCACCCTGGTCCGGGTGACGCTGCCGCCCGAGATCCAGACCGCGGTGAACAGCGCCCAGGTCGCCCAGGCGGGGATCGCCGAGGCCAAGGCGAAGGCGTCGCAGGCCGACGTCGAGGCCGAAACGAAGATCAGGCAGGCCGAGGCGGACGCGAAGGCGTCGATCGCGCTGGCCACCGGCAAGGCCCAGGCGAACAAGAAGCTCCAGGAGAGCTATCGGAAGTGCCGCGCCTGCGTCGAGATCGACAAGCTGAAGGCCCTCCCCGGGGGCATCACCGTCTACGCTCCGGGAAACTCCGACGTCGTCGTCCCGTCGAGGTGACGTCCACGCCCCGGGGCGGTGCCGAGATCACCTGGCGCCCCAGGCCTGGGCAGGCGCGAAGCGGTACATATAAGATCATTAAATGATGGTATGTCCGCTTGTTGGATTGATCTCTGGTCCTGGAACTCCCGAGAGGTTAGCGTCTGCGCATGCGCCACGTTGAGATCTCGGGCAGGAGACTCCGGTTGAGGGAGGTCACCATCGAGGACGTGGACGCCCTGCACGCGGTATACGGCGACCCCACTGCCACCGAACACCTGCCGTTCGACCCCCGCACCCGCGAGGAGGTCGAAGAGTCGATCATCGAGGCGATGAAGTCCTCGGAGACCGAGCCCCGGCGTCTCTACGTACTGGCGGTGACCGACCTTGACGGCCGCGAGGCCTTCGGCGTCGCCAGGCTGCACATCGAGGCCGACCACCCGCACAGCGCGGAGATCGGCCTCGGGCTCCGCCCCGACCACTGGGGCCGGGGCATCGGCACCGACCTGATCCGGCTGATCCTCGCGTTCGGCTTCCGCGACCTGCGCCTGCACCGCATCTGGGGTGCCCGCTCCCCGGCCAACACCGCCGCCCAACTGGCGATGCTGGTCGCCGGAATGGTCGAGGAGGGCAGGATCAGGCACCACGTCCGGGCCCGCGGAGCCTGGCGCGACTCCATCGTGCACTCGGCCCTGGAGGACGAGTGGGAAGGCCACCGCGATGTCTGATATCGAAGGGCCCCCGGCCGCGCGCCGAGGGCAGACGCCGGGAGACCCGTCCCGGATGATCCCGCGCACCTCACCTTTCAGAATGTTGTGACGGAAATGCTGCCGTTTCCGGTCACGGGAAGAGTCAAATGGCCCTAGAGTCCGCGCATGTGAGTGAGAGTCCCATCCTCCCCGTACGAGGGCGCCCGGTACGGCCCTCCGGCAGGCACCGCAGGCCCGTGCCTTCCCAGCTCCCGCCCGAGGCGCCGGCACTGGTGCTGGCCGCGCTCGGCGACGCCACCGGCACCGCCGCGGAGCTCGCGGCCCTCATCCGGGTGGACAACCCACAGATCCAGGTCAGACTGGCCGGACTCGGCGAGGACGCCAAGGAGCTGACCTCCGAACTGGAGTCGGCGGCCAGGGAGCGGCCCGAGAACGCCACAGCCGCCATCGTGGTGCCGCTGCTGACCGGCCCGCACCCGGTCGCGGACCGGCTGATCTCCATGGCCGTCGCGGCCAGCGGCGTGCCGGTGACGGTCACCGACCCGCTGGGGCCGCATCCGCTGCTCGCCGAGGCCCTGCACATCCGGCTGTCGGAGAAGAGCCTGGCCCGGGCCGACCGGATGCGGCTGCTCAACATCTCCAACCCGGTCGACACCCCGGTCGACGGGGTCATCCTCGCCACCGTCGGCGGGGAGAACGCGGCGGCGGAGGCACAGCCGACGGCCGTGCTGCTGGCCTCTCGGCTGACGCTGCCCGTCCTGGTCGCCTCGCTGGACAGCGCGCCCACGGTGGCCGACGCCGCCGGACGGCTCCGCGGCATCGGCGCCCAGCGGATCGCCCTGTCCCCGTGCGTCCTGGGGCCCGAGGCGGCCCCGGGGCTCGCGAGCGCGGCGGCCGAGGAGATCGGGGCCGAGTGCGCCGACCTCCTCGGCCCCCACGACCTGATCGCGGATCTGGCCGCCCGCGCCTACGGCAGCATCCTGTCGGCGGACTGAGCGGCCCGACGTGACGGATCCCCTCTGACGGGTAATGACCTGCGTAAGTCGTCAGAGGGGACAGGTCATGCTGTACGGAAAAGAACATGTCGCGCGGTACCAGGCGACCGATGGTGCGGAAGGACACGAGTGGCAGGGCACCACCACCCTGATCCTCACCACCACCGGCCGCAGGAGCGGCGAACGGCACCACACCCCGCTCATCTACCAGCGCCACGGTGACGACTTCCTCGTGGTGGCCTCCAAGGGCGGCGCCGACAACCCTCCACTGTGGTATCTCAATCTCCAGGCCGACCCCGAGGTCGGGGTCCAGGTGCTGGGCGACCGCTTCACGGCCAGGGCGCGCACCGCCACCCCGGAGGAGAAGCCAGAGCTGTGGCAGATCATGACGGCGGCCTGGCCCGCCTACGACGAGTACCAGACGAAGACCAGCCGGGAGATTCCGGTGGTCGTGCTGGAACGCGTCACCTCATGACCGGCGTCACGGCGACCGGCCGGGTTCCACCACCTTCGGTCGCGCCGGAGCGCCCCCCCCTGTGAGGCGGGACCGGGGTGAGAGCCGGGTCAGGGCTCCAGCCAGACGTAACCCGCGAACCTGCCGGTCGTGCCCTCCCTGCGGTGCGAGAACAAGTCGGCGGTCTCGATGGTGCAGCGGGTGTCGTGGGTGATCTCCCCGACACCCGCCCTGCCGAGTTGCGAGGTGATCGCGGCCCGCAGGTCCAGTGCCGGAGTGTCCCTGGAGGTGATCGACCAGGCTTCGGGGAGGTGTACCGCGACCTCCTCGCGCAGCTCGGCCGGGACCTCGTAGCAGGTGCCGCAGGCCATCGGACCGATCAGGGCGGTCATCCTCGCCGGGTCCGCACCGCGCTTGGCCATCTCCTCGACCAGTGCCGTTACCACGCCGGACACGGTGCCGACCCTTCCCGAGTGCGCGGCCCCCACCAGGCCGGCCCGTGGCTCGGCCAGCAGGACCGGCGCGCAGTCGGCACAGAGCGCGGCCAGGCCGAGACCCGGCACGTCGGTGCAGATCCCGTCCAGCGGCGGCGGGTCGTCACCGAACGGCTCGGTGACGTAACGGACGTCGGCGCTGTGAACCTGCCGCATGAACACGACCCGTTCCAGACCGAACTCGGCGGCCGTCCTGGCCCTGTTCTCCGCGACCGCGGCCGGCTCGTCACCGCACAGGCCTCCGAGGTTGCGGCTGCCGTACGGCTCGGCGCTGACGCCGCCGTGACGATCGGTGATCCTCATCTGAAAGTGCACGGCCCCGACCTTACTCGCCCAGGAACCTCGTTCCCCGGACGTTCGTTTCACAGGAGCACGGATCCCCCGAGAGATTGCGAGCGTCATGGCGGAGGTTGTGTACGACCGCAAGGAGCAGTACCAGCAGATCGCGAGCGGTCTCATGCCCGGCGAGCAGATCATCGCGGTCTACGACGCCATCGGCACGGGCACCGGCTTCCTGGGACTCACCGACAAGCGTGTGATCGTGCAGGACAAGTCGTTCGTCGGCAAGAGGATCGCCATCACCAGCATTCCCTACTCCAGGGTCTCAGCGGTGAGCGTGGTGAGCAACAAGTCACTCGCCGGTTCCTTCTTCTCCTCCGGTGCCATCGCCATCCACGTGGGCACCCACACCTACGAGGTGGAGTTCCGGGGCGACAACAAGGCACACCACGTGCACAACGTGATCTTGCACTTCATCTCCGCCTAGTGCTGTGAGGCGACTCGGCTCGGCCTCGGTCTGCCGCTGAGGTTCTTCGAGCTCGAAGCGAGGTTTCCTCGCCGGGAGGACCTGTCTCGCCCAGCGGTGGAGTTCATGGCGGGACAGGTCAAGGTGGACGCGGAGTTGTTCGCCGCCTACGACTGGTCCGGGCGCACGATCGAGTACCCCCCGGCGCGGATCAGGAAGTTCCACGACTTCCGCGAGCCGACGGTCGGCGATGAGGACAAGCTCGCCGACCGACCGGCCACCAAGATCTGTCCGGCGGAAATCGGCAGGCAGCCCGCCCGCGACCACGAACCCACCATGCCGTTTGCTGAACTCGCGCCTGGCCGGCCTGCGCAGGACCACAGCCGCGCGGGCGGGGCGGCCGCGGCCGATGGCCACCAGGTCGAACAGAAGACCACGAAGGACAAGCAGCCAGAACCACACAGCAGAATCACGGGATGCTCCCGTCCTGGTGAGGGCATAGAAAGTGCTTGACCCGCCCTGTTTAGGGCGTATGGTCCGATCAGGATGATTTCTTACCGGTTCGCCGGTGAGGTGGCCACGCCGGGGGTGTAGCCGGACTGCTCGTCGACGAGTGGCGCGATGAGGTGCAGCGCATGCCGAACGCCAGCCAGTGGGTGGCGCGGGACCCGATCACTGGAGAGATATGACATCGACGCCGGTAACCATTCATTGACCAGCCCCATGGAGTGCGTACAGCGGATTGTCGTCGGCCGCACGGATGACCTCCCGGCGTGGTTACTCACCGGCATGTTCCGCCTCCGCTACGAGGTGTTCCACGAACGCCTCCGCTGGGACGTCGGCAGCCTCCACGGAATGGAGCGAGATTCCTACGACGACTGCGATCCGGTCTACGTGATCAGCCATGGGGAGGTCTGCCGGGAGGTCACGGGGTGCTGTCGGCTCCTGCCCACCGACGGTCCTTATATGATCCCCGACGTCTTCTCCGAGACGTTGCGCGGCGCCCCCGCTCCTCGCGATCCGAGCATCTGGGAGCTCAGCCGCCTGGCCACCGGCCGAGCCTGGCCCCGCACTACGGCAGCGGGTTTCGGCCCGCTTGCCCTTGCGCTGCTCCGGGACGCGTTTCGCTGGGTTGATCGGTACGGTGACACGGTGGTCGCGGTCTCAGGCGTGGCCCTGGAACGGCGCCTGCATGTCATGGGTGTTCCCACCCGGCGTTTCGGTGACGGCAGGGCGACACGCCTTGGCCGGCTTCTGTGTTCCGCCTATGCCGTCTCAACCCAGGCCTTCCTTGAGAACGCGCCTGCCGCGCCGACTGCGGCGACGATTCCCTGCCAGGACAAGCCCTAGTGCTGTGACCACATACGTTCACCGGGTTGCTGCCCCACGAGCAGCAACCCGGTGAACCTTTCCGGTCACAGCACTAGGGAATCCCTCACCCTCCGGCGGAGGCCGGCGTCCGGCCGTCCGCGACCTGCCGGTAGAGCTCCATGGTCCGCTCGGCGATGCGCTCCCAGGAGAAGTGCTCCACCGCGCGCAGGCGCCCGGCCTCGCCCATCCGGGCCGCGAGGGCCGGGTCGGCCAGCAGCCGGTTGACCCGCTCGGCGAGGTCGGCGGCGAAGACACCGGGGTCGTGCGGGGTGCCGTCGGCCGCCTGGTCGATCGGGACCAGCAGGCCGGTGGAGCCGTCGGCCACCACCTCGGGGATGCCACCGGTGGCGGTGGCCACGACCGCGGTCTCGCAGGCCATGGCCTCCAGGTTGACGATGCCCATCGGCTCGTAGACCGAGGGGCAGACGAACACCGTCGCGTGGGTGAGAATCTGGATCACCTCGGGGCGGGGCAGCATCTCCGAGATCCAGACGACCCCCTCACGATCGAGCCCGCGCACCAGCCCGGTCACCTCGGCGGCGATCTCCGGAGTGTCGGGCGCGCCCGCGCACAGCACCAGCTGGGCGTCGGGGTCGAAGTCACGCGCCGCGTGGAGCAGGTGGACGAGGCCCTTCTGCCGGGTGATGCGCCCGACGAAGACGACGTACGGCCGGCTCGGGTCGATGCCGTGCCGGACCAGGGCGCCGGTGCCGCGGTCGGGGGCGTACTCCGCGGTGTCGATCCCGTTGTGGATCACCGTGACCCGCTCCGGCGGGATCTCGGGGTAACTCGCCAGCACGTCGCGGCGCATCCCCTCCGAGACCGCGATGATCGCGTCGGCGCCGGCCAGCGCGCCGCGCTCGGCCCACGACGACAGCGTGTAACCGCCGCCCAGTTGCTCGGCCTTCCACGGCCGCAGCGGTTCCAGGCTGTGCGTGGTGACCACGTGGGGCGTTCCGTACAGCATCTTGGCCACGTGACCGGCGAAGTTGGCGTACCAGGTGTGGCTGTGGACCAGGTCCGCGCCCTCGCATCCGGCGGCCATCTCCAGGTCGACGCCGAGCACCTGGAGCGCGGCGTTGGCCGCCTCCAGGCCGCCGGGCACCCGGTAGGCCGCGACGCCCTCCTCCTGCCGTGCCGCTCCGAAGCAACGGACCCGGGTGTCGGCGAGCCTGCGCAGCTCCCGGGCGAGGTACTCGACGTGGACTCCCGCACCTCCGTACACGTCGGGGGGATATTCACGGGTCAGCAGATCCACTCGCATACGATCAGCCTAGTGTTTCATCCCTGTTCATCAGGTTAGGGTCCACCTATGAGAGTCCTCGCGATCGTGCTCGCCGGCGGAGAAGGCAAGAGGCTCATGCCTCTGACAGCTGACCGGGCGAAGCCCGCGGTGCCTTTCGGAGGGATATACAGGCTCGTCGACTTCGTGCTGTCCAACCTGGCCAACGGCCACTACCTCCAGATCGTCGTGCTGACGCAGTACAAGAACCACAGTCTCGACCGGCACATCTCCCGGACCTGGCGCCTGTCGGCGATGCTCGGCAACTACGTCACCCCGGTCCCCGCCCAGCAGCGTCTCGGGCCGCACTGGTTCTCCGGCTCCGCCGACGCGCTGTTCCAGAACCTGAACCTGATCTACGACGAGATGCCGGACCACGTCATCGTGTTCGGCGCCGACCACATCTACCGCATGGACCCGCGGCAGATGGTGGCGCAGCACATCGAGACCGGAGCCGACGTGACCGTGGCCGCGATCCGGCAGCCGATCTCCCTCGCCGACCAGTTCGGGGTCATCGAGGCGGATCCGGCGGGGCGGCGGATCGTCGCGTTCCGCGAGAAGCCGAAGGACGCGGTGGGCCTGGCGGACGCGCCCGACCAGATCTACGCGTCGATGGGCAACTACGTCTTCAAGACCCAGGCGATGATCGACGCGCTCAGGGAGGACGCACTCGACCCGACGAGCAAGCACGACCTGGGCGGCAACATCATCCCGATGATGGTGAAGTCGGGCAGCGCGGAGGTCTACGACTTCGCCGACAACGTCGTGCCCGGCTCCACCGAGCGCGATCGGGGCTACTGGAGGGACGTCGGAACGCTCGACGCCTACTACGAGGCCCACATGGACCTCATCTCCGCGCATCCGGTCTTCAATCTCTACAACAGCCACTGGCCCATCTACACCGGCCACGATCCGCTCCCCCCGGCCAAGTTCGTGCACAACGAGGGCGACCGGGTGGGCCGGGCGATCGACTCGCTGGTCTCCTCCGGCGTGATCGTCTCCGGTGGGCTGGCGGAGCGCTCGATCCTCTCCCCCGGCGTGGTGCTGCACTCCCACTCCCAGGTCGAGGACTCGGTCCTGATGGGCAACGTGAAGGTGGGCCGGGGCGCCATCGTCCGCAAGGCCATCATCGACAAGAACGTGATCATCCCGGACGGTGCCAGGATCGGCTTCGACCTCGAGTACGACCGCAGCCGGTTCGCGGTGACCAGGGGCGGCGTCGTCGTCATCGGCAAGAACGAGATCGTCGAACGCTGATCCGGCCCCGCCCGGTTCAGCCGACGTTGACGGCCGGGCCGGGACGTGAGGCGACTGCGCCGGGCGCCGGCCATCGCCCATCCCCCAGCCTCGGGAGCTCCACAGACCGTCACCGGCCGCCGGCGGCTTCACCGCACCTGGACCGCACCGGAACCGCAGGTTGACAAGTCCCACCGCAGTGGAGATCGTTTTCCCGGAACGGATCGGCCCTTCCCCGGGTCGGCAGCGGAAAGGTATCGCGGCCGATGCCAGGATGGCGGACGTCCACGACATCGTCGAGGCACTGCCCCGGGGCTACGACACGCTGCTCTTCTTCGGGGACGAGGAGGAGGACACGCAGACCGGGGTGCTGCTCTCCGGAGGCCAGTGGCAGCGTCTGACCCTGGCCCGCACGATGGTGCGCGAGCGGCGCGACCTGCTCATCCTCGACGAACCCAGCTCGGGTCTGGACGCGCGGGCCGAGTACGAGATGCACCGGCGGCTGCGCGAGCATCGCATGGGGCGCACCAGCCTGCTCGTGTCGCACCGGCTCGGTTCCGTCCGCGACGCGGATCTGATCGTCGTACTCGGCGACGGGCGGATCGTCGAACAGGGAACGCATGACGACCTCATGGCCGCGGGCGGAGGCTACTCCCAGCTGTTCGAGGTGCAGGCCAGGGGCTATCGCGAGGATGCCGACGTTCAGTGACCGGGCGTCTCGTCGAGGCCGCCGACGCGATGCGGGCGCACATGGCCCGGGTCGGCACCGTCATCGCCGCCCTGCACGCCTCCGGGCGCCGCTCCCGCGACCGCTCCGGCGTGCGCCTTCCCCCGCGGGGTCCCGAGTCGACGTCCCGGGACCCCGCGGGGGCGCCCTCTGCGCCGGAGCAGGCGGCCGGAACGCCCGCCCCGGACCGGGAGGGAGATCCGTCACCGGAGCGCGAGGAGGCGGCCCGGCTTGACCGGGAGTCCTCGTTCCGGGAGACCCGCACGGCGCTGGCCGAGCTGTTCGAGCCCGACCGCGACTCCCTCCGGCTGCCCCCGGAACGCCTGGCCGCGCTCTTCCTCGCCATGGTGTTCTCCAGCACCCGCCGGCCGGAGGGCGCCCCCGAGCCGAGCGCCGACCTCGTCGACGTGTTCGTCCACGGTGCCCTGAGCTGACTCTCCGTGGGCCGCACAGGCTCACCGACACCCGGGCCCGCCGCCTCGGAGCGTCACGACCGGAGGAGGGCATCGCGGCCTACCGGCTGCCCGGCGGCCGTCTCCCCTGCCCGCCCCGATCTCGCCTGACCGCACCCGTCCTCGAACGATCTCAGAAGACTCCACCGAAAGGCCCGGCAGTGACGATCACTTTGAACCACACCATCGTGCCCGCGCTCGACAACCAGGGGGCGGCCGACTTCTTCGCGGGCATCATGAACCTGGAGTGCCTGCCACTCGCCGGAGCACACGCCCACTTCGCCCCGGTCCGGGTGAACGAGTCCCTCACCCTCGACTTCATGACCGTGGAAGACCCCGAAGGGCACCACCTGGCCTTCGACGTCGACCCGGCCACCTTCGACGGGATCCTCGCCCGTCTCAAGGACCGAGGCGTGCCGTACGGCAACCACCCCGCCCACCACGACAACGGGCGGATCGACCATCCACTTCGCCCGCGCGGCCTGTTCTTCACGGACGAGACGGGCAACCTCTACGAGGTCATGTCCGACTGACCGCGGCACCCCCGGTCCAGGTGAAGCGGGGCGGGCGACGTTCGAGGAAGGCCGCGACGCCCTCGGTGACCTCCTCGCGCGCCTCCTTCTGCCACAGCAGGAAGCGCGCCTCGTCGGCGCGGCCGTCCACGATCTCCTTCGCGGCGGCCACGGTCAGCTGGGAGCGGCCGGCCAGGGTGCGGGCGAGGCCGTACACGCGCTCGGACAGCTCCCCTTCCGGCAGGACCTCGTCCACCAGGCCGGTGCGCAGGGCCCGGTCGGCACCGATGAGCTCCGCGGAGAAGAGCAGGAACTTGGCGGTGGACGGGCCGACGGCGGCGGTGAGGCGGCGGGTGGAGCTCGGCGGGTAGACGATGCCGAGCTTGGCGGGGGTGATGCCGAAACGGGCTCCCTCGGCGGCCAGGCGCAGGTCACAGGCGAGGGCGAGCTGGCAGCCGCCGCCCACGCAGAAGCCCTCGATCATCGCGATCACCGGTTTGGGGAACTCCGCCAGCGCCCGCTCCGCGGCGACCGTCGCCCCCGTGTCATCGCCGCTCTCGTCGCCGTTGCCGGCGAGTTCGGCGAGCTCCGAGATGTCGGCCCCGGAGCAGAAGGTACCCGCCGCCCCGGTGAGCACCAGCACCCGCACGGCCGGATCGTCCGCCAGCGGCGCGAGCAGCGTGGGCAGAGCCCGCCACATGGCCGCGCTCAGCGCGTTGCGCTTCTCTGGACGGTTGATCCTCAATGTGGCGACATACCGGTCAACGGACAGTTCAAAGCCTTCGGAGATCTGCACGGGATAGATTCTCCCGGTACGTCTTATGACCTTGTCATCAGACCACCCCAAATCATGAGAAACCGCATGTTCAGCATCATTTGCCTCTGAAGTGAGCAATCCTGCGCGGCACCGTGCCCGAACGGCCGCGGCGGGTGCGGCCGCGACCGCGGCATCCGAGACGTCTCCATGTCGCACCCCCGGCCCGGCCGGCTCAGGGAACCGGTCGCCTCAGGACGGAACCGGCCGATCGCCGTCCTCATCGCCGGAACGCCTCGCCGCCGGCGCCGTCAGGCCGGTGAGTGCCCCGGGAAGGGTGGCGGGCACGAGCGGATTCTCGACCCGGAAGCGGGGCAGGGCCTGGGGGTACCTCTCGCGGACGAAGGCCACCAGATGCTCACGGATGTCGCACTTGAGATCCCAGGCGCTGGCGGAGTCGGCGGCGCTCATCAGGGCGCGCAACTCCAGCAGCCCGTTGGGAAGGGTGTCGGTGACCTGGAGGGTCCAGTCCTTCTGGTCCCACAGCGGGTGCGCGCGCAGGGCGCGGTAGAGCTCGGCGCGCAGTTCCTCGACCGGCACCGACCAGTCGACCCGGATGAACACGTGGCCGATCACCCTGCTGCTGTGCCGGGTCCAGTTCTCGAACGGGTTGGCGGTGAAGTAGGAGACCGGCAGGACCAGCCGGCGCTCGTCCCACAGCCGCAGCACCACGTAGGTCAGGCTGAGCTCCTCGATGCGGCCCCACTCGCCCCGCACCACGACGACGTCGTCCAGGCGGAGCGCGTCACTGAAGGCCAACTGGAGTCCGGCGAGCAGGTTGCCGAGTGTCGACTGGGCGGCGATGCCGACGACGACGCCGGCGATCCCGGCCGAGGCCAGCAGTCCGGCGCCGAGCGCCCGTACCTGCGGAAAGGTGAAGAGCATCGCACCCAGCGCCACCACGATGATCACCGCCGAGGCCACCCTGCGGACCAGGGTGATCTGGGTGCGGATACGCCGGGCCTTGCGGTTGCCCTCGCCCTGGACGGTGACCAGGCGGTCCAGGACCACGTCGGTGACGGCGTAGGCGGCCTGGATGACCAGCCAGGTGGCGCACCCGATCATCGCCACGCTGAGGCCGCGGTCGATCACCTGGCTGACCGAGCCCTCCGCCATGCCCGGCTCGTAGACGGTGTAGGCGGTCGCCACGGCGGCCGTGGCGAACCCCGGCCAGGTGCAGCGGCTCACGACCGGACCGGCGAGCGCCCACTTCTCGCCGATCAGCCGTGAGCGCAGTACCCTCCGCACCGCCTCCACCGCCACGATCGCGGCGGCCACGGAAACGACCATGATGATCCAGCTGGACACTGACGACTTCCCCTCGTCGCTCTCTTCCCCGGACCATCAGCCAATCAGAAGGACTCGTCGAAGGTGACATTCCCCTCGACGGCTATCTGGTAGGCAGAAACCCGCCGCTCGAAGAAGTTGGCCAGCTCCTGCACGTCCTGCAACTCCATGAACGCGAACGGGTTGGCCGTACCGTACCGGACGGGCATCTGGAGCCTGACCAGCCGCTGGTCGGCCACGTACTCAAGGTAGCGCCGCATCTGCTCCACCCCCATTCCCTGCAGGCCGTCGCCGCACAGGTCGGCCGCGAAGGCCAGCTCGGCCGCCACCGCCTCCTCGATCATCCGGGTGACCTGCTCGGTGAGTTTGTCGTCGAACAGCTCGGGCTCCTCGGCCCGTACGGTCTCCACGACGCCGAAGGCGAACTCCATGTGCATGGACTCGTCACGGAAGACCCAGTTCGTCCCGGTGGCCAGGCCGCTGAGCAGCCCCCTGGAGCGGAACCAGTAGACGTAGGCGAAGGCCCCGTAGAAGAACAGGCCCTCGATGCACGCCGCGAAGCAGATCAGGTTGAGCAGGAACGCCCGCCGGTCCTCCCTGGTCTCCAGCCGGGCCAGCCCTCCGAGCGAGTCGATCCATCGGAAGCAGAACTCCGCCTTGTCACGGATCGAGGGGATGTGCTCGACCGCGGCGAACGCCTTGACCCGCTCGTCGGGGTCGGGCAGGTAGGTGTCCAGCAGGGTCAGGTAGAACTGGACGTGCACCGCCTCCTCGAACAGCTGCCTGCTGAGATAGAGGCGCGCCTCGGGGGCGTTGAGGTGCTGGTAGAGGTTGAGGACGAGGTTGTTGGCCACGATCGAGTCGCCGGTGGCGAAGAACGCCACGAGGCGGTTGATCAGGTGACGCTCATCGGAGGTCATCCTCGCCAGGTCCGCCAGGTCGGAGGCGAGATCCACCTCCTCGACGGTCCAGGTGTTGCGGATCGCGGCCCGGTAGCGCTCGTAGAACTCGGGGTAGCGCATCGGCCGCAGGGTGAGATCCATGCCGGGGTCGAGCAACATCGGGAGAACGCCTTTCGGGGTGGCCGAGGGGTGGCTGGGAGGGACGGGGTGCCCTTGGACGGGCCGCCGGCAGGTCTACTGGCAGGCGTCGCAGTACTCGGGGTTCTCCAGGGAGCAGGCGACGGCCTCGGGGTCGAGGACGGGGACCTCCCCGGCCGCCGGTGCCGCCACGGTGGCCTGCGCGATCCGGGTGGCCGGGCGCGAGCGCAGGTAGTAGGTGGTCTTCAGGCCCGCCTTCCAGGCGTAGGCGTACATCGAGGAGAGCTTGCCGATGGTCGGCGTGGCCATGAACAGGTTCAGCGACTGCGACTGGTCGATGTACGGGGTGCGCGCGGCGGCCAGGTCGATCAGCGCCTTCTGCGGCAGCTCCCAGGCGGTCCGGTAGAGCAGCCTCAGGTCGGCGGGGATCTCGGGAATGTCCTGGACGGAGCCGTCGGCGCGCTTGATCGCGTCACGGATCCGCGAGGTCCACAGCCCCCGGGCCCGCAGGTCGGCGACGAGATAGCGGTTGACCTGGAGGAACTCACCCGAGAGGGTCTCGCGCTTGAAGATGTTGGAGACCTGCGGCTCGATGCACTCGTAGCAACCGGCGATGGAGGCGATCGTGGCCGTGGGCGCGATCGCGATCATCAGCGAGTTACGCAGCCCCGTTCCGGCGATCCGCTCCCGAAGCTCCGTCCACGCGGCCGACGTCGCGGCCCCGTAGTGGTCGGGGTGGAGCACCCCGGCGGCGGCCCTGGTCTCCTCGTACGAGGGATGGCGGCCACGCTCGACGGCCAGGTCCGAGGAGGTCCGGTAGGCGGCGAGCGCGATCTCCTCGGAGATCCGGGTGGACAGCTCCAGCGCGCGCGGCGAGTCGAAGGGCAGCCGCAGCGCGAACAGCACGTCGGCCAGGCCCATCAGGCCGAGCCCGATCGGACGCCACTTCTGGTTGGCGGCCCTCGCCTCGGGGGTCGGGTAGAAGCCCAGGTCGATGGTGCGGTCGAGAAACCGCACGGCGGTGCGGACCGTCGCACGCAGCCGCGCCCAGTCGATCCCCTCTTCGGAGCCCGGAGACAGGTGGGCGGCCAGGTTGATCGAGCCGAGGTTGCAGACCGCGGTCTCGGCGTCGCTGGTGACCTCAAGGATCTCGGTGCAGAGGTTCGACAGATGGATGACGTTCTGGGGCCTGGCCGTCTGGTTGGAGGTCCGGTTGGCCGCGTCCTTGAAGGTCATCCAGCCGTTGCCGGTCTGCGCGAGCGTGCGCATCATCCGGCCGTACAGGGTGCGGGCGGGGAGCTGCGCGGTGAACCGGCCCTCGGCCTCGGCGGCCCGGTAGGCGTCGTCGAACGCGGCGCCGTACAGGTCGGTGAGGTGCGGGACCTCCTTGGGGTCGAACAGCGACCACACGCCGTCGGCCTCGACCCGGCGCATGAACTCGTCGGGGATCCAGTTGGCCAGGTTCAGGTTGTGCGTGCGGCGGGCCTCCTCGCCGGTGTTGTCGCGCAGTTCGAGGAACTCCTCGACGTCGGCGTGCCAGGGCTCCAGGTAGACGCAGGCCGCGCCCTTGCGGCGGCCGCCCTGGTTGACCGCGGCGACGCTCGCGTCCAGGGTGCGCAGCCAGGGCACGATGCCGTTGGAATGGCCGTTGGTACCGCGGATCAGCGAGCCCCGCGAGCGGATCCGGCTCCAGGCGATCCCGATGCCCCCGGCGTACTTCGACAGCCGCGCGACCTGCCCGTAGCGCTCGTAGATGGCCTCCAGCTCGTCGCGGGGCGAGTCGAGCAGGAAGCACGAGGAGAGCTGGGGTCTGCGCGAGCCGGAGTTGAACAGCGTGGGCGAGCTGGGCAGGTAGGACAGGGTGGCCATGAGCGCGTACAGCTCGGCGGCCTCCTCGACGGTCTCGGACAGGCCGCAGGCCACCCGGAGGAAGAAGTGCTGCGGGCGCTCCAGCACCTTGCGGGTGCGCGGGTGACGCAGCAGGTAGCGGTCGTAGACGGTACGCAGCCCGAAGTACTCGAATCTGGCGTCGGCGTCCGGCTCGATGAGCGCGTCCAGGACCCCGGCGTGGGCGGCCACGAACTCCGCGAGCCCGTCGGCGATCAACCCCGCCTCGTGCGTCGCGGCGACCGACTCGGAGAAGTCGCGGACGCCGTGCTCGGCGGCCTCGTCGGCGATCAGCTCGGCCAGCAGCGCGGCGGCGACTTTGGAGTTCTCGGGGTCGGTGATCACTCGGGCGGCGGCCTCGTCGATGGCCTGCCTGCGATCGACCGGCGCGTTCCCCGCGCTCTCCGCCGCCGTCTCCGCCAATACCTGTGTCACGTGGTGTCCCTCGCTCGCTCGAACTTCCCCCTGTGGCTCCGCCGGAGGGGCACGCGTCCGCGAGCGATCCCGGACACGCCGGACCGCCTCGTTCCGCGGGCCCTCCCACGAGGCCCTGGACAATCACGTCACCGGCAGGTCTTCGGACTCACGGGCGCCCTGCGCGTGCCTACCGGCCGTCGCTTCCCGGGCATGGCTCACCCAGTGCTCACATGACGGCTTTCGTTCCCGTTCACCGCTGCGGGGCAGTCCCGGAATCTCACCGGGTTCCCTCTTGCCTCGCCCCTCCCGGGGCGAACCAGCAACGAGCAGGATCCTACATCTAGGGGCGTCTGACGCAACTACCCCAACAAGTTGTGTCGGAAGACTTCAGCAGTCCGAGCTCGTGGAGCACCCCGCGGGTGCGGGCCGTCTCGGTGAAGAGCCACTGACGGAAGTCGTCACCGCTGAGGTAGACCCGGCTCCATCCATTGGCCGCGCACAGGGCGCGCCAGCGCGGCGCGGCGTCGATCCTGTCACACAGGGCGATCGCGGCGTCCCGGTCCGCCTGGCCCATGCCCTTGGGTCCCAGCAGGCCGCACCAGTCGCTGTACTCCAGCCGGACCTCGACCTCCAGGAGCGTCGGCGCGTCGATCCCGTCGAGCCGGCTGCCCGAGGAGACCACCAGGGGACGCAGGCGGCCCGCGGCGATCTCGGGTCGCAGGGCGCGGGCCGACCCCAGCAGGGCCGCGACCCGTCCGACCTGGAGCGCCTCGGCCGCGTCCTCGGCACCGTGGAACCCCGCGTACTCCAGCAACCGGGTGTCCACCCCGAGGCACTTGCCGATCATGCCGTAGAGCACGTGGTCGGAACCGCCCTCCGGCCGGCCGCCGACCGTCAGCGCCGCCGGGGTGCGGCGCAGCTCCGCGGCGAAGTCCTCGAAGGTGCGCAGCCGGGAGTCCGAGGGGACGACCAGGACCGTCCAGTCGCCGACCAGGCGGGCGAGGGGGGTGGCGGCGTCCACCACCGCGGCGGTGTTGGCGATCTCCGCGGCCGTCACCATCGGCATCGCGGCGACGAGCAGCCTGCCCTCGCGCGCGAACGAACCGCGCACGGCGCCGAACGCGTCACGCGGGACGGAACCCAGGGGCCCCGGCCGCTCGACGGCCATGGCGGAGCGTGCCAGCCCCGACAGGACCAGGACGGAGGCGAGCCTGCCCGCGATCCCGTCCCAGCCGTGGCCGTCGGCGGTGGGTTCGAGGATGCTCAGGCGGCCCACGGCCGAGCCGGCGGAGTCGCCGTTCAGGTCGCAGCCCGCGACGACCACGGCACCCGCGACCAGCGCGAAAAACCTCCTACGGCGCATAAGCGCCCCTTCCCCCAAGAACCCCCTATACCATAGGTTACCGCTTTATCACTATCTGTCACAGACCGGGGGTCGCCGCGCCCCCGGCCGGGGCGACCACCGTCGGCGGCCGCCCCGGGAGCCCTCTCACTCCACCGTGACGCTCTTGGCCAGGTTGCGGGGCTTGTCGACGTCCCGCCCCAGCGCCACGGCGGCGTGGTAGGCGAAGAGCTGAAGCGGGATCGACAGCAGGATCGGGTCCAGCTCGATCTCGTTCCTGGGCACCACGACGCAGTCATCGGCCAGCTTGGGGTCCACCGCGCGGTGACCGACCATGAGCACCCGGCCGCCCCGGGCGCGGATCTCACCCAGCGTGGTGAGGTTCTTGTCCAGCAGCTCGTCGTCGGGAACGATCGCCACGGTCGGCATGTCCGGGCCGATCAGCGCCAGCGGCCCGTGCTTGAGCTCGCTGGCCGGGTACGCCTCGGCGTGCACGTAGGAGATCTCCTTGAGCTTCTGTGCGCCCTCGCGTGCCACCGGATATCCTCGGACCCGGCCCACGAACATCATGCTCGGCGCCTCGGCGTACTTCTTCGCCAGTTCCTGGAGCTGCGGCTCCAGCGCCAGGATCTCCTTGATCTGGTCCGGCAGCCTCCGCAGGCCCTCGCAGATCCGGCGGCCGTCGGCGGGAGACAGGTCCCGCACCCGGCCGAGGTGCAGCGCGAGCAGCGCGAAGGCCACGGCGGTCGAGGTGAACGCCTTCGTGCTCGCCACCGAGACCTCGGGACCCGCGTGCAGGTACACGCCGCCGTCACACTCGCGGGCGATCGCGCTGCCCACGGTGTTGACGATGCCGAGCACCCGGCCGCCCTTGCGCTTGAGCTCCTGGACGGCGGCGAGGGTGTCGTAGGTCTCCCCCGACTGGCTGATCGCCACGTACAGGGTGTCCGCCTCCACCACCGGGCTGCGGTAGCGGAACTCGCTGGCCGGCTCCGCGTCGGCCGGGATGCGCGCCAGCTCCTCGATGAGCTGCGCACCGATCTGGCCCGAGTAGTACGCGGAACCACAGCCGATGATCTTCACCCGGCGGAACGAGCGGGTCTCCCGCGCGTCCATGTTGAGGCCGCCCAGGTGGGCGATGTGGAAGCGGTCGTCCAGACGCCCGCGAAGCGTCCTGGCCACGGTGTCGGGCTGCTCGGAGATCTCCTTGAGCAGGTAGTGCTCATAACCGCCCGTGTCGTAGTGCCCCGCCTCCCAGTCGACGGTCAGCGTCTCCTTGGCCGTCTCCCGCGCGTCGCTGGCGAAGGTGTTGAACCCGTCCGCCTTGAGCACGGCGATCTCGCCGTCCTCCAGGTGGACCACCTGGCGGGTGTAGCGGACCAGCGCGGCGACGTCGGAGGCGGCGAACATCTCCTTCTCCCCGATGCCCAGCACGATCGGGCTCCCGTTGCGGGCCACCACCACCTCGCCGGGGCGCTCGGAGTCGATCACCGCGATGCCGTACGTGCCGACGACCCGCTTGAGCGCCGTCCTGACGGCCTCCTCCAAGGAGTCGGACTCCTTGACCGTACGAGCGATCAGGTGCGAGAGCACCTCGGTGTCGGTCTCCGACAGGAAGATCGCGCCGTCGGCCTCCAGCTTGGCGCGCAGCTCGTCGGCGTTCTCGATGATGCCGTTGTGCACGACGGCGATGCGCTCGTCACCGGACAGATGAGGATGGGCGTTGACGTCGCTGGGCGCGCCGTGGGTGGCCCAGCGGGTGTGGCCGATGCCCAGCCCACCCTTGAACCTCGCGGGCACGACCGCCGCCAGGTCGGCCACCCTGCCTTTGACCTTGCGCATCTTCAGGCCCTTGTTGGAGACCACCACCCCGGCCGAGTCGTAACCTCGGTATTCAAGACGCTGCAGACCCTCCAGCAGGATGGGTGCCGCGTCCTTGGGCCCTACATAGGCCACGATTCCACACATGTAACCGTTCCTTATCCGTAGACAATCCGGCGCAGCTGACGCAGGGAGAGTTCAGGTGCGGCGACACGGCGTACCGCCAGCTCGGCGATCAGCCTGGGGAAGATCTCGTCATTGACCAGCCCTCTCCCCTTGAGCTCCGCGTGACGCCGCCTGACGAAATCCTCAACGGGTTCGGAGAAGTAGGCCAGCACATCGGCGACGACTCGCGCCGCCTCCCCCGGGCCGAGCGCGCTCGTCCGGGTCAGGTGAGTGATCAGATCCTCATACGGATGCCGTGTCGTGGGCACAGAGCAGGACCATACGCATCCGGGAGAGAGCACACCAAGTTTTCTGCCCGATTTCGGGCAGAGAATCTCCACAATGCCGCAACCCCGCCACAACGCGCGACAATCGGCAATCTCTGATAACTCTAAGTAGCCATCAGAGGGGGAGGAACCATCATGCGCCGTCTGCCGGGGATCACCGTCGTCACCGCTCTCGCCGTACTGGTCTCGGCCGTCCCGGCACAGGCGGCGTACCCGGGGGATCGGCCGACCTGGCCCCGGAAGCGCCCGGCACCCGCCACGGCCGCGGCCTCCCCCGGCGCTGTCGCCGGCCCGTCGTCATCGGCGGGGACGGGTGCGCGGTCCGGCAGACAGGCCGCCTTCGCGAAGGCGGCGCGGACGTACGGGGTGCCGGAGAGCGTGCTGCTCGCGGTCTCCTACCTGGAGTCCCGCTGGGAGGGCCACCGCGGGCTGCCCAGCGTCTCCGCCGGTTACGGCCCGATGCATCTGGTCGACGGCCGGGCCAGGCCGGGTCGGCCCCACGGTGTCGGCGAGGACCCGCGCGGCGACGAGACCCGGCCACGCGTGATCGCCCTTCCGACCACCGCGGCGGCGCCACCCCGGGACACCCTGCGACGGGCCTCGGAACTGACCGGCCTGCCCCTCCGCCGACTGCGCGAGGACCCCTCCGCCAACATCATGGGCGGTGCCGCACTGCTCGCCGACTACCGGCGCCGCACCGGCGGGAGCCCCGACGCCGGCCCGGCGGGCTGGTACGGCGCGGTGGCCCGCTATCCCGGCGTACCGGAGGAGGGCGCCGTGGGGACGGAGGCGGCACGGTCCTTCGCCGACGAGGTCTACGCGACGATCCGGGCCGGTGCCGCGCGGGTGACCGATGACGGCGAACGGGTGGTACTGCCCGCGACGCCGGGCCTCCCCACGCCGCGGGCACCACTCTCCGAACCGCCCGCTCCGATGGCACAGCGCCGCGCGCACGGCCCCACCCCCACCCCCACGCCCGAACCCGTCACGGACATCGTCGTGAAACCCGCGACGGAGCCTGCCACGAAGATCACCACTGTGCTCGCCTCGGCCCCCTCCCCCCTGCCCACGGTGATGCCGGCGGCCCTCGCGGCGGCTCCCGCCGCGGGAAGCATCGCGGGAACCACCGCGGGAACCACCGCGGGGCCCGACTGCCCGAGGAACGTCTCCTGCGAGTGGCTCCCCGCCGTCTACCGGCGGCTCAAGGGCGGCGGCTACGGCAACCATGACCGCTCCGACGGCCCCCGGAAGATCGACTACATCGTGATCCACGACGGCGAGACGAGCTACGACGCGATGACCCGCCTGGTCAGGAACCCCGAATACCTGAGCTGGCACTTCACCATCCGCTCCAGCGACGGCCACATCGCCCAGCACCTACGGGCCAGGGACATCGGCTGGCACGCCGGAAACTGGTACGTCAACTCCCGCTCCATCGGCCTGGAACACGAGGGCTATCTGGCCAGGGGCGGATCCTGGTTCACCGAGGCGATGTACCGGGCCTCGGCCAGACTGGTACGCCACCTCGCGGCCAAGTACGACGTCCCTCTGGACCGGGCGCACATCCTGGGACACGACAACGTGCCGGGCACCACCCCGGAGACCGTGAGCGGCATGCACGACGACCCCGGCCCGTACTGGGACTGGAGCCACTACTTCGAACTGCTCGGCAGCCCGCTGCGCGCCTCCGGCGGTGACGCCGCGCGCTCGGTGCTGATCAAACCCGACTACGGCACCAACAGCCCGAACTTCACCGGCTGTCCTGGAGGGTGCCGCGGCCTGGGCGCCTCCTCGGTCTGGCTGCACACCCGCCCCTCCCTCACCGCGCCGCTGGTCTCCGATATCGGCAAGCACCCCACCGGCGACTCCACGTACAGCGTCTACGACCACGCCGCCCGCGCCTCCAGCGGCCAGCGGTACGCGCTCGCCGAGCGCAGGGACGGCTGGACCGCGATCTGGTACCTCGGCCGGAAGGCGTGGTTCAGCGACCCCGCCGAGGCCCCCACCTCCCTGCCCGCGTCAGGCCCCCTGGTGACGCCCAGACCCGGCCGCGCCCCGATCAGGGTGTACGGCAGGGCCTACCCGAAGGCGCACGCCTACCCGGTGGGCGTCCCCGTGCAGGCCCTGACCCCGCTGCAGTACTCGATACCCGCCGGTCAGGTCTACAGTTCCGGCCCGACGACCCGCGCCTCCTACCTGCGGGCGGCCGCCTTCGATCCCGCCGATCACCGCGTCGTCAGGGGCGAGACCCGCTACCGGCAGATCCAGTTCGGACACCGGATCATGTTCGTCCGGGCCTCCGACGTCCAGCCGGCCGGCAGGTGAAGATCCGAGCCTTGCGCGCATCCGCCCTGCGGAGGCGCTAGAGTTTTCACGTGCCCCGGAGTCGTCTCCGGGGAGCACGCGGAAGTGGCTCAGTGGTAGAGCATCACCTTGCCAAGGTGAGGGTCGCGGGTTCGAATCCCGTCTTCCGCTCCGGCAGGTCCTTTCAGGGATCTGGCTGGTGGAGTGGCCGAGAGGCGAGGCAACGGCCTGCAAAGCCGTCTACACGGGTTCAAATCCCGTCTCCACCTCAGCGCACGACCTTCGGACCCCCCGGGATCCGGTAGGGTGGTGCGAGCGCCGAGGGGAAACCCGAAGCGAAATGCGGAAGTGGCTCAGTGGTAGAGCATCACCTTGCCAAGGTGAGGGTCGCGGGTTCGAATCCCGTCTTCCGCTCTGGTGGTGCCCGAGGACGATTAGCTCAGCGGGAGAGCGCTTCCCTGACACGGAAGAGGTCACAGGTTCAATCCCTGTATCGTCCACCAGAGAAATCCCAGGCCCTCGGCCTGGGATTTTCTGTTTCCCGGCGCCGTGCCGCCCGCGCGGAGCGACAGAAGCGGCTCCGCGGATCAGCCGCCGGGTCCCACCTCGTTGTTCGGCGCACCGTCGCCGCTGGTCGGCAGATCGCCGCGCTCCACCGGACCGGGCGTCGGTGAGGGCGTAGCGGAACCGTCCGGGACCGCGTGCCGCGCTCCGGCCACGGCCGCCTTCAGCGCGGCCCGGTCGACCTCGTCGACGCGGCCGTTCAACCGGATGAAGTGATCGGCTCGGACCGCCGTGTACTCATGGCGGCCCCCGCCCGATCGGTACCAGCCCACCTCGTCACGCTCGCACCTCACCGGCGCCGACGGCGGTTCCGCGTCCATCAGCGGCGTGTCCGCGCACAGGGCGTCGCTGAACGTGCCACGGTCGACCCTCAGCTGAACGCGCGCGCCACCGGAGAAGTAGAAGGCTCCGAACCCGTCGTTCCCGATCACCCCGGCCGACTGCTCGGCCAGCCGGTACCCCGGCAGATCCAGTGCGTAGATCAGCTCCGGAGCCGCTCCCTGCCGCCGCGCCTGCTCCAGCACACCCTGTCCGAGTGACGCCTCGGAGCCGCACCCGGACACGACCAGCCCGAGGACCGCGACGGAAAGGAGTCGTTCCTTCATTTTGACCACTTTGTCGCACCCGGTCCTCATCCGACAACCCCGGCCTCGCGAGGTCCGCCAGAGCGCCCCGGAAAGGCCCTACCTGCCCGCTCGCCTCCGGACTTCCCCGGCGAACCCCGCCTGACGCGGCCTCGGGTCCGGAACAATTGTCACGATCACCTTTTTGGCCCGCATCACCGGCGGGCAAAGAGGCACCAAAAGAGGCACCATGGGAGGACGCATGACCTGAAACACCGTTAATCGCTATGCTTTTGAAACGTGGCAAAGGGGGCGAGCCTGTGCAGCGCGTGGTGGTCGATCCTGAGGTGCCGAGGGACATCGCCGAACTCCTTCGTCATAACGGGCCCCTGCTCTACCGCCTTCGCACCGGACGTGTCCCAAGGGGGAACGACGAACCCCGGGTTCCGGGAGTGCTCATCGGGCTCTTCGGCGGCTCGGCCGCGGTCGCGGCGGCCGGACTGGCACTCGGCGGCGTCCCGCTCCCGGCGTTCGCGGCCGTGCTCACCACGCTGATCGGTTTCTACCTCCTCATCCTCACGGTGATCTACATCGCCAGGAAACCCTCACCCGCCGACTCCGTCGAGCGGGTCCTGTACCGGCACTCCCTGCAGTGGCAGGGGCGCTTCCTGATCCTGGAGGACTTCGACCACGACGCCAGGAACCTGCTCGGCCGGGTCCAGCGGGCGATCGACTTCATCGTGTGCTCCCGGGTCAACGCCATGGGCATGCTCGACAGCGTGCGCAACTCGGTGATGCTCCCCGCCGAGGAGTGGGAGATCGCCCGGCTGCTGACCAAGCTCTCCGCGCTGCGGGCCAGGCACCGCCATCTCGCCAGGGGCGGCAGGAGTCCCGAGGTGGCCGCGGCCATGGCACCGCTGGAGCGTGCCCTGGCCGCCAGCGAGGCCGCCGTGCTCGCGCGGGTGGAGGCACTGGAACGATACGCGGGCCACGTGTCCGAGGCCGAGCGCGCCCTGCTCTCCCAGGGACAGATCGAGGCCCTGCTAGCTCACCTGCCCGAGTACGAGCAGCTCGTCGCCGAGACGGGCGCGGCCAGGTTCTCCGCACCGGAGATCGGGCATCTCAGCGATGACGCCGACATGCTCCGGCGGGCGCTCCGCGAGAGCGTACGCTCGGCACACGAGGCGTTCCGCTATCTCGACCGATGATGTGAGAATCCGACCGGATGGAGGGGCGAGCCTGTGCGGCGAGTGGTGGTCGATCCCGAAGTTCCCGCCCGGACCGCCGATCTCTTTCGCCAGCACGCGTCCCTGTTGGCGCGCATCCGCGCCGGTTGGAGTCCCGAGCCTGCCGAGCCCGCCTCGCGGCTGCCCGTCCGTTTCCTGTGGTCCGGAGGGGCGGTCTCGGCGCTCCTGCTGGCCTGCCTGCTCCTCCTCGCGGACGCCGGACAGCTGTTCTTCTTCGTGCTCGCCCTGCTCGCCCTCGTGGTCCTCGTCGGTTTCCTCACCACCCGCGAGCCGCTGGAGCCGGAGTCGACCGAACACGACCTGTACCGCGAGGCCCGCTGGTACGAGGGCCGCTACCTGCTGCCCGCCGAGGACTTCGACCACAACGCCGGCCGGCTGCTCGAACGGGCCCAGCGGGCGATCGACTTCATCCTGCGCTCCCGGGTCAACGCCATGGGCATGCTCGACGACGTGCGCAACGCGGTGATGCTCCCCTCACAGGAATGGGAGATCGCCCAGCTGCTGACCAAGCTCTCCGCACTGCGCGACGAGCACCACGAGTTCGGGTACGGCGGCAGCACGCCGGAGGTGGCCGCGGCCATGGCACCGCTGGAGCGTGCCCTGGCCGCCAGCGAGGCCGCCGTGCTCGCGCGGGTGGAGGCACTGGAACGCTACGCGGGCCACGTGTCCGACGCCGAGCGGGCGCTACGCGCCCACGAGCAGATCGAGATACTCCGCTCACGGCTTCCCCGCTATGAGGAACTCCTGGCGGAGTCGGGCGCGGACGCCTTCGCCGTACCGGAGATAGGGAAGCTGACCGAGGACGCCGGCCACCTGGAACAGGCGCTGCGCGACAGTGTCCGTTCGGCGCACGAGGCCTTCCGCCACCTCGACAGGTCCGCCGACGAGGCTGCCGACGGGGCCGCCGGCCCCTCGTCCTCTCCGAGCGGGCCCGTCCGCCCCCCGAACTCCGGGGGCTCCGGGCAGGAACCTCCGGCGCTCTGAAGACGGATTTCCCTCCCTGGACGGACCGCACCTTGTCATGCGTCACAAAGAAGGCGAGGATAGCTCGCGTTCTTTGGAGGTAGCATGCGGATCCGCCTGGACACAACCCTCGGCGTGGTCGTGCTGGTCGACGTGTTGCGGGTCTTCCTGCCCTCGCTGATCACACTCTTCGGCCGGGCGGGAAGCACTCCCGCGGAGATGATGGGCCTGTACGCCCTCTCCTGGTTCGTCCTGGCCTTCCTGACCGTCCCGCTGGCCAGACTCGTCCAGCCGCGGCTGATCGCCCTCGGTGCCGGATGCCTGCTGCTCCTGGCTCGGCTGGCACTCCAGCTGACCGGGGGCGGGGACCCGCAGCTGTACGTGGCCAGCCTCGGCCTGCTGGCCGGCCTGGTCTGGCTGGTGGCGACCGCGATGGGCGGCCGGGACGCCCGGCCCGTGATGGCCGGGGTGATCGCCGGCCTGGCGGCCTCCACGGTGATCCACGCGGCGCTGGACGGCATCGACCTGATGTGGCGGCCTGGAGCGATCCCATGGGCGCTGCTGGCTGTGGAACTCGGGCTCTTCGGCCTGTTCCTGATCCGGGCGGACCCCTCGGACGAGGAGTACTCCGGTGCCCCCCGCGCCTGGCTGGCCATCGGCCCCGCCCTGCTGCTCTGGGGTCTCTACACGGGCAACACCGCGCACGCCCAGGCGGCGACCGTCTCCGCCCAGCAGGCCGCCGCCGTGATCGTGGCGGCGTTCGCGGTGGTGTCGGCGGCGCCCGCCGCGCTGCCGGTGCTGCGCCGCCCGCTCCCGCCCGCCGTCGCCCTGGTCGCCTCGGCGGTGGCGTTCACCCTGGGCAGGGCCACCGTGGGCGGCGTCCACGGTGTGGCGCCCAGCTGGACGATCGCCGCGCAGATCATCGGCCAGCTCGCGCTCGGTGCCTGTCTGGCGCACGCCGCGGCGGCCTTCGGCCCGGACAGGGCGGCGCGGCGCGGCCTGGCCGCGGCGGCAGGCATGTTGCTGTTCGTCGTGTTCGTCTTCGGTTACTACGCCGCCTACGACCTCTACCTTTCCAACCAGTGGGTGCCGATCGGCGCGGCGCTCGTCGTCGCGGTCCTGGGTCTGGTCGGCAGCACGGGTCTGCCGCGCCGCTCCTACGACCGGCGGTTCGCGGCGGCCGCCGTGGCCGCGGTCGTGCTGGTGGCGGCCGTTCCCCTCTGGCAGGGGGAGCGGCCCCGCTGGGAGGCACCGCGTGACGGGCTGCGGATCGCGGCCTACAACATCAGGATGGGGTACGGCGAGTCCGGCAGGCTCTCCCTGGAGCAGCAGGCCGACGCGCTCAGGGAGTTGCGGCCGCACGTGGTGGTGCTGAGCGAGGCCGACCGGGGCTGGCTGCTCAACGGCGGCCACGACGGGGTGCGGCTGATCGCCGAGCGGCTGGGCATGCACTACATCTGGGCCCCGGCGACCGACGAGGTGTGGGGCGACGCCCTGCTCACCACGCTGCCGATCACCTCGATAAGGAACCACGTGCTGGTCCAGGGCGGACCGACCGGCGCGCAGGCGCTGGAGGTCGGGCTGCGCTGGCAGGGCGGGGACATCACCGTGATCGGCACCCACCTGCAGCCTCCGCCGGGCTGGCGCGAGCTCGACCAGGTCGAGCAGCTCGGCGGGATCGTCAGGGAGGCCTCCAGGAACGGCGCCCCGGTGATCGTGGCCGGCGACCTCAACCTTCAGCCCGGGGAGCGGGCCTGGGAGGTGCTGACCGGCGCGGGCCTGACCGACCCCCTCGCCCCGGCCAGGCCGTTCAACACCGTTCCGTCCCGAGGACACGTCGTCGAGCAGATCGACCATGTGCTCGTCACCCCGGGTTTCACCGGAAAGGACCAGGCCAACCCCGATGTCCCACACTCCGACCACCGCCCGATCGCGGTCACCCTGGTCGCCGGGCCTTGATCGGGTTCCGCTGGGTAGTGTCGGGTGCATGACAGGACGACCTGTACTGATCTTCGACGGCGACTGCGGTTTCTGCACGACGAGCGTCAGGTTCGCCGAGCGCCGCATCGGGGTTCGCGCCCTGGTCGTCCCCTGGCAGTTCGCCGACCTTCCGGCGCTGGGCGTGACACGCGAGCGGGCCGAGCGCGAGGTGCTCTGGGTCCAGGGCGGCGGGGTGTACGGCGGGGCGCAGGCGGTGGCCAGGCTGCTGATCGCCGCCGGTCTCCCGTGGAGCCCGCTGGGGTTCGCGCTGCGGGTCCCGCCGTTGCGCTGGGCTGCTCAGGGCCTCTACCGCCTGATCGCCGGCAACCGGCACCGCCTGCCCGGCGGCACCCCCGCCTGCGCCCTGCCTCAGGACCGCCGATGAAGGGCGTACTGCTCACCGGGTTCGAGCCGCTCGACGGCGGTGGCAACTCGTCGTGGGAGGCGATCGCCCTGGTGCCCGGGGTGCGGACCGCACTGCTCCCCTGCCGGTTCGGCGAGATGCTCGAGCGACTGCGCGCGGCGGTGGCCGAGCACGACCCGGCGGTGGTCGTGTGCGTCGGGCAGGCCGGGGGGCGGCCGGACGTGACCGTGGAGCGAGTGGCCGTCAATCTCGACGACGCGTGCGTCCCCGACAGCGCCGGGTGGCAGCCGATCGACGAGCCGGTGGTACGCGGCGGCCCTGCCGCCTACTTCGCCACGCTGCCGGTGAAGGCGTGCGTGGCGGCGGCGCGGGCGGTCGGGGTGCCCGCGAGCGTCTCGCAGAGCGCCGGCACGTTCCTGTGCAACCACCTCTTCTACGGCCTGATGCACCTGATCGCCACCGAGCGGCCGGGGGTCCGCGGAGGTTTCGTGCACCTGCCGTACAGCCCCGATCAGGTCCTCGGCGAGGCCAGGCCCTCCATGCCCGTCCCGATGTCCGCCCAGGCGCTCACCGCGATCGTGACCACCGCCGTCTCCGTCTCGCTCGGCGGTGATCTCCGCCTGGTCGGTGGCTCCCTGCACTGACCGGGCGCCCCGCGCCGGGGCCACCCGCTCCCGCGTCCCCGTTCCCGGGAAAGGCGGCCCGCCGGTCAGAGCGGCACGCCGTACACCACCCGGCGGCCCACGAACTCGGTCACGCTCCACAGCGTCTTCTTGTCGCGGACGCAGGTGAGGTCCTCGGGCCCCACCGGGTAGGGCCGTCTGCGCACCGTGTCGCCGACCAGGACCAGGGTGCCGTTCCCCGCGGCGCCCGCGGTCTGGCTGAGGTACCAGGTGCCGTTGTAGGAGAGCGCGCCCTGGACCTTGCTCACGGGGAGCGCGTGGGCGTCCACGGCCTGGACGACGCCGCCGGCGGGGGCGTTCAGCGTCTCCTGCGCGGTCAGCGACCAGCGGGCCACCCGTCCGACCGTGCCCGCCGTGTCGACGTACTCGCCACAGATCAGGGTGTGCGGGGTGGTGCTGCGGTCGACGGCGGTGTAGGAGAAGCGCACCGAGCCACTGGTGGTGGTCCAGGCGTCGGTCTGCGGCATCACGTACCGGTAGCCGAACGCCTCGTACCTGCCGCTCTTCCTGCCGATCGTGGCCGCGCCGTCCCCGTTGACCTCGAAGATCTGCCGGGTGTCGAACACCCGCAGGCCCCGTGTGGTGTCGACGACGTACAGCAGGCCGCCGTACCAGGCGACGCCGCCGGCGTGGATGTTGATCGGCGTGATGTTCCCGTCGGCGGCGACCCGCACCAGCAGGACGTGCCGGTACCGGAGCGTCGCGGTGTTCAGGAAGCTCAGGCGCACGCCCCGCTCGGCCCCCGAGGTCGGCGAGTGATACCAGCTCACCACGAACGTGCCCCCGGCGATCCCGGCGTCGGAGGCGGAGGTCAGGCCCTGGGGATACCACTCCCTGGCGACGTTGTCGTCCGCGTCGAAGCAGTACCAGTCGACGGGTTTGGGGGTCATCTTGGCGAACGCCCCGGCACCGGTCGACCCCTTCCTGACCGCGACGCGATTGGCCTTGGCCAGCACGGTGTCGAGGGAGACCCGTTGGAGTTCCTGCTCCAGGACCTTGATCCCGGCCGCGAGGCCGCCGGCGTCCCGTTTCAACCCGAACGGCTCCGCCGGCGCGGCCTTCATCTGACTCATGTGGGGGTCTCCTCGTCCGGTCTCGCCAGGATCGGCGGATCAAGATACGGAGTTCATGAGTATGCCTCTACTCAAATCCCTTTTGTAGCTAGAAGGGCCAGGTGTGGACGGGCTCCCCGGTCTGTGACAGTTCCCGGTACCGGCTCACCAGGCGCGCCCGTGCCGCCTGGTCGCCCCCCATTCCCGCCAGCGCCTTCCGTTGCCAGATCGCACCGGTACGGCGGCGCGTGACGCGTTCCCGCACGATGTCCAGCGCCCACCGGATCTCGGCCGGCTCCACGCCCATCCTGCCGAGACCGGCCTCGGCGACCGGCAGCAGGTCCAGGGCGAGCCGCCAGGCCGGGACCTCCTCGCGCAGGCCGGGCCAGCTCAGCGGCGCGTCCAGGCCGTGGATCGCGCCTCGGTAGAAGTTGCGGTAGGCCCCGGCGAAGGGGAACTCCTCCACCGGATGGAGGGCCAAGGCCGCGGTCAGCCCGAGCAGGAACGCGCTGTTGGCCGCCATGTCCGCCGCGCTCGGCCCGGCGGGCAGGGCGCGCATCTCCACCCGAAGGTGGCCGCCGCCGACCGGGTCGTAGACCGGCCGGTTCCACTGCCACACGGTGCCCTGGTGAAGCCGGAGCTCGGCCAGTTTCGGGACGCCGCCCGCGGGCACCTCCTCCGGCACCGAGCTCATCGGCAGCACCGGTTCGTAGTCCCGGACGCATGTCTCGAACAGTTCCTGGGCACTTCGCGCCCAGCCGGAGCCGAACCCCACCCGCCGGTCCCTGCGGTCGAGCCGCTCGACGTCCCGGTCGTCGGCGGCCTCCTCGAACAGCGCGATCCTCGTCTCCTCCCAGAGCTGCCTGCCCAGGAAGGCGGGTGAGTTGCCACTGACCGCGAGGACCGGGCCGATGGCCAGCTGGGCGGCGTTGTAGACGCGGGCGAAGTCGGCGGGAGGCGTGCGGAGATGGACCTGCCAGGAGGTGTTGGCGCTTTCCAGGATCACCCCCTCGACCTCCAGCTCCAGCAGCTCGACCCCCTCGATGCGTACCCGGAAGGGCTCCGTGCGCAGCCGCCGCATGCCCCTGGCCAGCGCTCGGTAGCGCCCCTCACCGCTCAACGCCTCGTGGGTGAAGTCGAACTCGCTCAGTGAGGGCAGGATCCCGATCATCACGACCTGCCCGCCCTGCGTCTCGGCCGCCGTGTCCACCACGGCCATGATCTCCCGCATCTCGCGCATCATGGCGGTGAACGGCCGCCCGGCGATCGGCAGCGGGGTCAGGTTGGCCTCCAGGTTGAACCTGCCCAGCTCCAGCGTGAGCCGGTCGTCGGCGGCGACCGCCCGCACCTCCTGGTTGCGGGGCAGCGGGCGGCCCTCAGGCGTTACGAGGAACATCTCCAGCTCAGCCCCGATCGTCACGGGACCGTCCCCGAAACCGGGCCGTGCGAGTACCTCGCGGAGAGCGCCGAGCTGCTCCGCCAATCTCTCCCCGAAGCGGAGGAACTCCGCCTCGGAGTAACGGTCCTTGTCGACTTTCTGCCCCATCACACCGTCCGATCAGTTGGTCCTCGTGCTCCCTCCTCTCTCCCAGCTTGCGCCTTCTAATCAGGGCTTTCGTCACAGCCCTCCGCGGACGAGGGCACGCGGCACGTCCGGGGCCCGTTGTGCGTCTCCCCTGGCTTCCCACGATGCCTCGCGGGCACCGGGAAGGGAACGGTGTCCGGGACCGGATTGAGTAGTGTTCAGGTTCGAGTGGGGCCGAAAAGCGGCGGCCGACAGCCGGAAGGGAGTGTGGGCGGGTGCGAGCGGTGGTCTTCGACGACTTTGGAACCGAGCTTGAGGTTCGGGAGGTGCCCTCCCCCGAACCCCCGCCCGGTGGAGCGGTGATCCGGGTGGAGGCCACCGGGCTCTGCCGGAGCGACTGGCACGGCTGGCAGGGGCACGACCCGGACATCCGGGTCCTGCCCCACGTGCCGGGGCACGAGCTCGCCGGGGTGGTCGAGTCGGTGGGCGCGGGCGTCGCCTCGTGGCGGCCCGGCGACCGGGTGACCGTCCCGTTCGTCTGCGCCTGCGGTTCCTGCGCGGCGTGCGCGGCCGGTGAGCAGCAGGTCTGCGAGCGCCAGACCCAGCCTGGGTTCACCCACTGGGGCTCCTTCGCCGAGTACGTGGCGATCGATCACGCGGACGTGAACCTGGTGCGGCTCCCCGAGGAGATGAGCTTCGGCACCGCCGCGAGCCTGGGCTGCCGCTTCGCCACCGCCTACCGGGCCGTGAACGCCGTGGGCCGGGTGCGGCCTGGCGAGTGGGTGGCCGTGCACGGCTGCGGCGGTGTGGGCCTGTCCGCCATCATGATCGCGGCCGCGGCCGGGGCCAGGGTGATCGCCGTGGACGTCTCCGCGGGCGCCCTGGAGATGGCCGGGGCGTTCGGCGCCACCGCCTGTGTCAGTGCCACCTCGGCCGAGGCCGACGTCCCCGCGCGGGTCGTGGAGCTCACCTCGGGGGGCGCCCACGTCTCCATCGACGCGCTCGGCAGCCCGGGGACGTGCGCGGCGTCGATCGAGAGCCTGCGCCGCCGGGGACGCCACGTCCAGGTCGGTCTGCTGCCGGGGCTCACCGCGGTTCCGATGGGCCGGGTGATCGGCTACGAACTCGAACTTCTCGGTAGCCACGGCATGGCCGCGCGCGCCTATCCGGCGATGCTGGCGGCCGTCGCCGACGGCACCCTCCGCCCGGACGCACTGGTCACCCGCTCCATCGGCCTCCAGGAGGTGGGAGGCGCGCTCGCCTCGATCGGATCCGTCCCCGGCGTCACAATGATCATTCCGTCCCTGCGCTGACGGCGGACCCCAGACCAAAAGAGAACGCGTTTCAGTTTTTCGTTGACCAAGACCTGGACACGTGTCTAGTTTGAGGGTCCCGGCTCGGCGAAGGACACAACGTGACAGTGCTGCCCGACTACTCAGGCCCCTTCGATCCCGGCTTCCGGCTGGAACGCCTCTCTCGCGGGGCGCTCGCCGTCCTCGGCAGAGAATGGCTGCTCCACGGCCACCTGCAGGACCGCGTCGGCGTCCCGATGGTCCTGGAGCTCGGCGGCAGGCAGGAGGCCGAGCGGGTCGCCATCGAGGAGTGGGCGGCCGCCAGCCCGATCTACTCGGTCAGGATGCAGGAGGCCCTGGGTTTCCGGGGTGACACCGTCTCGGCCATCCTGAAGAATCTCCAGCTCGACATCGGGGCGCCGCCGCAGTTCATGGACTTCCGGCTGCGGCTGATCGACGAGCGGCACGGTGAGTTCGAACTGGCCCACTGCGGCGCGCTGCTCGACGTCGAGCCGATGGGCGAGGACTGGGTCCGCGGCATGTGCCACACCATCGAGGACCCCACCTTCGACGCGACGGGGTCGGCCACCAACCCCCGCGCTAGGTTCCTGCCCGTGCACCGCCCGCCCCGCGTGCCACCCGGCCGGACGCCGCACTGCCGCTGGCGCGTCGAGATCTCCGACGCCGCCGAGCCCCTCGCGCCGCACCCCAACCAGGCCTCGGTGGCGGAGTCGCTGCTCGCCCGGCTGCCGATCACCTCGGGCAGGATCTCCGCCGAGCCCGGCGGGCTGGACGGCTACGACGGCCCCTTCGACACCGACTTCCAGCTGGAGGACCTCTCGCACGCGGCACTGCAGGCCGTGCTGGAGGAGGTGGCGATTCAGAGCCACCTGCTCTTCCGCGGCTACCTGCTCAGCATGAGCGACCACTACGGCGAGCCGGCCGCCCGTAGCGCGGGGTCCCGGGTGCTCGTCGGACTGGCCGGCCTCACCTCGGGCAGAGTCCGCGCGGCCATGAACGTCCCCGGCGACGACGCCGCCGCCATCGGCAGGGTGCTGCAACTGCATCCGACCTTCCAGCCGGGCTCCTACGTCGGCCTGGAGGTCGAGGTCACCGGACCGCTCCGGGTGAGGTTCGGCTTCACCGACTCGCCGATCTTCCGGGAGACCGATCCGCTCACCTGGTTGGCCGAGCTCGGCGGCGACGGCGACCGCGCCCTGGACGCGGTGGTCCAGGCGGTCAACCCGCGTGCCCGATGCGTCCCGGTCCCGCCCCGCGAGGGAGAGCGCCACGCCTACGAGGCCGTGATCGACCCCGGCGCCGAGCCCGCGCGTGAGGAGCCCGAGGTGCGCCTGGCCCGCTTCAGCGGCGGCGCCGGCTTCGCCTTCCACCGGTTGAGAGCACGGTAGGGGATCGGCGGGTGATGAGCACGGAGCCCGGCGGGCTCCGTGCTCATGACCCGCCGATGGCGACGGACCGGGAGGAGCACCAGCCGATGGCCCGTCCCACCCGTCGCCGGCCGGCTGGAACCGGGTTCTCCGGCAAAAGCGGCACCCCCATCAACGACCGGCCTGTCCTTTCACGCAATGAGTCCTGATAAAGAATCCTCCTCTCCGAAGAACAGGGCACAGCGCGACGACCAGCCAGAACGGGGCAGCCGCAGAGCTTTGAACGCTCATATAAATGATCAAAACGGTGATAGCGTCGTTGACCATGCGTCCAGAAGATCTCGCCTTGCTCAACGTGCCCGGCAGTGTCACCCGCCACGGCGATCTCCTTCTCGTCGACGTGGCCCGGCCCGATCTGGAGACCGACGCCTACTCCGGGAGCCTGTGGCGGGTGCCGCAGGACGGCCCGCCCGTCCGGTTCACCTTCGGCGACCGCGACAGCGCGCCGCGCATCTCCCCCGACGGCGCCTGGGTCGCCTTCCTGCGCGCCGGCGACGGCAGCCCGCAACTGCACGTGATGCCCACCGGCGGAGGTGAGGGCCGGCCGGTCACCGACCTGCCGCTGGGCGCGGGCGTCCCGGTCTGGGCACCGGACTCGCGCCGGATCGCGTTCGTCGCCCGGGTCGCCGAACCGGGCCGGTACGGCACCGAGAAGGGCGTGAGCGCCGAGGCCGAGGCACCGCGCCGGATCACCGGGCTCCACTACCGGACCGAGGGAATCGGCTTCACCTTCGACCGGCGGCAGAGCCTGTTCGTGGTCAACGCCCTCGCGGACATCCCGGTGCCGGTACGGCTGACCGAGGGGCCCTACGACGTCGACTCCCCCTGCTGGACACCGGACGGCGAGCATGTGCTGGTCTCGGCCCCCCGCGACCTCGACGGTGAGAGCCTGCACACGGACGTTTACGCCGTCCCGGCCGGCGGCGGCGCCCCGGTCCTCGCGGTGCGCAGCGACGGCTCCGCCGAGCATCCCGTCGCCCTGCCCGGCGGGGAGGTGCTCTACCTCGGCACGGAGTTCTCCGGACTCGACGCGGTGGCCCACAACGTGGGCCTCTACCGCGCACCACTGCGGATCACCGGCGAGGCAGCGGCCGAGACGGCGGCTGAGACGGCGGCCGGGACCCGGCTGACCGAGGAGGAGTCGGTGGACTGCGAACCACTGCCTCCCGTACCGCTGCGGGACGGCGTCCTGGTCGCGGTGCGGGTACGCGGCGCGGTCGAGCTGCGGCTGGTCCCCTCCGGCGCCCTCGACACGCCACTGGAGAAGCTCGTCCCGATCCTGGGCGAGCGGGCGAGCGTCAAGTTCTTCACCTCCTGCGGCGAGCAGGTGGTCGCGGTGGTGTCCACCCCCGCGAGCCCCGGCGAGGTGGTCACCCCTGACGGGCCGCTGACCGACTTCTCCGGCACCCTCGCCGGGATCAGCCCGCTGCTGGAGATCACCGCCGTCTCCGCCGACGGCTACCCGGTCCACGGCTGGCTGGCCCTGCCCGAGGGCGAAGGCCCGCATCCCGTCCTGCTGAACGTGCACGGCGGCCCGTTCCACCAGCACGGGTGGGCCTTCCTGGACGAGACCCAGGTCTACACGGGCGCCGGATACGCGGTGGTCCTGCCGAACCCGCGCGGCTCCTCCGGATACGGACAGGCGCACGGCCGGTCGGTGATCGGCGCGCTGGGCACCGTGGACGCCGACGACGTGCTGGCCCTGCTCGACGCCGCGCTGGAGCGGCCCGAGTGCGACGCCGGGCGGGTGGGCGTGATGGGCGGCTCCTACGGCGGTTTCATGACGAGCTGGCTGGCCACCCGGCACGGGGACCGGTTCAGGGCCGCCTGGAGCGAGCGCGCGGTCAACGCCTGGGACTCCTTCACCGGCTCCTCCGACATCGGCTGGTTCTTCGCCGAGGCGTACTGCGGTCCCGACATCGAGGCGCAGCGCGCGATGAGCCCGCTCTACCGCGCCGATCGGATCACGTTGCCGTTCGCCGTGGTCCACTCCGAGGAGGACATCCGCTGCCCGGTCGAGCAGGCACAGCGGATGTTCGTCGCGCTGCGCCGCAACGGCACCCCCGCGGAGTTCCTGCTCTTCCCCGGCGAGGGACACGAGCTCAGCCGCGGCGGGCGCCCGAAACACCGCCTGCAGCGCTTCGAGGCGGTATTGGAATGGTGGTCTCGCCACCTGTCCTGACCGGACGCACTCCCCGGCGGTGAGACGCCGGGGGGCTCCGCCGTGCCGTTTCCCCCTGCACCCCGAACGCCGGAGCAGAGAACACTCACTCGGCCTCCCGCATCGAATGCCCGGTACGGCAACAAAGCAGGCGCGGTGCGCGTCCAACGGACCATGAAACGATCCATCGGCGCCGGACTGCTCGCCGCCGCCTCGGCACTGGCCGTGCTGGCGGCCACGACCGCGTGCGCCCCGCCCGTCACCCGCGACCGGGGCGCCGCCCCGGCTTCCGGCGGCGCTCCCGCGAGTCTCTCCCCAGCCACCGCCTCCTCGTCTCCGGGCTCCGCCCCCGCGCGCCCCGCCGTCGCCGTCCAGGCCGCGGGCCTGCGGGTGGCGGACAGCGGCACCGCCGCCGGACGCTGCCGCACCGAGGCGCTCGCCGCGCGCGTCGGCAGGGTGGACGCCGGAGCGGGACAGCGGTACGCGCCGCTGGTGTTCACCAACACCTCCGCCAGGGCCTGCTGGGTGTACGGCTTCGTCGGCCTGATCATGATCGACGGCAGCGGCGACGCGATGCGCACCAGGACGCGCAGGGAGAGCGTCCAGCCCCGGCGGATCACCCTGCGCCCCGGAGCGAGCGCGCACGCCAGGCTGCACTGGAGCGAGGTGCCCGGCGGGAGCCGCTCCTGCCCGGCCTCCGCACGGCTGATGATCATCCCGCCGGACGAGGTCGCGCACCTGGAGATTCCGTTCAAGGCGACCGTCTGCGACGACGGCCGCCTGGACGTGACCCCGATGGCCTCCGGGGCGCGCCTGTAGCTCCTCGGACCGGGTCCGGGAAACGGAACCGGGGCCTGTTTCCCGGACCCTGCCTCGCTCCGGCCGCCGTGCCCTCGGCCGGAGCGGACCGGCGGCGTGTCGAGACGGTCGCCGGTACGTCTAGGGGCGTCTCCGGTAGACCTGGGTTTTGATGTCCACCCCGATCTCACATTCCACGCCGAAGTAGTGGTCGCGCGCCTCCAGGAAGCTCTCCTCGATACCGCGCTGCGACCTCACGAAGGAGAGCAGGCTCCACGCCTCCTCCCTGCCGAGCCGGATCTCATCGGGACCGAACCCCGGTTCGGCGTCCACCACGTAGCCGAGCGTGGTGGAGAAACTCCGGACGGGCTGGAAGCCGAACTCCGCGGCGCGCTCCGGGAGGTCGTTGAGGATCGTACGGTCGGCCGCGTACTCACGGTCGTAGGTCTCCAGCATGCGGCGGACCACGTCCGGGCCGCGGAAGGCCGCGTCGTCGACGTCGACCACGTACAGCAGCCCGCCGGGCCGCAGCACCCGGCGCATTTCGAGCAGGGCCAGATCCGGACTGCGCAGGTGGACGAAGAGGAAGCTCGCCGTGACCACGTCGTGCGACGCGTCCGCCTCACCGGTGGCGTACGCGGTGCCCTGGTGGAAGGTGAGGCCGGGGAAGTTCGAGCGGGCCCTGGCGAGCAGCTGGGGTGCGGGTTCGACGCCGCACACGCGATAGCCGGCGAACGGGCTCTCCTCGGTGACCGCCGCCAGATAGTCCCCGGGCCCGCTGCCGACGTCGAGCAGCGACGCGGGCGCGGGCGGGAAGGGCGTCGAGGCCAGGCGCGGCCGCTGCTCGGCGAGTACCAATCGGCCCTGTGCGCTCAGCCGCGGCGCCTCCTCCTGTAGGGACAGCAGGTCCAGGTAGAAGTTCTCCGCGCCGAGGCGCTCCGCCGCCAGCAGGTCACCCCGGCCCTCGTCGGCGAGAAACCGGACCAGCGAGGGGATCGCCAGCCGTTCGTCATCGGACCGCGACTCCCAGGTCAGCTCCCGATGCCTGAGGTAGAACCTCT
The DNA here is from genome assembly GCF_040678965.1 of Streptosporangium sp. NPDC049248. Classification (NCBI taxonomy): domain Bacteria; kingdom Bacillati; phylum Actinomycetota; class Actinomycetes; order Streptosporangiales; family Streptosporangiaceae; genus Streptosporangium; species Streptosporangium sp. NPDC049248. The sequence goes on from NZ_JBFAQY010000002.1 coordinate 218,580, forward strand.
CCAGGGCCTCTCCGCCCTCCACGGTCATCACGGTGACCGCGTCGTCGCCCGAGCCGACCTCACCGCGCACCACGAAGTCCCGCTTCGCGTACCGATCGAGGAGGTGGTCGTACTGGCTCGGCCGGACGATGAGGAAGAACCGGGACGGGCAGAGCGACTCGCAGAGCTGCCGCACCATCGAGTTGGCGATCCGCGTGCTGATCAGGCGGCCCCGATGGGTCTGCAGGGCCACCCGCTTGCCGATCTCGACGGTCGGCCCGTCCAGGTCGGGCAACTCCAGGGCTGCCGTCCCCGGCGCTCCGGGACCGTAGACGTACGCGGAGATGGCGGCCACGATCTTCCCCCCGGACAGGGCGCACAGGTGAAGACCCTCCGGATCGCTGTCGTGGTGCACCCTCTCCTCACTCCACCCCAGCTCGGACATGAACACCCGCCGCCGGAGGTCAAGGATCTCCTCGGCGGCCTCTTCCCACTTCAGCCAGCGGACCTCGATGTCACTTCCGTTGTGCATGCTCAAAGACCTCTCAGTGGATGTGTCCGAACCGCTCACGCGAACTGCTCACCCGAGGTGGCGGTGTCCGGCGGCGGGCCGACCGGGGGCGCGGGAACCCCCGGATCGTGACTACCGGTGAGGACGTCGCCACATTGCAAAAGAACTAGGAGGACAGGGGGAGGTAGGGGCGGACGGTTCACCGCCGAACATGGTCAGGACCACGCCGGGGGGCGGTTCACGTCTGCCGGGCAGGCCGTTGGCCGCAATCTAGGACAGCGGACTTGCGACTTTCTTGGTGTCCAGCCAGACGGCACGACACGCCCCGCGGGAGCGGTCAGCACGCCTCAGTTCACGATCCCCGGCAGGATCACCTCGTCGGGTACAACCGAGGCGGTCGGCTGATCGGGCCTGTCGTACTGGCCTGCGCTGACGGCGACCACGAGGTCCAGCGCGGGCGCCACGTAGATCCGATGGCCACCGTTTGACGGCCGCCGGAGTCGCCGGGCTTGTTCACGCGGCCTCAGACGGCGCAGGCCGCGGCGGCGCCGTCCGTGAAGGCGGACCCGGCGCCTACCGCACCCGCCACGACGATGGAAGCCTCGTCCACCGCCGGCGACGACTTCTACAGCCGGGCTGAGGTGAGATGAGGCCCCCGGTAAGGCAGCAGTCGACCAAGACGAGTCATTAGAGGTCGTGTCCCCCGACTGGGGTGTCCGTCCTACGGGTGGTAGAGCTCCTGGGCGCGGGCGGAGTCGACGGGGCGGTCCTGGGGCAGGTGCAGGAAGTGGTCCAGTTGCCACGCCTGAGCAGTGCCCGCCTGGCGGTTGGTGGTGGTCACCCAGGGCGGGTAGACGCGGAAGGCTCGTTTCCCACCGGAACCGTTCGCTGATACGACACCGTGTCGGCGGAGCGCGTCCACGGGAAAGACGAACTGGCCGAAGTGGTGATGGTCGCGGGTGCTGACGACGAAGAGGTCGACGGGGTCGGTTACGGCGAAAGGCCGGATGGGCCCGCCCGGGGACCTCTTCCATACGGTGACGAACTGGCCGACCTTGGTGGGGGTCGTCTTGGCTGCGCGGAATCGGATGGCGAGCCCGTCAAGGGTGAAGGCGTGGGCGGCGTACGCGGCCCCCTCGGATTCCGGGACCGGCTGCGAGCAGGTGAACCCGCAGGGGTCGTAGACAAGCGCTTTCGCCGCGAGGAGATCCCTGTGGGCCGGAGTGGTGTCCGGCCACGGTTTGAATCCGGTGGGGTGGAGATGGAGGGAGTGCTCGCGGTTCGTCGCCATTCGTTCACCCTGTCACGACTGCCGACTCGACCGGGGGCATATCTCTCGTCGAGACATTCGAATACCGACGGTGTCCGGGAACGCGGACAGGATGTCCAAGATCATTTTGTGCCGAACAACCTGGACGCCCTGCCGACCGCACTGTACGTGAGGAGCGACGACGAGACTCGGCATTTTCTTGGGGCGGTGGATCGAGGCGGGGACCGCACCGCGGGCGCGGGCGGGGGCGCGAACCGGGCGGAGTCGGCGGTCGTAGGGTGGGGCCCAGGGTTGTGAAGATCTGGAGGTTCGACATGGAGTACGTGCGCCTTGGGTCCACCGGCATGAAGGTGTCGAGGGTCTGCCTCGGCATGATGAGTTACGGTGATCCCGCCAAGTGGGGCGAGTGGGTGCTCGACGAGGCCGCCGCCGAGCCGATCGTGCGCCGGGCCGTCGAGGCGGGGGTGACGTTCTTCGACACCGCCGACGTCTACTCGCTCGGCGACAGCGAGGAGGTCACCGGCCGCCTGCTGAGCAGGATCTTCGCCGACCGGGACGACTACGTGCTGGCCACCAAGGTGTGCATGCCGATGGGCAAGGGAGCCAACGACCGCGGTCTGTCGCGCAAGCACATCCTGTCCTCGATCGACGCCTCGCTGCGCCGGCTGGGCACCGACCACGTGGACCTGTACCAGATCCACCGCTGGGATCCGGAGACCCCGATCGAGGAGACCATGGAGGCCCTGCACGACGTGGTCCGCGCGGGCAAGGCCCGCTACATCGGCGCCTCCAGCATGTACGCCTGGCAGTTCGCCAAGGCCCAGCACGTCGCCGAGACCCACGGCTGGACGAGGTTCGTCTCGATGCAGAACCACTACAACCTGCTCTACCGCGAGGAGGAGCGGGAGATGAACCCGCTCTGCCTCGACCAGGGAGTGGGCCTGATCCCGTGGAGCCCGCTGGCCCGGGGACTGCTCGCCCGCGCCGGAGCCGAGGAGACCACCACCCGCGCGGGCAGCGACCCGCGCATCGACGCCCTCTATGACGACGCCGACAACAACCGGCTGATCCTGGAGCGGGTCGCCCAGCTGGCCGAGGAGCGCGAGGTTCCTCCCGCCCAGGTGGCGCTCTCCTGGCTGCTCCACCAGCCCGGCCTGTCGGCGCCGATCGTGGGCGCGACCAAGGACAGGCACGTGGACGACGCGGTCGCCGCGGTGGACCTGGCCCTGAGCGAGAAGGAACTCGCCTTCCTCGCCGAGCCGTACCGCCCCCGGCCCTTCAGGAACTGACCTTTCCGGCACGCCCGCGTGGGCCCCCGAGGTCCGGGTGGCCCACGTGGACGGCATCGCGGCATGACGCCCCACCGCCGGACGTCCTGGCGGGGCGTTCGCATCCGTACCGGGTGGGACGGGCGAGGTGCGGCGGGTGCCTGATCGGCCGTCGTGCTCATACGCATGACCTTTTGTCATGATTTACCGCCTGTGGCGCTATATCTCCATAGATACGCGCATATGAGGAGGAGATAGCAGTTCCGACCGTGGATTGATCGACGGAGGATCCGATGATTCGAAAAATGATCATCCTGGTGGCCGTCACCGTGGCCGCGATGGGCGGCACGGCCGGTGCCGTCGTCTCCCCCACCCCCGCTCCATCCCCCTCCCCTCAGGCCGTCAGCCAGCAGGACAGGGACTTCCTCGTCCAGGCGCACCAGTCCAACCTGACCGAGATCGAGTCGAGCAAGGCCGCCCTTGAGAAGACCGCCGGCCAGCAGGACCAGAAGACCACCAAGATCGTCCGGAAACTGGCGAAGCGTTTCATCAAGGATCACAAGAAACTCGACAAGGCCGTCCGCCGGGTGTCCGATCAGCTCGGCGTCAAACTCCCTGACACGCCCAACACCGAGCAGCGCAAGCAGCTCGACGAGCTGTCGGCCCTCAGTGGCGCGGAGTTCGACAGGGCCTGGATCAGCGCGGAGCTCCACAGCCACCACGAGACCCTCGCCGCCATAGAGCAGGAGATCGAGAACGGCTCCTCCCCCGAGGTGAAGAAGCTCGCCACCGTTGCCAAGCCCGTCGTGCAGGAGCACATAGACCTGCTGCTCAAGGCCGAGAGGGTCTCCACCCCAAGCCCCACGGAGAGCACCGGCCCCTCGGAGAGCCCGAGCCTGCCGGAGAGCCCCAGCCCCTCGGAGAGCTGAGGCGGGCGGCACGGCGCTCCGGACGGCTCCCCACTCGGCGAATTCCGCGAGGCCGGGCGCGACCTTACCCGGGTGGCCGCCGAACGACGGTCACCACGGCAGCGGCAGGTACTCGAACCAGTCGAAGGCGGCCGTGTTGGTGCTCGGGTGGCCGTTGGAGGTGGCGTACAGGCCGATCATGGCACCGGTGAAGCCTCCGGCCACGGTGGAGCTCAGGACCCGGCCGTCCACCGGATCTCCGAGGTCGGTCCACTCGCCGGGCCGTAGCGCGTACCGGGCCTGGTAGTCCTGGCCGTGCGCCTCCACGCCGAGCCAGAGCGGTCCTGGCGGTCCGGGCGGCCCTGGCGGGATGTCGGCGCCGGCCAGGAGGGTGTCCGCGCCCCCGGCCCTTCGGGTGAGTTCCAGGCCGCGCGCGGTGCGGGTGAGCGCGAGGTGGAAGTCGTCGTTCTGGAGCAGGACGAGCCCGGCGCGTTCCTCCCCCTCCGGACGGAACTCCATCACCGTGTGGGCCGCGAAGGCGATGTGCTGCTGCCGCCGGGCGATCAGGCTGGGCGCGGCCCGCTCGCACACGGTCTGCGGGAGCGCCCGGAGGGTGAGGCGGCTGTCGGCCAGACTCCAGTACGGCTCCCTGGGCGTGCGCAGGTGATTCCAGACCGGCGCGAGGCGTCCGGCGTCGAAGTGGTCGCAGGCGGGAGCCGCGGGCCAGCGGTGGACCGGCGTCGAGGGGGCCGGCATACGCGGTTCGACCTGGTCGAACACCGGCCAGTCGTCCTCCCAGCGCACCCGGGTCAGGAAGGTCTCGCGGCCCAGGTTGTAGCCGCCGGCGGCCCGGACCGCGGCCGTCGTGAGCCGGCCGTCCGGGGAACCGCCGGCGAGGTGATCGTCAAAGGAGCCGCCGCCGGACGGGTGGCCGTCACGGGGGCTGCCGTAGGGGCGGGTGGCGAGCAGCACCGACCACCACTCGCCCTCCGCGTTCCGGACCAGGTCGGGGTGGCCGACGCTGGTGATGGGGTGGCGCAGCCCGAGATGGCGGTGGGTGAGCACGGGGTTGCGCGGGTTTCCCCGGTAGGGGCCGGTGATCCGCTCGGAGCGGGCGACCATGACCGCGTGGTCCTCGGCGGTTCCCCCCTCGGAGGTCAGCAGGTAGTAGTGGGCTCCGATCCGGTAGATGTGCGGGCCCTCGGACCAGATGCCGCCGCGCTGCACCGGTTCCCAGATCACGTGCTCCTCGCCGACCGGCTTGAGCGTGGCGAGGTCGAGTTCGCGCAGCCAGATCTCGGTGTCGCCGTCATAGCGCCTGGCCGCCTTCTCCCGGGTGCCGGTCATCCAGGCGCGGCCGTCGTCGTCGAAGAACAGCGAGGGGTCGAAGCCCCGGGTGTCGGGGAACCAGACCGGGTCGCTCCACGGCCCGGCCGGGTCGGTGGCGGTGACCAGGAAGTTGCCCGGTTCGTCCATCAGCGTGGTGATCATGTAGAAGACGCCGTCGTGGTACCGGAGGGTGGGAGCGTAGATGCCGCCGGACGGCCGTACGCCGTCCAGGTCGAGCTGGGAGGGCCGGTCCAGCACGTGACCGAGCTGCCGCCAGTGCACGAGGTCCCGGCTGTGGAAGATCGGGACCCCGGGAAACCACTCGAAGGACGAGGTGACGAGGTAGTGGTCCGCGCCCACCCGGCATACCGAGGGATCGGGGTGGAAACCGGGGATGACGGGGTTGGCGTACACGGGTCCTCCGTTGGCGTGTGCGGATCCTTCGCCCGCGCGACCTCCTGGCCGGGGCAGGCGGCCTCTTCCGGAGGTCCGCGTTCCCGAAAGAGGGGGCACCGGGCCCGCACGCCGTGTGGCGTGCGGGCCGGCGGCCCGGGGCGCTACCTGACGAGCCGGAGCACCCCCCACCTCGACGTGTCGACGTAGCCGCGCCCGGTCGGGTCGTTCCAGGTCGCGGCGGCCGCGCGGGTGGCGCCGACGGCGTCGTTGACCTGGATGTCGAAGCCGAGCAGGGCGTCCTTGGCCAGGGTGACCGTGGGCAGCCTGATCGCCGCCTCCACCAGGTAGCCGTCCGGGGTGCGGGTGACCGCGCCGGTCAGGTTCTCCTTGACCGCGAAGGCGTCGAAGGTGCCGCCGACGGTCCGCCTGCCGGTGAAGCTGATCCGGTACTGGCCGTCGTCGTCGTCGTAGCCCTTGGTCTTGTTGTTCTGCGGGTCCACGAAGATCTCGACGGAGTCCTGCTCCCAGGCGTTGGGCGACTCCTCGCTGAGCTCGGGGTCGGTGACACGGGCCAGCACGTAGAGGGTGCCGGAGTTCCACATCGCCCGCACCTTGGCGGTCGCCCCCGAGGTGCCCTGGATCCGGGTGCCGGTGGTGATCTCCGGCGCCTGGTGCCACGCGGCGTCCACGACGCCGTCCACCACCGGGGTCCTCTTCGGCGCGCGGGTCGTCCGGATCGCCGGGATGGGAGCCAGCTCACCCGCCCAGGAGGTCTCCTGACCCCCCGCGTCGGCCACAACGACCTTGACACCGGTGGCCGTCCCCGAGGGGAGCAGCGCCTCCACCCGGTAGCCGGTGGCGGTCTTCCTGGTGTGCGCCCTGAAACCGTGGGCGTGCGTGCCACCTCGCTGGACCCGGTACGGCGTGCCGCCCACGGTGAGGGTGACCGTGTCGTTCCTGTTGTCGGTCGGGTCGTTGACCTCGGCCAGCACGTACAGGCCGGCGGGTGTGGTGCGCGCCTGCCAGCCGGCGGACAGGTCGCCGATCCTGGCGATGGGCGCGTCGGGCAGCAGGTTCCACTCGTCGTCCCGCTTGCCGTCCACCGTGACCGTGCCGGCGGGCGCGTTCAGGCTCCGGGTCAGCGGGGGCAGCCTGCCGGGATCGGCGATGCCCCAGTAGGCGGGCTTGGCCTGGAGCTCGTCGTCGAACGGCAGCGGCGGGTTGGTCCGGGTGATCGGGAAGGACGACAGCCAGGTCGCGTCGTCGGCGACGCCCCAGATCGTCACCGACGACAGGTGGTCCGCCTGCCGCCGGAAGACGTCGAAGATCTCCCGGTACCGGTGGCCCTGCAGGGCCAGGATCTCGGCGGGCACCGTGTCGTAGGAGGTCACGAAGTCGGTGTAGACGCTCACGTCCAGCTCGGTGACCTGCTGCTCGACACCTAGCCCGGCGAACTTCTCGATCGTGTCCTCGATGAACGAGGTGGGCGGCTGCTCGACGTTGACATGCAACTGGTGGCCGACCGCGTCGATCGGGACCCCCTCGGCGCGCAGCTTCTTGACCAGGTCGTAGAGCGCCTGCCGCTTGCGCGGGAACTCGGTGTTGTAGTCGTTGATGACGAGCGTCGCGTCCGGGTCCACCTCGCGGGCCACCCGGAAGGCGGTCCTGATGTAGTCGAGACCGGCGATCTCGAACCATGGGGAGCGGCGCAGACCGTCCGGCCGGTTCTCGTCGATGACCTCGTTGACCACGTCCCAGGTGCCGATCCTGCCCTTGTAGCGGCCCATCACGGCGCGGATGTGGTTCTCCATCCGCTGGAGCAGGATCTCCTTGGTGGCGCCCTCGAACACCCAGTCGGGGGTCTGGCTGTGCCACACCAGGGTGTGGCCGCGGAACTCCAGGCCTTCTGCGGTCGCCCAGTCGACCAGGTAGTCGCCGTCGGCGAAGGTGAAGGTACCCTCGGCCGGCTCGGTGGCGTCCCACTTGAGGCTGTTGCCGGGGGTGACGCTCTCGTAGTGCTTGGTGATCAGCTTGGCGTGTTCGCCCAGGGTGGCGCCCCGGTAGAAGGCCGCGCCGACGGTGAACGGCACTCTGTCCTTCAGCGAGGGGATGTCGGTCTGGACGGGCTTGGGCTCGACGTAGGACAGCTGGAAGTCGTCGATGGCGAACGGCTCCGTCCCCGCGGCCGACTCGACGTAGACGCTCAGGAAGTCCACGTCGTGGGCCAGGGTGTAGGTGCCCGCGAGCCTGGTCCACTCGCCGGTGGCCGGTGCCCTGGGCGCGGCCACCCGCTCGTAGGCGGGGGTGCCGTCCAGCCTCCGTTCGACGGACAGGCCCAGGCTCTGGGCGCTGTCGGTGCGCACCCACACCGACAGCTCGTACTTCGATCCCTTGGCCAGCTTGCCGAGGACGGTCCGTGCGGGACCGTCCCAGGAGGCCTGCCGGTTCGTCACGCCCAGGCCGTAGACCCCGGTGTGCGCGAAGCCGTCTCCCGGGGTCAGGGTGGCGCCGCCGCGCGCGGTCCACTCCTGCGCGGTGCCGGTCTCGAAGTCGCTGGTCAGGCCGGACTGGGTGGGGTCGGTGTCGGCGGTGACCACGATGTCGTCGAGCTGGAAGGCGACGGTCTCGTCCGAGCTCTCCGCGTACAGCGACAGGGCCGAGTCGGTCGCGTAGGTGTAGGTGCCGGACAGCCGGACCCATTCGGAGTCGGTGACGGTGGCCGCCGCGATCCGCTCGTAGACCGTCGTGCCGCCTGCCGGGGTGCGCTGCATGGTGAGCGCGATCGTCGAGGACGGCTGACCGGCGGCGGCCCGCGCCCACGCGGTCACCTGGTAGCCGACGCCCTTCTCGAAGGGCGGGGTCACGGCCGCTCCGTGCCAGGTCGCGCTGCGGCCGCCGGTGAGCAGGGATCGGGTTCCGCCGTGCGCGGAGTCCGTGGTCGCGGTGACCGAGACCCCGGAGCCCCGGGGTTCCCAGCCCTGCGTGCCGGACTCGAAGTCGTAGCCGACGACGGTGGCGGCCGCGTGCGCGGCGGGGACGGTCGACGCGCCTGCCAGGAACGACAGTGCGAGGGACAACAGGGCCAGGACCGCTGTTCGCGGCCGGGGGGTGCGCATCTCCTGGGCTCCTCGGTCAGGTAGGAGTGGGTACTCAGACGTCACCGCCTTACGGCTTCGTCAAGCGTCGCCGCCCGGGTTCCCGGCGAGCAGGTTCTCGGCGAGCAGGTCGAGCAGTGGCTGCCGCCGGGCGCACCGGGCGAGTGCGAAGGAGTCGGCGAGGGCGGTCAGTTCCTCGTCGGAGCAGCCTCGCAGCAGCTCGGCGTACTCGGGAACCAGCGCCTGCGCGATGAGGATGTGCCGGATCAGGTCGTCGGTCTGGTAGCGGGCACCCCACGGGTAGGGGTTCCAGGAGGGGAACTCGGTCTCCACCAGCCGGTGCAGCGGCGCCAGCTCACTCGCCGACTCCTCCATCGTCGAGCCCCACCGGTCCGCGCCCAGCCGTCCCTTCTTGGCGATGAAGTCGCCGAACCGGCTCATGTACGGTTCACCCGCACTGACCAGGCCCTGCAGCCCGACGTCCTTGTAGGTCCACAGCGACCAGCCGGCCTGGTGGGAGTCGAAGATCTCCAGCTGGTCGCGGAGGATCTGGTAGCGCTGCCGGTCGACCTCCGCGTCGCCGGTGTAGACGGGACCGAACTCGCCGACCCACAGGGGGGTGCCCGTCTCGCGCTGGAAGACGGTCCGCCGCTCGAAGGACTTCTCCAGCTGGGCCCGGTCCACCCACTCGCCTCGGGTGTGGCCGGGGTAGGGGCCGCCGTGTGCGAAGCCGGCCAGGGCGTAGTCGTGGCAGACGAAGACCGTGTTCTCGTACACCTCGCGGAAGATCGAGAAGTCGGTGGAGTAGGTGTTGCCGTCCAGGAACAGCACGTGTCCGGGGTCGACGGCGCGGACCGCCTTGACCAGGCGGTCGTAGAAGGGGCCGACGACCTGCCCGCCGGAGTCGCCGGGCTCGTTGACCGGGTTGTAGCCGGCCACCCACGGATTGTCCCGGTAGCGGTCGGCCACGGCCTCCCACAGGTGGACGACGCGGTCCTGGAAGTGCCGGTGCTGCCAGAAGGCGGCTATGTGCGTGGGGTTGTCGGAGTGCCAGTGCTGGTTCTGCGCGCCGGGCAGGGCGTGCAGGTCGATGACGCTGTAGATGCCGCGCTCGGCGAGCAGGCCGATCACCCGGTCGAGGTGGCGGAAGCCCTGCTCGATGATCTCGAAGGGGCGGTCGTCGGACTCCAGGTGGCGGTAGTTGATCGGGATCCGGACGCAGTTGGTGCCGAGGTCGGCGAGGAGCGAGGCGTCGTCGGCGCCGAAGAACGAGGTGAGCAGGCGGTCGAAGAACAGCTCGGCCCGGTCGTCGCCGAGCACCTCCAGGACCGCGGCGCGCATCGTGGCCTCGTTGGCCGGATATCCGGTGATGAAGTTCTCCATGTTCAGCCAGCCCCCGAGGCCTACTCCGCGCAGCCGTACCGGGGTGCCGGCCGAATCGACGAGACGGGATCCGGCGACACTCAGGGTCATGTTTCTCACTCTCCACAACGGTCGTTCGACACAGCGATGAGGTCCCGGCTCAGCCCTTGGTGGCGCCCGCGGTGAGGCCGCTGATCAGCTGGCGCTCGGCGACCGCGTAGAAGGCCAGGGCCGGGACCATGGAGACGATGACGTAGGCCAGGATCTTGGCCGTGTCCGCCGCGTACTCCCCCTGGAACTGCTGGACGCCCAGTGGCAGCGTCCACAGGTTCGGGTCGTTGAAGACCACCAGCGGGAGGAAGAAGTTGTTCCAGCTCGCCACGATCGCCAGCACCGAGACGGTGGCCAGGGCGGGCCTGGCCATCGGCAGCAGCACCCGCCAGAAGAACCCGAAGGGGGTGCAGCCGTCGAGGGTGGCGGCCTCCTCGACCTCGTTGGGGATGGACCGGAAGAAGGTGCGCAGGATGATGATCGTCAGCGGCAGCCCGAACGCGGCCTGCGGCAGGATCACCCCGAGCGGGTTGTCCAGCAGGCCGAAGGTGCGCAGCAGGATGAACAGCGGCAGGATCGCCACCGCGAACGGGAACATCAGCCCGATGGCGAACAGCGTGAACAGGAACTCGCGGCCGCGGAAGGCGAACCGGGCGAAGGCGAAGGCCGCCATCGCCGACAGGAACACCACCAGCACGGTGGTCGCCACCGCGATGAACAGGCTGTTGAGGAGCTGGCGCCAGAACGCGCCGGTGGCGATCACGTCGGTGTAGTTCTCGGTGACCCATGGGGAGGGCAGGCCGAGCGGGTTCTCCGACAGCTGGGCGGTGGTCTTGAAACCACCGAACAGGCCGTACACGAAGGGGACGACGATGAAGACCGCCGCCACCCAGACGATCACGTGGATCGGGACCGTCCGGAACCGGGCGATCATCGGTGGTCTCCCATCGTGGTACTGGCCCCCTCCAGGTCCCGGCGCAGCACGAACCGCTGGTAGCCGAGGGCGAAGACGAGGCTGATCAGGAACATGGCGACGCTGATCGCGCTGGAGTAACCGATCTGGGTCCGTTTGAAACCGTATTCGAACATGCTCACGGCCATGGTCTCCGAGGCGTGCGAGGGGCCGCCGCCGGTGAGGATCCAGACCAGGTCGAAGAGCTGGATCGTGCCGATGACGGACAGGAACACGCTGACCCTGACGGTGGGGCCGAGCAGCGGCAGGGTGACGTACCGGAACACCTTCCAGCCGCCGGCGCCGTCGATCCTGGCCGCCTCGTGCAACTCCTTGGGGATGCCCTGCAGCCCGGCCAGATAGATGATCATGTGGAATCCGAAGTACTTCCAGGTGATCACCAGAAACAGCGAGAACAACACGGTGTCCGGCTCCGACAGCCAGCTCCACGGCTCCAGCCCCCAGGAGGTCAGCAGCCGGTTGGCCAGACCCGCCTCGGGCGAGAGGATCAGCGAGAACAGCACGCCGGTGATCGCCTCGGAGAGCATGTACGGCGCGAAGAACAGCAGCCGGTAGAGGGCGCGCCCCCGGATCCGCTGGTTCAGCATCACCGCCAGGCCCAGCGAGAGCGGCAGCTGCACCACCAGGGAGAGCAGGACCAGGATGCCGCCGTTTCGCAGGTCGCCGATGAAGATGTCGCTGTTCAGCAGCCGGGTGAAGTTGTCCAGGCCGATGAAGTCGCTCGGCGGCCCGATGCCGTTCCACTTGTGGAGGCTGGTGTAGCCGGCGACCAGGATCGGCGTCAGTACCAGCAGGGTGAACAGGACCAGGGCGGGGAGCACGAACAGGATCGCGGTGATCCAGCCCTTTCCCCGGCGCCGCCCCTCGCGCCGTCCTCGCCGCTCGGCGGGTCTTCTTCCGGGAGGGGCCGGACGTGCGTCCGGCCCGGTCATCGTCGTCACCGACCTCGCCCCTTCACCGTGCTCACCGTCGGTTCCCTGGCCTCGATCGGCTCTGTCACCTTCATGCGGACGGCTACTCCGACTCCGACTTCGCCGTCTCGGTGATGACCTTGACGACCTCCTCCGGCGTCTTCCTGCCCGCGATCAGTTCGGCCACGGCGTCGTTGACCTCCTGGCCGACGGCCGGCGGGTACGCCTGGTCGAGGTAGAGCTGGAAGCCGGTCGCGGCCGACAGCGCGTCGGAGACCACCTTGATGTTGGGGTCGGTGACGGCCGACTCCTCCCCCTTGAGCACCGGGAGCACACCTCCCGCGGCGACCGCCTTGGAGTGGTTCTCCTTCTTGAGCGCGAACTTCAGGAAGTCCAGCGCGGCGGGCGGGGCGTTGACGCCCACGGCCAGGCCGCCGCCGCCGCCGAACGCGTCGCCCGCGGAGCCTTTGCCCCCGTCCACGGACGGGAAGGTGAAGAACCCGAGGTCGTCCCCGAGGCCCTTGCCGGAGTCCTTCTGTACGGACGGCGCCCACTGGCCCATCAGTTCCATGGCGGCCTTGCCGTTGCTCACGGTCGCGGCCTGCCCGTCGGGGGTGGAGTAGTCGGCGTTGAGGAAGCCCTTCTGGAAAGGCTGCAGGTCGACGAGTTCCTTGAGCCGCTGCCCGGCGGCGACGAAGTCGGGGCCGGTGAAGTCGTTGGTGGTGCCGGCCTGGCTGAGCGCGTCCAGGCCCGCCACCCGCATGGCCAGGTAGGCCCAGTAGTAGTGGCCCGGCCACTTGGCCTTGCCGGCGAGGGCTATCGGGGTGATCCCTGCCGCCTTCAGCTTCTTCACCGCGTCCAGGAACTCGGTCCAGGTGGCGGGCGGGGCGGAGATGCCGGCCTTGGCGAAGTTCGCCTTGTTGTACCAGAAGCCGACCATGCCGATGTCGGTGGGCAGCCCGTAGGTCTTCCCGTCGAACTGGTAGGCGGCCAGGGAGGCCGGGGTGAAGTCGCCGAGGATGTCACCGGCCTCCGACGACAGGTCCTTCACCAGGCCCGCCTCGATGTGCTGCTTCAGCACACCGCCACCCCAGGTGGAGTAGAGATCGGGCGCCTTCCCCGACTGGGTGAGGGTTGCGAGCTTCGGCTTGTAGGAGTCGTTCTCGATACCGATGTTCTTGATCGTCACATTCGGGTTGGCCGCCTGGTACTCCTTGACGCGATCCGCCCAGAAGGACTTGAGCGGTTCGGCCGTCGCCAGGTTCCAGAACTCGAAGGTGACCTTCTCCGAGCCGGCGCTCGCGCCCGGTTGCGCCCCGTTATCGTCCGCGCTCGTACCGCAGGCTCCAAGAAGCAGCACCGATGCCGCCAGCGCCACCACGCCTCGCCGACTCAGCATGGGGGTTCCCCTTTCGGGAGTGGGTATGAAAAGTTTCACATGTTCCCCGAACATTTCGTGACCCGGAGGATAGGTAAATTGCCGGTTACGCGTCAATAGCCGTCGTGGTAGCGAGCTCGAACAGCAACGAAGACGGGCCCCCCGCGGGCCTCCGAAAGTTTTCGGTTAGTATTCGCCGCATGCCATCCAACAGGCGGGTGACGATCGCCCTGATCGCCGAGGAGGCCGGGGTTTCCGCGCCCACGGTCTCGAAAGTCATCAACGGGCGGCCCGAGGTCGCCTCCGAGACCAGGCAGCGGATCGAGCGCCTGCTGCACAAGCACGGCTACATACGCAGGACCGGCCAGGGCGACGAGCCCGTCGGCCTGGTGGACCTGGTCTTCACCGAGATCGAGAGCCCGTGGGCGATGGAGTTGGTGCGCGGCGTGGAGACCGCGGCCCGCGAGGTCGACGCCGGCGTGGTCGTCTCGGTACTGCACAGCCACGCGGGCCCGGGCCGGGACTGGGTGGAGCGGATCGCCACCCGGCGCACCGACGGGGCCATCCTGATCGGCTCGCGGATCAGCGCCGCCCAGCACGGCCAGCTGGCCGCCAGGTCCATCCCCTTCGTGGTGGTGGACCCGGAGGGCGAGCCGCCGCCGGGAGTCGCCTCGGTCGGCGCCACCAACTGGAGCGGCGGCCTGGCCGCCACCCGCCACCTGCTGGAACTGGGCCACCGCCGGATCGGGATGATCGGCGGCCCGGCCGGCATGCTGTGCAGCCGGGCCCGCATCGACGGCTACCGCGCCGCGCTGGAGACCGCGGGGATCGCGGTGGACCCCTCGCTCATCGGGTACGGCGACTTCCTGGTCGGCTCGGGCCGCGACCTGGGCCACGCGCTGCTGTCGGCGGCGGACCCGCCCACCGCGATCTTCGCCGGCAGCGACATGCAGGCGTTCGGCGTCTTCGAGGCGGCCAGGCAGCGCGGCCTGCGGGTGCCGCAGGACCTGTCGGTGGTGGGCTTCGACGACCTGCCGTTGGCACGTTCCGCCTGGCCGCCGCTGACCACCGTGCGCCAGCCGCTCCAGGAGATGGCCGCGCTGGCCACCCGGATGGTGCTCGGCCTCGACCGCGGCGGGCACGAGCCCCGGCGGGTGGAGCTGGCCACCGACCTCGTGGTCCGCGACAGCACCGCGCGCCCTGACGGCTGTTGACTGCCGCCATCCGAAAGATTTACGGTGATCGACACGAAAAGTCTCGGTAATCTTGTGAAACTTTCGGAAAGCGGGTTCCCGCATGTCACGACGTCACAGGGCACTACTGACACCGATCCTCCTGTTCCCCCTTCTCGGGCTTGGCCCTGCCGTCAAGGAAAGCGCTTCCCCGATCCGGGTGGAACAGCACGGCGTTCTCCAGCGGATCGACGGTTTCGGCTTCTCCCAGGCATTCCGCCGCAACGAACTGGTCCGCGCGCTGCCCGCCGCCAAGCAGCGGGAGATCCTCGACCTCTGGCTGAGCCCGGAGAAGGGCGCCGGGCTCAGCATCCTGCGCCTGGGAATCGGCTCCTCCCCGGCCGGCAGCCCGTACGACCTGATGACCTCCATCCAGCCCGAGGATCCCGGCGGCCCGGACGCGCCGCCGAAGTACGTCTGGGACGGCGAGGACGGCGGCCAGGTCTGGCTGGCCAAGGAGGCCAAACGCTACGGCGTGAACCGTTTCTACGCCGACGCCTGGAGCGCCCCCGGCTACATGAAGGACAACGGCTCCGACAGCGACGGCGGCACCCTGCTCCCGGCGTGGCGACAGGCGTACGCCGACTACCTGGTGCAGTACGCGAGGTTCTACGCCCGTGAGGGCATCAAGATCACCGACCTCGGGTTCACCAACGAGCCCGACCTCACCGTCTCGTACGCCTCGATGCGCTTCACCCCGGACCAGGCCGCCGAGTTCGTCAAGGTCCTCGGCCCCACGGCGGCCCGCGCCGGCCTCAGGGTGATCTGCTGCGACGCCGCCGGCTGGTCCGAGCAGCGCGAGTACACCCGCGCCATCGAGGCCGACCCCGCCGCGCGGCGGTGGGTCGCCACGCACGCCGGCCACCCCTACGTCAGCCCGGTGGACGGCCCGCTGCCCACCGGCCGGCCGGTCTGGATGTCGGAGTGGTCGCCCAACGGAAGCACCTGGAACGAGGCGTGGGACGACGGCAGCGGCTACGACGGCCTCGCGGTCGCCCAGCAGATCCACGACTCGCTCACCCTGGGCAGGGCGAACGGCTACGTCTTCTGGTTCGGCGCCTCACGCGGCGCCACCCGGGGCCTGATCCAGATCGACGAGGCCACCTCGACCTACCACGTCTCCAAGCGCCTGTGGGCGCTGGCCGCCTACAGCCGCTTCATCCGGCCGGGCGCGGTCCGGCTCGCCGTCACGGCCGCCGACCCGGCGCTGAAGGTCACCGCCTTCCGCAACGCCGGGGGCTCGGAGGTCGTGGAGATCCTCAACACCGCCACCGTGCCCGTCTCCACCAGGATCACGACCCGGGCGGGCCGGGCCACCTCCTACCTGACCGACGGCGATCACTCACTCGCGGCCACGCCGCTCGCGGGTCTGCGGCCGGACCGCACCCTCACCCTTCCCCCGCGTTCCCTGACCACGGTCGTCGTACGTTGACGCGCCCCGTACCGGAGGCGGCCGCCACCTGGAAGGGACGCGGATGATCCGGGTGGCGGTCGTGGGCACCGGCGGCATCGCGGGGATCTGCCATCTGCCCGCGCTGCGCGCCCAGTCGCACCGGGCGCGGGTGGTGGCCGCCGCCGACGTGGACGAGGCCCGGGTCAGGGCGTTCTGCGCCGAGCACGCGATCCCGCGGGCGTACCCCTCCCTGGAGGCGATGCTCGACGCCGAGCGGCCCGACCTCGTCCACCTGTGCACCCCGCCGCACCTGCACGCCGCCCAGGCGAGGGCCTGCCTGAAGGCCGGCGCCTGGGTGTGGATCGAGAAACCCGCCTGCCGGTCGCTGGCCGAGTACGACCTGATCACCTCGGCCGAGGGGCCCGGCTACGCCTCGGTGGTCTCCCAGCACCGGTTCGGCTCCGGCGCGCGCCACCTGCGCGCCCTCGCCCCCGAGTTGGGCCGCCCGCTCGTCGCGCTCTGCGTGACCGCCTGGTACCGCGACCACGCCTACTTCGAGGCGCCCTGGCGCGGCCGCTGGGAGACCGAGGGCGGCGGCCCCACCATGGGGCACGGCATCCACCAGATGGACCTCATGCTGTCGATCCTGGGCGAGTGGTCGGAGATCCGCGCGATGGCCGGCACGCTGGACCGCCGGATCGAGACCGAGGACGTCTCGATGGCCGCCGTCCGCTTCGCCTCCGGAGCCATGGCCTCGGTGGTCAACAGCGTGCTGTCCCGGCGCGAGGAGAGCTACCTGCGCTTCGACTACGCCGAGGCGACGGTGGAGCTGCGCCACCTGTACGGCTACCGCAACGCCGACTGGAGGTCCACCTCGGCCCGCTGGAACCCGCCGGTGGACCTGCCGAGCTCGCACGAGGCGCAGCTGGCGGAGTTGCTGGACGCCTACGAGCGCGGCGAGCGCCCGCCCATGAGCGGCCCCGAGGGGCGCCGGTCGCTCGAACTGATCACCGGCCTGTACGCCTCGGCGTTCACCGGCCGGCCCGTGCTCCGCACCGACCTCACCCCCGATCACCCCTTCTACCGCCGCCTGGACGGACGCGCATGGAGCTGACCTTCACCGAGCGCGGCGTCGAGATCCTGCGCTACGTCCACCGGCCGGAAACGCCGGTGTTCGAATCTCCCAAGCCCTACTTCCACCCGATCAGGACCCTGGCGGGCGACGTGGTCAGCGCCTACCGACCGCACGACCACCGCTGGCACCGGGGCCTGCAGCTGACCGTCTCGGACCTGTCGGGGGAGAACTTCTGGGGCGGCGGCAGCTACGTCCGCGAGGCCGCCGGATACGTGGACCTGCCGAACAACGGGACCATGCGGCACGAGGAGTTCCCCGCCCCCGGCGTGGAGCGGCTGACCTGGCACACCCAGGGCGGCGAGCACTGGGTGGACGAGGTGCGGACCTTCGAGGTCGGCGACGTCGGCGACGACTCGTGGGCGCTGGAGCTGTCCACCGCGATCACCAACGTACGCGGAAGGGATCTGGTCTTCGGCAGCCCCACCACCTCCGGCCGCCCGATGGCCGGGTACTGTGGCCTGTTCTGGCGCGGGCCTCGCTCCTTCGAGCACGGCCAGGTGATCGCCGAAGGCGGCGAGGGGCCGGAGATGATGGGCCGGGAGTCGGCGTGGCTGGCCTACAGCGGCACCCACGACGAGGTCGACCGCTCCTCCACCCTGCTGTTCCAGAGCGCCCAGCCCACCGTCTGGTTCGTCCGCACGACGCCGTTCGCGGCGGTCAACCCGTCCATCGCGTTCCATCGCGAACTGATCCTGCCGCCCGGCGCGACGCTGCGGCTGCGCTACCGGATGGTCGTGGCCACCGGCGCGTGGGACCGCCCCCGGCTGGAGGCGTACGTCCGGCGGCACCCGTGTCCGGCACCGGCATGAGAGACCCAGGGAGCACCCGTGTTCGGCACCGGCGTGAGCGATCTGACCGTCTACGACTGGCCCGCCGCCGACGGCCTGCGCGGCGGCTCGCCGCACCTGCACACCCTGTGCGCCGAGGCGTACGCCGTGGTGGCCGGTTCCGGCAGCGTGCAGACCCTGACCTGGGAGGGTTACCGGGAGACGGCGCTGGCCTCCGGCTCCGTCGTCTGGTTCACCCCCGGCACCGTCCATCGCCTGGTCAACGACGGTGAGCTGCGCATCGTGGTCCTCATGCAGAACAGCGGCCTGCCCGAGGCCGGCGACGCCGTCCTGACCTTTCCCCCCGAGGTCCTCGCCGATCCGGCCGGGTACGCCGGGGCCGCGCGGTCGGCCCCGCGCGAGCGCCGCGACCTGGCCGTCGAGGGGTTCCTGCGGCTCCGTGCCGCGGGCCGCCCCGGTTTCGCCGCCTTCCTCGAGGCCGCCGCCCGCCTCGTCGGCCCCCACCTGGACGCCTTCGAGTCCCGCTGGCGCCAGGGCCCGCTGCGCGCGGCGGAGACGACGGGCGCCCGGCTGGCCGCGCTCCGCGCCGGCGACCTGGCCCACCTGCGCGAGGCGGCGGTCACCCCGATGCCCTCCGTGCCCCGCGACGGCATGTGCGGCCACCTGCTGACCTACCCGGCGGACCCTCCCGGTCGGGACGGGGCCTGAGGCCGGCCGGGGGCGCGGCGGACCGCCGGGAGCGGGAACTGTCGGTGCGATCTTCTAGGCTGGCCCCATGGCACGAGCTAACGACGACGTCGCGGCCGCTCTGGAGGAGTACGCCGAGCTGTTCGCGATGACCGGCGGCGACGCGTTCCGGGTCCGCAGTTACCAGAAGGCGGCCAAGGCGATCGCGGGCTTTCCCGAGGACATCACGGCCGTGCCCGTGCGAGGCGTGCCGGGGGTGGGCGAGGCGATCGCCAAGAAGGTCGAGGAGTACCTGGAGCGGGGCAGCTTCCGCCAGCTCGACGATCTGCGGGGGAAGGTTCCCCAGGGAGTGCGGCGGCTGACCCGGGTGGCCTCGCTCGGGCCGAAGAAGGCGGTCTTCCTCTACCAGGAACTGGGCATCGACTCCCCCGAGGCCCTGGCGAAGGCCATCGGGGAAGGGCGTCTCGAGGGCGTCAGGGGCTTCGGCGCCAAGACCGTGGAAAACCTGCTCAAGGGGGTCGAGAACCTGGCGGAGAACAGCGCCAGGATGCACACCGGAGTCGCCATGGACCTGGCGGAGCGGGTCATCGCCTCGCTGCCGGGTGCCGAGCGGATCGCCTACGCCGGGTCGCTGCGCCGGATGAAGGACACCATCGGCGACGTCGACATCCTCGCGGTCGGCCCCGAGTCGCTGATGGACGACTTCAAGGCCCAGCCCTACGTCGCGGAGGTCATCGCCTCGGGCGACAAGAAGACCTCGATCCGCACCGCCCAGGGTGTCCAGGTCGACCTGCGCCTGGTCCCCGCCGAGTCGTGGGGCGCCGCGCTGATGTACTTCACCGGCTCCAAGGAGCACACGGTGCACCTGCGGGAGATCACGGTGAAGAAGGGCTGGAAGCTGTCGGAGTACGGCCTCTTCGAGGGGGAGCGGGTGATCGCGGCCGCGACCGAGGAGGAGGTCTTCGAGGCGTTCGGCATGGCGTGGATCCCACCGACCCTGCGCGAGGACACCGGTGAGATCGCCGCCGCACTCGCCGGTGAACTGCCCGAGCTGGTCACCCTGGAGGATCTGCGGGGCGACCTGCACACCCACACCGACCTGACCGACGGGATCGCCTCGCTGGAGGACATGGTCGCCGCCGCCCACGCTCGCGGCTACTCCTACTACGCGGTGACCGACCACGCCCCCGACCTGGCGATGCAGCGGATGACGCTGGACAAGGCCCTGGAGCAGCGCGAGCGGCTGCGCCGGCTGCAGGAGAGATACCCGGGGATGCGGCTGCTGCACGGCAGCGAGCTGAACATCGCCCCCGACGGCTCGGTCGACTGGCCGGCCGAGGTGCTGGCGGGCTTCGACGTGTGCGTGGCCAGCATCCACTCGCACTTCACCCAGTCCCGCGAGGAGATGACCCGGCGCCTCGTCACCGCGTGCGAGAACCCCCACGTGCACATCATCGGCCACCCGACCACCCGCAGGATCGGCGCCCGAGGACCGGTGGACGCCGACTGGGACGAGGTGTTCCGCGCCGCGGCCCGCACCGGCACCGCGATGGAGATCGACTCCTTTCCGGACCGCTCCGACCTCCCCTCGGACCTGGTGCGGCTGGCACAGCACCACGGCGTGAGATTCTCCATCGACAGCGACGCCCACGCGGTTCCCCATCTCGACAACCAGCGGTTCGGCATCGGTGTCGCCCAGCGCGGCTGGCTCACCGGTGACGACGTGATCAACACCTGGCCCCTGGAGCGGCTGCTGGCTTTCCTCGGTCGTTGAGGGGATGATTGAGAGCGGCGAGGGCGTGATACCCATCGCATATTACATAGTTTACTGGTAGGAAATAGGTGTAGAGAGGAGCGGTGCCGGATGCCGTACGAGAACCTCGACGACGAGGCCGTCCGCCGGCGCGCCCGAGCCGGGCGGACTCCACAGGAGGCCCCCGACCGGCTCCGACTGGCCACCGTCGACGGCAGGACCCTCGACGAAAAGGACCTTGATGACAGGGCCGGCGACGACCCGTCCGCCTCGGGGATCGTCAAGCCGCTGCCGCCGGAGCTGTTCGTCGAGCACGAGACCAATGCCGAGATGCGCTGGGACGCCATGGGCGACGTCGGGTTCCACGTGCCCAACGACCGGTTCTTCGTCCGCAACCACACCTCCACCCCGATCGTCGACGCGGCCACCTGGCGGCTGCGGCTGCACGGCACGGGCCTGAGCGCCCCCCGGAGTTTCGGCTACGAGGAACTACTCGCGATGCCCTCGGTGACGCGCGACGTGGCGATCGAGTGCGCGGGCAACGGGCGGAGCCTCTTCACCACCCAGCAGCACCAGGAGGTCGCCGGCACCCCGTGGCGGCTCGGCGGCATCGGGGTGGCCCGCTGGCGCGGGGTGCCGCTGGCCACGGTGCTGGAACGGGCCGGGATCACCCCGGACGCCGTCGACGTCATGGCCCGCGGACTCGACCCCGCCTACGTGGCCGACGGGGTGGACCACGGCCGGGTACGCCGCCCGATCCCGGCGGCCAAGGCGCTGCGGGACGTCATCCTCGCCTACGAGATGAACGACGAGCCGCTCCCGCCCGACCACGGCCACCCCGTGCGGCTGGTCGTCCCCGGCTGGATCGGCCTGGCCTCGGTCAAGTGGGTCGGCGACATCGAGGTGTCCACCTCGCCGCTGTCCTCGCCCTGG
The DNA here is from genome assembly GCF_040678965.1 of Streptosporangium sp. NPDC049248. Taxonomy (NCBI): domain Bacteria; kingdom Bacillati; phylum Actinomycetota; class Actinomycetes; order Streptosporangiales; family Streptosporangiaceae; genus Streptosporangium; species Streptosporangium sp. NPDC049248. Next base: position 239,932 of record NZ_JBFAQY010000002.1, read on the forward strand.
AACACCGAGTTCTACCGGATGTTCGGCGACGCCTACCCGCCGCAGGGCGGCGCCCCGCTGACCACGCAGGGGGTCAGGAGCGCCTTCGAGCTGCCCTGGAACGCCACCCTGGTCGCCGGGCGCCCCTACCTGCTGCGCGGGCGGTCGTGGTCGGGCAACGGCCGGATCGCCGACGTGGAGGTGAGCCTGGACGGCGGCGCCACCTGGCAGCGCGCTCCGCTGCGCGGACCGCATGTGGCATCCACCTGGACCCGCTGGCAGGTCACCTGGAAACCCGCGGAGACCGGCCGGCACTTCCTGCTCGCCCGCGCCACCGACGAGACCGGCGCGGTCCAGCCGTCGCACACCACGCACAACGACTTCGGCTACCTCTTCGACGCCGTCGTCCGCCACCCCGTGACCGTGGTGAGCGGTTGACCGGGAGCCCGATCGGGCCGGACGGCCCGGCCCGCGGCTCCGGATGCCCGCACCCGGGTATCACCTTCGGAAAGAACCGCCGGGACACCTCCATCCGACAGGCGTGACTACCGAGTGAAATGGGAATATCACCGAACGCGATGATCGGCTGGGCCTCCGGACCTCGTCGGAAAGACATCCGCGGTCCCACGGAGGAAACGAGAGGGAAACGTGCCGACCTGATGATGGCAATACGTGTTCTCCCATCTTCCGCCAGGAGGCTCGACCGATGCGCCAGCTGACCGCGCTCGACGCGCAGTTCCTTCACGCAGAGTCGGCGACCACGGCGGCCCATGTCGCGGGGCTCGCCATCCTCGACCCGGCCTGTTCCCGGGCGGGGGCCGTCACCCGCGAGTGCCTGATCGGGCTGCTCCGCGAGCGGGTGCACCTGGCCCCGGCGCTGAGGCTCCGCCTGGCCACCGTGCCGTTCGACCTCGACCGGCCGTACTGGACGGAAGACCCCGATCTCGACGTCGCCGGCCACGTCCACGAGGTGACCCTGACCGCGCCGGGCGACGACGCCCAGCTCGCCGAGGAGGTGGCCCGGATCCACGAGCGGCGCCTCGACCGGGGCCGCCCGCTCTGGGAGATGCATCTCATCCAGGGACTGACCGGTGGCCGGGTCGCCCTGTACGCCAAGGTCCACCACTGCGCCATCGACGGGGTCTCGGGAGCGGAGACGCTCGCCGCGCTGCTGGATCTGACGCCCGAGCCTCGCGTCGTCGAGCGGCCCGCGCCCACGCCGCGGACCACCGCCCCCGGTCTGGCGGGCATGCTCGCCGGAGCCGTGGCCAGGTCGGTGATGCAGCCCGCCAGAACGCTGTACTCGCTGGGTCGCATGGCGACCGAACTCGACACGATGCCCCTGGCCTCGGCGCTGCCGGGTGCCCGGCAGGTGGCCGCCGCCACCCGGATGATCACCGGAAGAGGGCGGGAGTTGCCGGAACTGCCCATGCTGACGGCGCCGCGCACACCGTTCAACGGCCCGATCGGCCCCGAGCGGCGCTTCTCCTACGGGTCGATCCCGCTGGCGGACGTCAAACGGGTGGCCAGGAGCTCGGGGGCCAGTGTCAACGACGTGGTCATGACGCTGTGCGCCTCGGCGCTGCGCGCCTGGCTGCGCGAGCGCGACGCGCTGCCCGATCGGCCGCTGATCGCCGCGGTCCCGGTCGCGGTCCGCACCGCGAGCGCCCAGGACGTGGTCGGCAACCAGATCTCCGTCATGGTCACCCCCATCCCGACCGACCTGGCCTGTCCCCGTGAGCGCCTGCGCGTCATGGCGCGGACGATGCACACCGCCAAGCGGCGGTTCGCCGGCTCCCCCGCCGGTTGGCTGGGCGAGCTGTCGTCGATGCTGCCCGCGGCCGTCACCGCGCTGGCGACCTCCACGGTGTTCCGGCTGGCCTCGATCATGCTGCCGCCGATCAATCTGATCGTCTCGAACGTGCCGGGACCGCAGCTCCCGCTGTACCTGTGCGGGGCCAGGGTGCTCGCCTACCACCCCATGTCGGTGCTGACCGACGTGAGCGGCGGGGTCAACATCACCTGCTTCTCCTACGACGGCTCGCTCGACTTCGGCATCCTGTCCTGCCCGGACCGGGTGGCCGACGTGTGGCGGCTCATGGGCCACCTGCAGGAGGCCATGGACGAGCTGATGGAGCAGATCGAGCCCGCCGGGCGGCTCACCCCGGTGGGCAGCCTCCCGGCCAGGCAGATGGTGCCCGCCTGAGGGCCCCGCGCCGAGACGCGGCGGGCGATCAGCCGATCCAGACCGTCTTGGCGCCGCAGAACTCCCGGATGCCGTACGCCGACAGCCCGCGCCCGTACCCGGAGCCCTTGACACCACCGAACGGCAGTTGAGGGTAGGCGGAGACCATCCCGTTGACGTACACCATGCCGGCCTCGATCTCGGAGACGAGGCGTTCCTGCTCCGCCACGTCGCCGCTCCAGGCGGCGGCGGCGAGCCCGAAGGGGGTCGCGTTGGCCAGGGCGATCGCCTCGTCGATGTCCGCGACCCGGTACAGCGCGGCCACCGGGCCGCGGACCTCCTCGTGGAACACCCGCATCTCGGAGGTGATGCCGGTGATCACGGTCGGTTCGTAGAACCAGCCGGGCCGATCCGGGCTCACTCCCCCGCAGAGCACCCGGGCGCCGAGCCCCGCGGCGTTGGCGACCTGTGACTCGACGTGGTCGCGGCCCTGCCGGGTGGCGAGCGGTCCCACGTCCGTCGCCTCGTCCGCGGGGTCGCCGAGCCGCAGCGACTCCATCAGCGCCACGAACAGCCCGGCGAAGTCGTCGTAGACCTCCTCGTGCACGATGAACCGCTTGGCCGCGACGGAGGACTGGCCGTTGTTGCGCACCCGCGAGGTGACCCCGACGGCGGTGGCCTCGCCCAGGTCGGCGGAGGGCATGACGACGTAGGGGTCGGAGCCGCCCAGTTCCAGGACCGTCTTCTTGATCTCCCAGCCCGCGATCGCGGCGACCGGGCGGCCCTCCCGGTCGGCCCCGGTGAGGGTGACGGCCGCCACGCGCCGATCGCGCAGCAACGGCTCGACCTGCTCGGGCTCGATCGGCAGGACCTGCGCGCATCCCTCGGGAAAACCGGCCCTGGCGAACAGCCCGCCCAGGTGCAGCGCCGTCTGCGGCACGTTCGGCGCGTGCTTGAACAGGCAGACGTTGCCCGCCATCAGGGCGGGCGCGGCGGACCTGACCACCTGCCAGAGGGGAAAGTCCCACGAGGTGATCCCGAGGACGGCGCCCAGCGGCTGGTAGCGCACGTACGCCTGCCGCGCGCCCACGGCGGGCCCGTCCGCCGACTCGTCCGCGAGGAACTCCTCGGCGTGGTCGGCGAAGAAGCGCATCTCCCGCACGCACATGTCCACCTCGCAGTGGGCGGCGGCCAGCGTCTTGCCCATCTCGGTGGTCACCAGCCGTGCCAGCCGGTCCTGCTCGGCCCGGAGCAGGCCGGCGGCGGCGTGCATCCAAACCGCCCGCTGCTTGAAGTCGACCGCCCGGTACTCCTGGAACGCGGAGGCGGCGAGTGCCAGCCGCCGTTCCACCTCCTCCTCGCCGATCGGGTCGAACGTCCTGAGGGTCTCGCCCGTGGCCGGGTTGATCGTCGCGATCGCCATCGGTGCCTCCCGGAGAATCGCCGTCGGTGCCTCCCGGAGAAACATCGCCGCCGGACGGCGAAGCGTTCGGGCGACCTTCCCCTCTTCCTTTATGCCCCCTTATGTCCAATATCCGTCCTCGCGGTCGGCGGGAGCAGCCGCAAAGGGCTCATCGGGCTCCGACAGCCTCCAGGAGCATGGGCAGCGCCCGGCGGAGTTCCCGGTTCCAGTAGGTCATGTTGTGGCGCCCCGAGTAGAAGTGGGGCTGGAAGGGAATGTCCAGCGACTGCAGGCGACCGGCGAAGGCCAGTGTCGCCTTGTTGGCGAGTTCCTCGGTGATGTCCCCGAAGAGCTCACCGTCCCTCTTGCCGCCGTCGCCCGAGGCCAGGTAAAGGCGGACCCCGCGCAACCTGTCCGCCAGATGGTACGGGTCGTGCCGCTCCCACACCTCGCGGTTCTCCCGCGGATCACCCCAGATCCGCTTCCAGTCGGTGCCGAAACAGCCCGCCGTGGTGCCGAGCATGACCGCCAGGTCGACCCCGGGCATGAGGATGTGCACCGCGCCGCTGAAGGAGGCCGCGGCTTTGAAACCACCGGCCGCCGCGTACAGCATCGCGCCCTGGCCGCCCATGGAGTATCCGGCGATGGCCCGCTCCCTGCCCGCGGCGTACCTGCTCTCCAGCAGCGGAAGCAGCTCCTTGAGGTGGTAGGTCGCCCACCTGGGCGGCCCGCCCTCGCCGCCGTTGTACCAGTCGGAGTAGCTGCCGCACTTGCCGCCGTCGGGCATGACCACGATGACCTGATCGTTCTCCGTGAACCTCTCGACGTCGGACTTCGACCATCCCGCGTAGTCGTCGAGCCCCCCGTGCAGCAGCCAGAGCGTCGGCCAGGTCCTGCCCGCGTCCCTGGACCAGCCCTTGGGCAGCAGCAGCCGCACCCGGGTGACGTCGTCGAGGGCCGCCGAGCGCAGGGTCAGGTCCATCCGGCGGCCACCGGACCGCTTCTCCCCGACCACCTCGACACCGTCGGGAACACCGTCGGGAACACCGTCGGGAACACCGTCGGGAACACCGTCGAGACCCCCTCCCGGTCTCCTGGACGCGTCCGGCGTGCGGGGCCGCTCCGAGGTGGAAGGGGCCGGCGGGTCCGCGACGGTCCCGCGCTGGTTGGAGATCAGGGCGATCGCGGCGGCCACCGCCAGGACGAAAAGACCGCCCGCGATCACAGCACCGACGAGGAGTCCGCGTAACCGTGAACCGGGTGCCATGGGAGCCTCCGACAGTCTTATTGACGCCGCACATAATAGTGCTCCGACGGCTGTCACCGATGCCCCGTACCCGCGCGATTACTCGAGAAATAGAGTTAGCCCATGAGCTTTTCTGAGCTGAACCTGTTTCCTCTCTGTCTCGGCGGCAACGTATTCGGCTGGACCGCGGACCGGAACGACTCCTTCGCGGTCCTGGACGCCTACGCCGAGGCGGGCGGCAATTTCATCGACACCGCGGACGTCTACTCCGCGTGGGCGCCCGGACACGTCGGCGGTGAGTCCGAGACCGTCATCGGCGAGTGGACGGCCTCCCGCCGCAACCGTGACCGGATCGTGGTGGCGACCAAGGTGGGTTCACTGAACGGCCGCGCCGGGCTGTCGGCGGCCAACATCCGAGCGGCGGTCGAGGACTCGCTCCGGCGGCTGCGTACCGACTACATCGATCTGTACTGGGCCCACATCGACGACGCGGCCACCCCCCTGGAGGAGACCCTCGGCGCGTTCGACGACCTGGTCACCGAGGGCAAGGTACGGAACATCGGCGCCTCGAACTACAGCGCCGAACGGCTCGCGGAGGCACTGGAGATCTCCGAACGGGACGGCCTGGCGCGGTACGGGGTGCTGCAACAGCACTACAACCTTCTCGAACGCGACTACGAGGGGGCACTGCGAGACGTGGTGGCCGAGGCCGGGCTGACCAGCACACCGTACTTCGGCCTGGCCCGCGGCTTCCTGACCGGCAAGTACCGGCCGGGGATCACGGTGGACAGCCCCCGCGCGGGCCAGGCGTCGCAGTACCTCCACTCCGAGCGCGGGCCAAGGGTGCTCGACGCCCTGGACAAGGTCGCCGCCTCCCATGGAGCCGCCCCGGCCACCGTCGCCCTCGCCTGGCTGGCCGCCCAGCCCACGGTGGCCGCGCCGATCGCCAGCGCCCGCAACGTCGAGCAGCTTCGGCCGCTGCTCGCGGTCGCCGACCTGACGCTGTCCGAGGACGAGCTGGCCCTGCTGGACGAGGCGTCCCGCTAGAAGGACACGACGGGGCCCGGCCGCGGTGCGGCCGGGCCCCGGTCAAATTCAGGCTGTGCCACATCGGAACCTAGTCGGTACTGGGCTCCAGCTCAGGGTCGGTACCGGGCAGCCGCTGGACCCCGCCGACAGGCTGGTGCGAGGTGGCCTGCTCGGCGCCGATGCCGGTGAGCGAACGGACCTCGATCTCCGCGTACTTGCCCGCGCTGTACTCCTTGCTGAGGCGCGCGCCGACGAACCCGGCCAGAAAACCGAGCGGGATCGACACGATACCGGGGTTGCTCAGCGGGAACCAGGCGAAGTTCGCGTCGGGGAACAGCGCGGTGGCACTGCCCGAGACGACCGGCGAGAAGACCACCAGGACCAGCGCGGAGACCAGGCCACCGTAGATGGCCGAGACCGCGCCGGCGGTGTTGAACCGCTTCCAGAACAGGCTGTAGAGGATCGCGGGCAGGTTGCCCGAGGCCGCCACGGCGAAGGCGAGCGCCACCAGGAAGGCCACGTTCTGCCCCTGGGCGAGGATGCCGAGCCCGATGGCGACCGCGCCGATGACGAAGGCCGAGATCCGGGCGACCAGCACCTCCTCCCGGTCGGTGACGTTGCCGCGCTTGAACACGTGCGCGTACAGGTCGTGGGCGAAGGAGGAACTCGACGCCAGCGTCAGCCCGGCGACGACCGCCAGGATCGTGGCGAAGGCGACCGCCGCGATGACGGCCAGCAGGATCGTGCCTCCGACGTCGCCGAAGATGGCCTTGCCGACCGCTTCGGCGAGCATCGGCGCCGCCGTGTTGCCCGCCTTGTCCTGCGCCGTGATCGCCTGGCCGCCGACCAGCGCCGCCGCGCCGAAGCCGAGCACCAGGGTCAGCAGGTAGAAGACGCCGATGATGCCGATGCCCCACAGCACCGACTTACGTGCCTCCCGCGCGGTGGGAACCGTGTAGAAGCGGATCAGGATGTGCGGCAGGCCCGCGGTGCCGAGCACCAGTGCCAGGCCCAGGCTGATCAGGTCGATCTTGCCCGCGATGCCCTGCGCCTCGGTGCCGTACTTCAGGCCGGGCTCAAGGAACGCCTGACCCTTGTCACTCTGCGCGGCGGCGTCGCCGAGCAGGCCGGACAGGTTGAAACCGTAGTGGCCGAGCACCAGCAGGGTGACCAGGGTGGCACCGCCCATGAGCAGCACCGCCTTGACGATCTGCACCCAGGTGGTGCCCTTCATCCCGCCGACGACCACATAGACGATCATCAGGACGCCGACACCGACGATCGTGAGCGCCTTGCCCGTCGGCGAGGTGACACCGAGCAGCAGACCGACCAGCGCGCCCGCGCCGACCATCTGGGCCAGCAGATAGAAGATCGACACCGTGATGGTGGAGACACCCGCCGCGGTACGGACCGGACGGGGGCTCATCCTGAAGGCCAGCACGTCGGCCATGGTGAACTTGCCGGAGTTGCGCATCAGCTCGGCGACCAGCAGCAGCGCCACCAGCCAGGCGACCAGGAAGCCGATCGAGTACAGGAAGCCGTCGTAGCCCGACAGCGCGATGATCCCGGCGATGCCCAGGAAGCTCGCGGCCGACATGTAGTCGCCACCGATGGCGAGGCCGTTCTGCACACCGCTGAAGGACCGGCCACCGGCGTAGAAGTCGGTGGCGTCCTTGGTGTTGCGGCTGGCCCAGAAGGTGATCCCCAGCGTTCCCGCGACGAAGAGCAGGAACAGGATCGTGGACAGGGTCTGGTGGCTCATTCGGTCTTCCCCTCGGCCTGGTGACGGATCTCGTCAGCCAGCGGGTCGAGCTTCTTCTCGGCGAAACGGGAGTAGGCCCAGGCGATCCCGAACGTCGACACGAACTGGAGCAGACCGAAGATCAGCGCCACGTTGATGTTGCCCAGGACCTTCGTGCCCATGAAGTCACGCGCCCAGCCGGAAAGGACGACGTAGAGCAGGTACCACCCGAGGAACGCCGCGGTCATCGGGAACGCCCAGGCCCGAAAACGCCTCTTCAACTCCTGGAACTGTTCACCGGCCTGAATCTCTTCGTAGACCGATGAGTCATGTTGCCTGGCGGTCACAAGACCTCCCACAAATGTGATCTGGATCACGGACAACGTAGGAGGAGACGCCACCCCTCGTGGAGACCCGCTCGCGAACTCTTCGCCGAGGCGCCGCCGCGTCGCGTTCAGCTGGACGCGGCTTGCGGTGAAAGGTCTGTCCCGCGCGACGAACGGTCGCCGCCGAAGAGACCCCGGCCGGGCGGCTCGCCGGACCCGTCAGGAGGAGCGGGGCCGCCAGTCACCCCGATCCAGGTTGAGGATCTCCGGGGTGTGCAGGCGCACCATCGTACGGGCCACGTTCGGCGGGATACGTCCCGGCGTCAGCAGCGAGACCAGCACCATGACGAGAAAGGCGATCGGCACCGTCCACGCGGCGGGCTGGGCCAGCATGGCACCCACCAGACCGGGATAAGGCCCCCCTCCGATCGTCATCAGAACCGCGCCGCAGGCCAGGCCGCCACCGACGAGCAACCCCGCCATCGCCCCGGCCGGAGTCAGCCGCCGCCACCAGATGCCCAGCACCAGCAACGGGCAGAAGGAGGAGGCCGCCACCGCGAACGCCAGGCCGACGACGTCGGCGACCGGCAGCGAACGGGCCAGGACCGCCAGGCCCAGCGGAACGATCACGGCGAGCACCGCCGCCGCCCGGAACGACCGCACCCCTCCCTTGAGAATGTCCTGCCCGATGACCCCGGCGACCGAGACCGTCAGCCCGGAGGAGGTCGACAGGAACGCCGCGAACGCCCCGGCCGTCACCAACGCCGTCAGCAGGTCACCGGCCACACCGCCGATCAGCCGCCCCGGCAGCGTGAGCACCACCGTGTCACTGCCCTCCAGCTCCGGGACGTAGATCCTGCCCAACGCGCCGTAGACGGCCGGCAGCAGGTAGAAACCCCCGAGCAGCGACAGGACCACCAGCGTCGTACGGCGGGCGGCCCGGCCGTCGGGGTTGGTGTAGAAGCGGACCAGCACGTGCGGCAGCCCCATGGTGCCCAGGAACGTGGCCAGGATCAGCGAGTAGGTCGAGTAGAGGCCGTACTCCCTGCCGCTGGAGAGCGGCAACGCCCAGGTCGCCACATCCCGCTCGCTCAGCCCCGGGGCTCCCCCGCTCCGCCACGCCAGCAACAGGAACGCCAGCGGCACGGCCAGGGCCGTGAGCTTCAGCCAGTACTGGAAGGCCTGCACGAACGTGATCGACCGCATGCCCCCCGACATCACGTTCACCGCGACCACGGCCGCCACCAGCAGGCCCCCCGCCCACTCCGGGGCGCCGGTGATGGCCCGCAGGACCAGGCCCGCGCTCTGGAACTGCGGCATCAGGTACAGCCAGCCGATCAGCACGACCAGCACCCCCGCCATCCGCCGCACCGCCATCGACTCCAGCCTCGCCTCGGCGAAGTCCGGCAGCGTGTAGGCGCCCGAACGGCGCAGCGGAGCCGAGACCAGCACGAGCAGCACCAGATAACCGCCCGTCCAGCCGACCGGCAGCCAGAGCATGTCCGCGCCGTAGGTGAGGATCAGCCCGGCGACGCCCAGGAAGCTCGCCGCCGACAGATACTCCCCGCCGATGGCCGAGGCGTTCCACAGCGGGGAGACCGTGCGGGAGGCGACGTAGAAGTCGGAGGTGGTCCGCGACAGCCGGATCCCGAAGGCGCCGATCAGCACCGCGGCCAGCACCACCAGCACGACCGCCGTCACACCGTACGCGGTGCTCATCTGACGCCTCCCGGTGTGGAGACCTCGGGCTCCCGGCCCTGAAGGGGGGTCAACGGGCCCTGTCCACCAGCTCGGCGAAGTGGCGCTCGTTCCGCTCCGCCTGCCGGACGTAGAGCCAGGCACCGATCACGAACGCCGGGTAGATCAGACCGGCCAGCACCGCCCAGGGCAGCGGGATCCCCAGCAGGCGGACCGCGTGCAACTCGGGCACCAGCAGGAACAGCAGCGGCAGCCCCACCACCACGCAGCCCAGCACCGTGCAGACGAACAGGGCCAGCCGGAACTGGGTGCGGACCAGCGAGTGCATGTAGATCTCACCCAGCCGGGTCTGCTCGTCGATCTCCCGGGTGACCGGGTAGCGGGGATGGCGGGGGGCCATGGTGCGAGGGCTGGTCACCACCTCGCGCCGCGGCCGCTCGGACTCCCTGCGTGAGCGGTCGGGCTCCTTACGCGACCGCTCGGCATCCTTGCGCGACCGGTCGGTGATCCACCGGCGCGGCTCGGCCTCCTCCCTGGCCCCCGGGTCCCGGCTCACTCCTGCCTGCCCTTGCGCGCCCGGCGGACCAGGAGGTCGCGCAGCTCACGGGTGTGGCGGCGGCTGACCGGTATCTCGGTCTCGCCGATGCGGACCACGCACCGGCCCGAGTCGATGTGCAACTCGTCGATGTGCTTGACCGCGACCAGGTGGCTGCGGTGCACCCGGACGAAACCCGCCAACGACCAGCGCTCCTCCAACGTGGCCAGCGAGATGCGCACGAGGTGACTGCCGCCCGCGGTGTGCAGGCGGGCGTAGTCACCCTGCGCCTCGACGTAGCGGACCTCGGTGCTGGCCACGAACCTGGTGACACCGCCCAGTTCGACCGGGATGGTGTCGGGGTCGGCACGGCCCGCGCCCTCGCTCTCCGGCAGCTCCGCCGAGACGAACACCCGCCGGATGGCCTCGGCCAGCCGCTCCGGCCGCACCGGCTTGAGCAGGTAGTCCTCCGCCTTGATCTCGAAGGCGTCCACCGCGTGCTCCTCGTAGGCCGTCACGAAGACCACCCGGGGCGGGTTGGCGAACTGCGAGAGCAGGCGGCCGAGCACCACCCCGTCCAGACCGCGCATCCGGATGTCGAGGAAGACCGCGTCGATCGGCCGCCCGTCGGCGATCGCCCGGTCCAGAACGCGCAGCGCGGCGGCCCCGTCCCTGGCCAGGGAGACCTCTCCGATGCGGGGGTCGTCCCGGAGCAGGTAGGCCAGGTCCTCCAGCGCGGGAAGCTCATCGTCCACCGCAAGGACACGCAGGCCGGTCACGGTCACTCCTCCAGGTCGTTCACGCGGGAATTTCTAGAGGGTGATGAATTAGACATCGCCTGTCAACTTTTTCATATTCCGGGGGAAGACTTAATCGGATTCGGAGGGCCGGTCACGCTGGAGAGCCCGGCGGCCGGGCGGGCGACCGGCGGACGGCACGGCGGGCCGACGGGCAGAGCACCGAGGGAACCTGACCGCGAGCCGGGCGGCCGAGCGGGCACGGTTCAACGGACGGAGACACCCGGGTGGTACTTCGGCAGGCGGACGCTGACCTTCGTACCCGCCCCCTTGGCCGTCTCCGCCACCAGGCCGTACTCGTCCCCGTAGACCTGGCGCAACCGCTCGTCCACATTGACCAGCCCCACTCCTCCCGCCCCCGAGCGCTCGTCGGCGTCACCGGCCAGGATGCGGCGCAGGCGGTCCGGTTCCATGCCGACGCCGTCGTCCTCCACACTGATCCGGCATTCCGCCCCGGCGTCCTCCGCGACGATCGAGATGCGCCCTATCCCGGGCTTGCTCTCCAGCCCGTGCTGGACCGCGTTCTCCACCAGCGGCTGCAGGCACAGGAACGGAACCGCGACCGCGAGCACCTCCGGGGCGATGCGCAGCGTCACCTGAAGCTGGTCGCCGAAGCGGGCACGTTCCAGGGTGAGGTAGCGGTCGATGGAACGCAGTTCCTCGGCCAGCGTGGTGAACTCCCCGTGCCGCCGGAAGGAGTAGCGGGTGAAGTCGGCGAACTCCAGCAACAGCTCACGGGAGCGGTCGGGATCGGAACGGACGAAGCTGGCGATGGTCGTCAGCGAGTTGTAGATGAAGTGCGGGGAGATCTGCGCGCGCAGCGCCCGGACCTCGGCCTCCATCAGGCGTGTCCTGGACCTGTCGAGTTCGGCCAGCTCCAGCTGCGAGTCGACCCAGTTCGCGACCTCGTGGGCGGCCCTGACCAGCCCCGCGGAGGCGTGCCCGCCGTACGCGGCCAGGGAACCGACCACCCGCCCGTCGGTGGTCAGCGGCACCACCACGGCGAACCTGATCGGGCACTCGGGAAGATCGCACCAGACGACTTCGGGGCCGAGGACCCGGGTCCGGCCCCCGGTGAGCGTCTTGGCGGCGTGGGTGAACGCCTCGCGGGCGTGATGGTCGTCGCCCTCGCCGTCGTAGACCAGCAGCCTCTCCTCGTCGGTGACCGCCAGCGCCGGGGAGCCCAGCAGTTCCCGCAGGTGCCGGGACGCCTTCTGCGCCCCCGCCTCGGTCAGCCCGGCCCGCAGCGGCGGCGCGGCGAGGGAGGCGGTGTGCAGGGTCTCGAACGTGGCCCGCTCGGCCGGGCTGCTGCCCAGTTCCCTGCGTCCTCGCAACACCCGCCACAGCACCAGGGCGGGTACCCCGATCAGGGCGACGACCAGCAACACGGCGATGACGGGTTCCACGCTCCGGACCTTATACGCCCGGCCCCACCCGCGCCCGGCCCATGCGGATCACACCGACCTTCCGTATCCGGTCAGAACGGGGACGAGCTCCACCTGGCGGCGATCCGGCCCTCCTGTGGTGTGCGGCCGGCGGCCGTCCCGAGCGCCTTTACGATGTAGATCAAATAGCGTGGCAGGCCTCCCCGGACGACCGGCCCTCGCTCTCCGGACAAGCCCCCGTCCCGGGCGGACCCACTCGGGAAGCCCGCTCCGGCGAGCGACGCGGACGGGTACCCGCGAAACCCCTCGCCACCGCCCCCGAGGCCGGAAGGGGTCGTTCAGGAGGCCGGCGGGGCGGGGCCGAGGGCCTCACGGACGCGGCGGGCGTAGGTCTCGGCCTCGGCGGGGTCGTCGTATCTCGTACGGGGCCAGAAGAAGCCGCGCAGGCCGTCCTTGCGGTTACGGGGGACCACGTGGACGTGCAGGTGCGGGACGCTCTGGCTGACGCGGTTGTTCGCCGCGACGAACGTGCCGGCCGCCGCCAGGCCCGACTCTACGGCGGCGGCGACGGCACGGACGCGTTCGAAGAACGGGCCGACCATCGGCACCGGCAGGTCCGCCAGCGTCTCGACGTGGGTCAGCGGGACCACCAGGACATGGCCCTTGAAGACCGGGCGCGTGTCCAGGAAGGCCGCGGCCACGCCGTCCGCGAGAACGACGTGGGCCGGGTGCTCTCCGGTCGCGATGGCGCAGAACAGACACCGTTCACCTGGCATCACGTCAGGATAGGAGGCGGCGGGCGGCCCTCACCACCGCCTCGTCGACCATCTGGCCCCTGGCGTCGGTGACGACACCTGATCCGGATGCCTCGAAGCGGGCGATCAGGTCACGAGCCCGGTCGAGCTCTTCCTCCGAGGGGGTGAAGACCTCGTTGACGACGGCCACCTGGGCGGGGTGGATGCAGGCCCTGCCGCGGAAACCGAGGCGTTTCAGGGCGAGGGTGGAGACGCGCAGGGCGTCGAGGTCGCGGAAGTCGGTGCTGACCGGGGCGAGGGGCGGGGCGAGCCGGGCGGCCGCCGAGGCCAGGACGACCTGGGAGCGAGCCCACAGCAGCTCGCGCTCGTCGGGGCCGGTCTCGACCGCGAGGTCGGCGCGCAGATCGGCCTCGCCGATCTGCAGGCGCGAGACACGGGGCGCCCTGGCGATCTCCGGGGCCGCCAGGATCGCGGCGGCGCTCTCCAGCAGGGGGCACACCACGATGGAGCCGCCCGGCAGTCCCTGGGCCGCCTCCGCGGCGGCGAGCACGGCGTCGACGGCCTCCAGTTCGGCGGCCGACTCGGTCTTGGCCACGCAGACTCCGCGCACCCCGGGCAGGGCGACCGCCCGAAGGTCGTCGTGTCCGGCCGCGCCGGGATTGATCCGTACGTAGATCTCGGGGGTGTCGGGGCCGAGCCCGCGCAGCCACGCGGCGACGGCCGCGCGGGCCGCCTCCTTGTGCACGGGCAGGACCGCGTCCTCAAGGTCCACGATCAGGCTGTCGGCTCCCCTGCCGAGCGCCTTGGCGAGTTTTTCGGGCTGGTCACCTGGGACATAAAGGGCAGATCGCATCACCATCCGACTTTAGCGGTACCCGAGATGAGAGCTTTCGCGATGACCATCCGCTGGATGTCGTTGGTGCCCTCACCGATGGCCATCAGGGGCGCGTCACGGTAGAGGCGTTCGAGGACGAACTCCTGGGAGTAGCCGTACCCGCCGTGGATCCGCATCGCCTCCATGGTGGTGCGCAGCGCCACCTCGGACGCGAAGTACTTGGCCATCGCGGCCTCGGAGTTCACCGCGCCGTTCTCGGAGCGGACCGCCGCCCAGTAGGTCAGCAGCCGGGCCGCCTGGATGTCGGTGGCCATGTCCGCGAGCTTGAGCTGGATGGCCTGGAAGTCGGAGATGGGCCGGCCGAAGGCGTGGCGCTCGCGCGAGTAGCTCAGCGCGGCGTCGTAGGCGCACTGGGAGACGCCGACGGCACGGGCCGCTATGTTGACCCGGCCGAGTTCCAGGGCGGAAAGCGCCTGCTGCATGCCCCGCCCCTCGACCCCGCCGAGCAGCGCCGAGGCCGGGACCCGCACGTCCTGCAGCACGATCTCACAGGTCTCGGTGCCCTTGTAGCCGAGCTTGGGCAGGTCGCGGCTGACCGTGTAGCCGGGAGTTCCCGCCTCGACCAGGATGATGGACATGCCCCGGTGCGCGGGATCGGTGAGGGAGGTCTTGACCAGCACGGGCATCGGGTCGGCGTGCCGGGCGTTGGTGATCCAGGTCTTGGTGCCGTTGATCACATAGTGGTCGCCGTCACGGACGGCCCGCGTCTGGATGCCCTGCAGGTCGGTGCCGGCCGCCGGCTCGGTCAGCGCGATGCCGGTACGGCGGACACCGGTGGCCAGGTCCGGCAGATAGGCGCTTCTCTGCTCCTCCGTACCATGGGTGGCGATCATCCAGGCGGCCAGGGAGTGCGAGCCGAGCACCCCGGCCACGCCCATCCAGCCGCGGGCGATCTCCTCGAAGACCAGGGCGAACGACACCCGGTCCAGGGCCAGCCCGCCGTACTCCTCGGGGATCGTGATCCCGAACAGTCCCATCCGCTGGAAGCCCTCGACGATCTCCGTGGGGTAGCGGCCGGTCCGCTCCCACTCCGGGGCGACCGGCACGATCTCCTTGTCGACGTACTCCCGCAGGGTCCGGCGGAACAGCTGCTGTTCCTCGTTGAGTTCGAAGTCCATCACGAGGTCCTTTCGGGGAAAGCGGTCCCGCAGGGGGGTGAGCGGGCCGGTCCTGGCCTGCTGGAGGTACTTCACCAGGTGCCGCAGGGACATGATCTCGCATCGCCCCGGCCGGGGCCACGGACCCCCGTCGGAACCCCCGGCGACCACGGGAAGGCCCTGCCCGGGGCTTGCCGCCGCTCCGGCGGCGGGTGTCTCAGGCTCGGTCCCGCCCGGGAGCGAAGCCTGGGGCCGGTCCTGATCGGTAGACGCCCCCCGGGCCCACCTGGGTGGCGTGGACCTCCTCGTCCGGGGCGTACAGCCGGATCTGGACGCCGTCGGGGTCGACGAAGCCCAGCGCGTGACCGGAGGAGGCCCTGATGATCGGGCTGTGCGGGACGCCGAGGTCGTCGAGGTGGGCGACCCAGGCGTCGAGCCCGGAGGAGGTGACCTGGAGCGCGAAGGGATCGGCGTCGAAGAGCGCCCTGGCCAGGTCCGGGTTCTGGCGCAGCGCGATCTGGGAGGCGGCGCCGGGAACCTCGAAGCTCATGCCCCTGATCACGCCGTCCTCGTCCTCGAAGCTGGTGTGGTGCTCCAGCCCCAGGACGCGTTCGTACCAGGAACGGCTCCGCGCCAGGTCGCTCACCCAGATCTTGAGGTGGTGCACATCGGTCAGTGCGGCGCCCAACTCGTCTCCTCAGGAGTCCGGCGTCGTGGTGACGGTGGTGACGGTCGCGGTGAAACGGTGGTTGCAGAATCGCGCGCGCGCCTCCCGCCGGCTGAAGCGCCGCTCGGACTCCTTGCGGTCGAGCTCCTCGAAACTGTCGAAACCGAGTCTGGTCACGCCCTTGCCCCCGGTACGGGCGGTGAGGACCACTCTCCCCCGGTGCGGGATGTGGCTGCCCGCGGCACACCAGACACCGTCGGAGTGCTCGCGGCAGCGCAGGACGGCGACCCGCTTACCGGTGGCGTCGAGCAGCACCGCCCTGCTGGGGCCCCGCCCCGCGGGAAAGCGGCCCCCCACCCAGAAGGTGCCCCAGTAGGGGGCGAAGGACGGGGTCAGGGTCATGGCGTAGTCAAGGGTGTAGGAGACCTGCCCGCCCGAGGCCGCCGGGGACGTGGCCCTGGCCGCCACCTCGATACCGATCAGCGGTTTGGCCTGGCATTTCCTGGCCGCGCTGACACAACTGGCCTGGGCCTGGGGTAGCGGGGAAAGGGCCGCCGCGATGAGCGCGAGGCCTGCGGCGATCCCGAGAGCGTGGCGCATGAGACCTCCCGTGTGTCCCCCGAGAACATGTCCTGCCCGAGAACGCTACATGCGCTCGGCCACACATGTGCCTGAGTCCGGATACTTCGCCTTTCGCTATGAAAATACGGCCTGGTCGGTGCAGGCCGCTGCGAAGGTCCGGGCGGAGCGAAGGCGGTTCCGCGGGACATCGGCGGCGGGAAGGTCCGGGCAGGCGGAGAGGAGGGGGTCCGCCGCCCGCCCGGAAACGGTCAGATTACCCCGGCAGACCTGAGTTTGGCTCGCCTGAGCGCATGGCTATTGGCCGGATCTCCGGAGATCCGGCGGTTCGCGTCACCTCGTCGGCCCCGCCAGGGTGGTTCCGAGGGCTTCGGGCCGCCCTCCGTGAGTCGTCGGGGACGGCCCTGCCGGTGTCGCCGGACGGCTACCGCTTCCTTCCTCTCCGCAGCATCCGGAAGACGACCAGGGCGAACGCGGCCACCGCCGCGACCGTCAGAACGGGGCGCTTGCCCGCCTCGGCCGTGACCTTCTCCGCCGCCTCCTTGATCTCGGCGGGGGTCGCCTCCTTGACCCGGCCGACGACCTCGGGAGTCGCCTCCTTCACCCGCTCGACCATCTCGGTGGCGGTGGTGGCGGTCGCCGCCCTCGCTCTGCGCAGGTCCTCACCCACATGGGCGGCGGTCTCCTGAAAACGGCCCTTCACATCGGTCTTGTGCACCAGTGCCTCCACAGTGTCGCCAAGTTCGCGGCGGGCGTCCTCGATATCCCGCCGCACGGTTTCCACGTCGTTCTCGTCTTTTTTGATGATCTTGCCGGTCTTCGTCTCGCCGACACCGGTGTCGGCGGTGTCGGCGTGGGGGGTGGCACCGGCGGCCACGCTCGGAGGCCGGGGCGTGCCGTCGCGCTCGGACTCCGGGACGTCGAGATCCCCGCCGGGCGTGCCGTACGGCTGCTTCGGCGGGATGTTCAGCGACTCCCTCTCCTCCGGCGTTATCGGGGCACCGACCCTTTTCCTTCGGGATCCGGTGATTCCAGCCTCGGCCCGGGGCCGGTCGGATCCCCCCGGGTCTGTCTCGGTCATCGGTGGGCCCTCTCCTTCACCGCGTAGATGTCGTCCCTGACGCTCTCGATGGTCCGCGCGGGGGTCGGCGGGGCCGCCTCGGCGACCTGGCGCTTGCCGGAGAGCCCGAGCACACCGGCCAAGGCCAGCAGCACCACGCCCACGACCGCCGCGGCCACCCAGGCGGGCATCACGTACGCGAGAAGCAGGATCACCGCGGCGACCAGAGAGCCTGCCCCGAACAGGGCCACGACTCCTGCCCCGCCGAACAGCCCGGCGCCGATTCCCGCGTGTTTGCCCTTTTCGGTGAGTTCCGCCTTGGCCAGGCGGAGTTCGTCCCTGACCAGACGCGAGACCTGCTCCGACATCTGCCGGATCAGCTCGGACGTCGGCAGTGACTCCTTGGTGTTGACCATGGACTGCCTCCTCCCTTACAGGAAAGGACGCCTACCCTGTCCCACCGCGGCAAACATCGGCCCGGCGGCGATGCCCACGGAAGCCACAGGGGTAACACCGCCCCATCACCACGGCCCGCGGGAGCCGCGGCGGGCGAGGAGGGCGTTCGGCCTCCCGACCGGCCGCGACACCCCGCCTGCCACCCGGGATCCGACGGCCGCCCGACGTGCCGAACACGCCGATCACGTCTCCCGGCCAGGACTAGGCCATGATCATAGGGAGGCCCGCGTGTCCGAGTGGTGGAAAAGTAAAGGTACGGGCGAAGATGAGCCTCTTGAGATACTGCGTGACACGATGAGCACGATCAGGAAGGCGGCACGCTAGAGATGGCACAGATCGTCGGCGGCGGAAGCCCGGTCAACGACGCCGAGCGACGGGTCATCGCACACCTGCGAGACAGCGCCCCACCGGACTGGCTGCTGCTGCACAACATCGAGGTGCCCCGCGGCGACGACACCTTCGAGGTGGACGTGATCGTCCTGACCGGCCACTCACTCTGCGTCATCGACGTCAAGGGCACCCGGGGCAGGATCGAGGTCGCGGGGAACCGCTGGTTCCCGCTGCGGCGGGAGGCGTTCGGCTCCCCCGTCGCCAAGCTGCGCGGCAACGGGCGCGCGCTCAAGGGACTGCTCACCCAGGAGCGGCGCGAGCTGGACCGGGTCTACGTCGACAGCCTGGTGGTGCTCACCGGGGCCGACGCGGAGCTGGTCGACCCGGCCGGCCGCGACTCCCGCCACGTCACCGACCTGGCCGGGCTTGTCGGCACGCTCAGTGACGTCTCCCGCGTCAGGCGCGGCCACACCACGGACACCGCGCCGTACGGCACCGCGATCATCGAGGCGCTCAACGGGAGCGTGCGACGCTCCACGGCGCCGCCGCGTTTCGGCAGCTGGGAGGTGGAGGAACAGCTGGGCGGCGACAACCGGGTCACCGAGTACCGGGCGATCAACGCGACGGTTCCCGGCAGCGAGACGGTCCTGCTGCGCGTCTACCGGGCCGACCCCCTGGCGGAGGAGGAGCCGAGAGCGGCCGAACGACGGCTGATCACCAACGCCTACCAGGCTCTCACCAGGATCCCGGCGCACCCGTGCGTGGTGCGCGCCCGTGACTTCTTCGCCATCGACGACGAGAGCCGGTTCGTACTGGTCCTCGACGACGTGCACGGTCAGGCGCTGCACCTGCACCTCACCGCCTCCCCCCGCACACTCTCCACCGCCGCCCGGCTGGACGTGGTGGAGGACATGCTGCTGGGCCTGGCCCACGTGCACGCCAACAACGTGATCCACCGGGCGCTCAGTCCCGCGTGCGTGCTGGTGACGGAGAACGGCCGGGCGATGCTCACCGGGTTCGACTACGCCAAGCCGGGCCCCCGCGCGCACACCGTCGCCAACGAGCTACCCAACGTGCTCGACACCCATTACGCGGCCCCCGAGTGCCAGGCCATGCCCGAGCGGATGACCGCCGCCTCCGACGTGTACGCGGCCGGGGTGATCGCCTTCCAACTGCTGACCGGGGAGCTCCCACCGGCCAATCCCGACGCCGAACCCGCTTCAAGTGAGGCGTCCGCCGAGATCATGGACCTGCTCCGGCGCATGCGCGACCATGCGACGCACAAGCGCCCGGACGCCGCCGAGGCCCTGTCCGACCTGCGGCGGGCGCGGCGCCCCCGCCCGCCGGCCCTCACCGCGCCGGATTCCGGCGCACCGGCCCCCCGTCCCCAGGCCCCCGACGCGGCGAACACCGGCGTGGCGGCCCCCGAGCGCCCGGAGCGGCGCGAGCCGCGAGACGCCCACGCGCCCGCGTGGAACGGGGGCGGGCGCGAGGAGAGCCCCCGTGGCGGGAGCGGGCCGGGACAGAAACCACTGCTCGACAGGCTCAGGATGAGATTCCGGCGGATCACCGGAAAACAGCCGTGAAGGCGAACCGGGCCCGCGGCGGGGCAGGGGTCAACCCGCAGCCCGGCACATGGCCGCCTCCCCCGGTGCGCCGGCGAGGATCGACGACGCTGGGCTGATGGCACGGTCGCGACGCTCAACGCGGCTCAGGAGTCGACGAAGTCCTCGGGGACCATCACCCGCAGCCCGTTGGGGACGGTGCGGATCGTGATCGGGGTCATCAGGCGGACCTCGCCGTCGACGTCGGCGGCCAGCGGCGGGTCGGTCTCCAGGTGCATCTCGCGCCCCACGACGAAGGGACCACCCGCGAGGCTGCGCCAGCGGCCGCTACCGGCCCGGATCATGGTCTCCACCAGCAGGCGCAGACGCTTGCCCGAGCCGAGCTGGTAGGCGACCAGGCGACCGTTGTCGATGCTGATGTCCTTGGCGACCTGCCAGCCGCCGTGGAAGCGGCCGTTGGCGATGTTGAGCTGGTGGGTGAGCAGCTCGTGGCGGCGGCCGTCCACGGTGAGGAAGGCCCGGAAGGGCCGGTGGCCCGGGAGGATCGTCAGTGCCGTGAGCGGGTAGGCCGCGCGGCCGAGAAGGCGTTTCACCCCGTGCCTGACCTTCCCCGCCACCTCCACCGACACCCCGAAGCTGGCCAGGTTGGCGAACTCGCGGTCTCCGGCGATGCCCAGGTCGATGTCCGCGACCTTGCCGGTGCGCAGCACCTCGACGGCTCCGGCGAGGTCGAGGGGGACGCCGAGGCTGCGGACGAAGTTGTTGGTGGTGCCCAGGGGCAGCACGCCGAGGGCGACGTCGCGGTGGGCGACGTGCTTGACGGCGGAGCTGAGCGTGCCGTCGCCGCCCCCCACGACGAGCAGGTCGGGCCCCGTGGCCAGGGCCTCCTCCAGGGTGGCGCGCAGCCGCTTGGGATCGACCACCGGGAAGAAGCGGATCGCCCCGAACCCCGCGGCCCGCAGCGCGCGGACCACCTCCGGGTAGTGGCGCCGGCCTCGGCGCGAGCGCGTGTTGACGACCACGCAGACCCTGCCCTCGGTCCTGATGGCCTCGGTGTGCTCGGCCTTGCTTCGAAGCTCTCCCACGCTGCCCCTATCCGATCGGGTGTTCGCCCGTTCAAATGGTATGGCCCCGCCGTCGGTGACGGCGGGGCCATACTCCTGCGGGGGGTTACTCCTTGGGCGGGGTGACCTGAACGATCGCGCCGAGGTTACCCGGCAGCGGGGTGACGAGCTTGAGCTTCACGCCCAGCGCCTTGCCCTCGTCACCGGGGTTTCCGGAGCCGAGGACGTGGCCGCCGCCCATGTCGGTCCCGTACCAGTCGTTGGCGGGGGTGCCGTCGGCGTTGACGACCCGGGTGCTGTACATCTGGTCGCCCTTGGAGGGAACGACCACCGAGGCGTCGAAGTCCCGGTAGTACAGGCTGGTGCCGCGCGCCTCGAAGCCGGGGTACCAGGTCTTGGCGTCGGTGAACTCCGAGACTCCCTTCAGCCCGTCCACCTTGGTGCAGTACGTGCTGAAGGGCTCGTCCGGCCCCTCGATGCAATCGGTGAAGGGGTAGGTCTTGGCGAAGGAGAAGGCGGCGTTCGAGCTCTGCACGCGTCCCGACATGTTCTTGAGCGTGGTGGGATCCTTCGTGGCCGCCACGCCGGTCCGCCGCAGCGGGTCGAAGTGGGAGTCGACCAGGATCAGGCTGCCCTTGGAGCCGATGCTCGGCGCCAGTTCGAGGTTGTTGGCCACCGAGTTGTTGGTGTAGTTCGAGTCGCGGTACCAGACGAGCATGCCGGGGGCGTTGTACTTGACCTTCTCCACCTTCCACGCGCCGTCACGCGAGTAGTTGGTGGTGTAGGTGTACTGCAGGCCCTTGTCGAACCCGTCGAGGTTGCGCCACTCGGCCAGGTAGAAGCGGGAGACCTCCCGCTTGCCGTCGTTGAGGGCCCAGCCCTGGCCGTTGGTGTTGTTGAAGCTGCCGCCGGTGGCCGTCCAGCCGTTGAGGCCGCCCTCCAGGTCGTCGCTCCAGACGGTCTGGGCGCCGTTGGTGAGGGCGAAGTCGTCGGCGTGCCAGCCTCGCGGGGTGTAGGCCGCGTCGGTGTTGTAGGTCAGGCGCAGCTTGACGGTCGTGCCCGCGAAGGGGGTGAGGTCGACGTAGTCGTGCCGCCAGCCGTCGGTGGCGCCGGTGAGGCCGTACTTCTTGTCGCCGAACGCGGCGAGGTTCCCGTTGGGGTCGGTGTAGTCGTCGTCGGTGGAGACCAGGGCGCCGCCGTCGGTGTAGACCTTCTGCTGGGTCCAGGTGGTGCCGCCGTCAACGGAGGTCTCGATGAAGCCGAAGTCCCAGTCGTCCTCGATCTCGTAGTTGTTCCAGAGCCAGAACTTCAGGTCGGTCCCCGCGGGCACCTGAACGTCGCGGGCGATCTTGACGTTGGCCCACTCCTGGTCGAAGTTGGACCAGAGCGTCTTGGTGCCGCTGTGCGGCTCGATCATCGTGACCGGCGAGCTGGTCAGGTTCACCCGGACGCCGTCCTCGGTGAGCTTGGGCGTGCGCGAGGCCTGGCCGACCGTCACCGCGCGGGCGCGGTCACCGGGGTTGAAGACCTTGGGGTTGGCCCAGCCGAGGACCCACTTGCTCCAGATGCTCATGTGGGTGGGCATCGACTGGAAGATCGGGCCGCTGTGCGATCCGCTGGACATCAGGTCCCAGAAGTCCACCGCGGAGGACGCCTGGCCGCTGGTGTCGTAGAGGTCCGGAAGGCCCAGGTCGTGGCCGTACTCGTGGGCGAAGACGCCGACGCCGGAGTCCTCGGGCTGCACGATGTAGTTGGAGATCTTCACGTTCTTGCCGGGCACCTGGTAGCCGCCGGCCACCGCGCTGGAGTGCGCCCAGATCGCGTAGGTGCCCTCGGCGCCGCCGTCGGAGGACTTGTCCTTGCCCGCGTGGACCAGGACCAGGTGGTCGATCACGCCGTCGGGCTCGGCGAAGTTCCCGTCGCCGTCGGCGTCACCGACGTCCTCGAGGTCGTAGTCGGCCCACGGGAAGTTCGGGTCGGCGGCGGCCAGGGAGTTCACCGCGTCGATGGCGAGCTGGCCGGCTCCGCGCGGGTTGTCCGGGTGGCCGCTCATGTCCTGTACCGGCTGGCCGCAGGCGCGCGCGCCGTAGTAGGCCTCGGAGTGCGGGACCTTGATCCACGGACTCGCCTGCCCGGTGACCGTGTAGGCGCCCTTGGACATCTCCTCGTACATGTTCTTCATGGTGTGCTTGGAGATGTCTATGCCCTTGCGACCGTCCCGCGGGTCGGTCAGGTCGGTGCGGACCCGCTGGGTGATGCCCTCGGTGCTGTAGAGCATCTTGTTGAAGTGGTCAGGGCTGAAGTCCGGCACCCAGAAGCTGTTGTTGTCCTTGTGGGACAGCGTGGCCGGATTGGGGATCTTGTTGTGCAGCGGGCCGTTGAGCCGCGTGCCCGGCGGCTCGGTGACGCACTCGGCCGGGTCCTCGCTGGTCACGCTCGCCGGACGGGAGAACCCGGAGAAGTCGTCGTTCGCCTGGTCGTTGAACTCCACCAGCAGGGTGAGGAGCTTGGCCGTCTTGGGGGTCTTCGCCTTCTTGAAAAGGAGATCGGCGGGGTTGAGCCCCGTCCTGATCGCCTCCGCCTCGCGGGCGGCCAGCACCCGCGCGGCGACGGGGTTGCCCTCGGAGTACTTCTGGTCGATCTTCCTGGACGGACCGGTCTTGCGCGCCTTGGCCGACGGCACGGCCGGGTCGCCGACCTCCGGCTCGTCCCTGGGCGGCGCGTAGTTGATGTAGTAGTCGGCCGCGGTCGGCTGGTACCGCGCGACCGAGGAGTCGCTCTCGGCCGACGCACCGCCCACAGCCAGTCCCGTGACGGCCAGGCCGAGCACGGGAACGATCGCGAGAAGGCGCCGGGGAGCGCCTCCTCTGCTGAGTCTGCCCGACAACGTGTCCCCTCCCTGCGCCTGGGTTTACCGGGCGCGGACATTTCCGGCGCGCCGGATGAGCGCACCGAACCGGGACGTTAGACGAGAAGGTAAAGCAAGAGTCAGGGCACCAAATGATGTTGCAAAAATGAAATAAAGTGTCTTTTGCTGAGAATGGTGGTGATTTTCACTACAGTCCGGCTCCATGCCGCCTGGAATCGCCGCCAAAGGCCCTATGAGGTGCGGAATTGGCGTACGGGGGTTCGGCGTACCGCCGAACGCCCGCCCGGGGCCAGGCCGTACAGTCCACTTGTGACCGCTATCTCCGAACTCGTCGCCGCGCTCGCACCGGAGAAGGTGCTGACGGACTCCGACGTGACCGACTCCTACGCCCGGGACCGAACCTTTCTTGAGCCCGGTAAACCACTGGCCGTAGTGCTCGCGCACACCAGGGACGATGTGGTCGCCGTAATGAGATGGGCCACCCGGCACCGGGTTCCCGTGGTGCCCCGGGGGGCCGGTACCGGCCTGGCCGGCGGGGCGACCGCCGTCGAGGGGTGCGTCGTGCTGGCGCTGCACAGGATGGCGGTCATCAGGGAACTGTCCCCCGACGACGAGATAGCCGTGGTCGAGCCGGGGGTCATCACCGCCGACCTGGACCGGGCCGCCCGCGAGCACGGGCTGATGTACGCCCCCGACCCCTCCTCCTACGAGATCTCCACCATCGGCGGCAACCTGGCGACCAACGCGGGCGGCCTGCGGTGCGTGAAGTACGGCGTGACCCGCGACTCGGCGCTCGGCCTGGAGGTCGTGCTCGCGGACGGGCGAGTGATCAACACCGGCCGGCGCACCGTGAAGGGCGTGACGGGGTACGACCTGACCAGCCTGTTCGTCGGCTCCGAGGGGACGCTCGGGGTCATCACCGCGGCGACGGTGCGGCTGCGCAGGGCGCCGTCGGTCTACCCGGCGACGATCGCGGCCGAGTTCACCTCCCTCAGGGAGGCCGCCGCCGCCGTCTCCGCGATCATCGCGGCCGGATGCCAGCCGTCCCTGCTGGAGTTGCTCGACCGGAACACGCTCAAGGCCATCGACGACTGGCGGAACATCGGGCTGGAGGAGTCGACCCGGGCGATGCTGATCGCGCAGTCGGACGCGGTGGACGGCCCGGCCGTCTCCGAACGCATGGCCGAACTCTGCACCGCCAACGGCGCGGCCTTCGTGGCGGTGTCGTCGTCGGCGCAGGAGGCCGCGCAGCTGATCGAGGTCCGGCGGATGGCGTACGAGGCCAAGGAACGGCTGGGCAAGTGCCTGGTGGAGGACGTGTGCGTACCACGTTCCCTGCTGCCGGACATGATCGAGAAGATCGAGGCGATCGCGGTCAAGCACGACGTGCTGATCACCACGGTCGCCCACGCGGGCGACGGCAACCTGCACCCCGTCTTCGTCTTCGACAGGGCCCTGAGCGAACCGCCGCCCGAGGTGTGGGCCGCGGCCGACGAGCTCTTCAGGGAGACCCTGAAGATGGGGGGCACGCTCACCGGCGAGCACGGCGTCGGGTTGCTGAAACAGCGCTGGCTGGCCATGGAGACCGGGCCGGTCACCGAGGAGATCCACCGCGGGATCAAACAGGTCTTCGACCCGCTCGGCATCCTCAATCCCGGCAAGGCCATCTGAGCGGATTCCCGCTTTCCCGGATCCCCTCCTAGCAGGGAGAGAGGTGGGATCTTCGCGGATTCCCGTCAGGCCGAGCACGGGATTCCGCGGCTCCCCGAATCCTCATGGCCGTTCGCCCCACCTCTCACACTGGTAGCGTTCTGCTCCACATAAACCATTTTTTCGGGTTTTGTCGGGGGGAATCTGGTGGGACCACTAACAGCGGAGGATCCCCCACGCCTGGGGCCGTTCGAGCTGACCGGGCGGCTTGGAGAGGGCGGACAGGGGATCGTCTACCTCGGGCGGGGGCCTGAGGGCGAGCAGGTCGCCGTCAAGCTCCTCCACCACGGACTGGTCAGCGACCCCGAGGCCAGGGCGCGCTTCCTGCGCGAGGTGTCGGTCGCGCAACGGGTGGCCCGGTTCTGCACCGCCTCCGTGCTCCACACCGACCTCGCCGGCAGCCGTCCGTACATCGTGAGCGAGTATGTCCCCGGCCCCTCCCTGCGCCAGCTGGTCGACAGCCAGGGGCCACGGCGCGGCGCCTCCCTGGAACGTCTCGCCGTCAGTACCGCCACCGCGCTGTCGGCGATCCACCGCGCGGGCATCCTGCACCGTGATTTCAAGCCCGCCAACGTGCTGATGGGTCCCGAGGGCCCGGTGGTGATCGACTTCGGCATCGCCAGGGCTCTGGACTCTCCGGGGATGACCGCGACCGGGGTGGCGATGGGCACCCCCTCCTATCTCGCGCCCGAGCAGCTCGGGGCGGGCGAGGTGACCCCCGCGGCCGACGTGTTCGCCTGGGGCGTCACGATGGTCTTCGCCGCGACCGGCCGGCCCGCGTTCGGCCAGGACTCCATCCCCATCGTGATCAACCGGATTCTGAACGCGGAGCCGGAACTGAGCGCGCTGGAGGGAGAGCTGCGCGAGCTGGTCGCGGCCTGCCTGTCGAAGGACCCGGCGCTGCGCCCCACCGCCGAACAACTCGTCAACCGCCTGATGGGCACCGCCTCCACCACCCCGGTCCGGCGTCCGGCGCCCCTCCCCGGCCCTGTACCCGGCCCAGGTCACAGTCCTGTGCCCGGTCCCGGTCACGTGTCCGCGGCGGCCACGCGGCAGAGCGGGCAACGTCAGGACGGACCACCGCCGGACGGACCGGGAGGCGCCGCACCGGGACACGGCGGGCCGGGACAGGACGAACCCCGGCGGGCCGGGGAGCCGGGTGGGAGGAAGCCGCGCGGACCCGTGGGGCTCCTGCTCACCGGGGTGGCGGTCGTGGCCGCGCTCGGCGTGACCACCGGGACCGTGGTGGCCCTGCGGAACGACGAGAAGGCCGCGATAGCGCGAGCCGGAGCGGCGTCCATCGCGGCGGAGACCCCGGGTCCCGGCTCGACGACCGTTCCCGGCGATCCGCCCACGGCGGGGAAGGAGTCTTCCCTGCCTCCGGAGGACAGGGAACTCCTCACCGGCACGCCTCACCCGTCCCGGCGGATCGCGCGGCCGTCATCCCGGCCGGCCGAGAATCCGAGCCGCGCCGCGGGAGCGCCGACGGGGAAGCCGAGCACGCCCCCCTCCCGGGCCTCCAGCCCGGCGGCCACCACCGCCAAGCCCACCCCGCGGGCGGAGCTGCCGGGCTCGGCGGAGCCGAGCGGCATCGTCAACCCCTCATCGGCTCCCGAGCCGACGTCCAAGCCCATCGCCATCGTGCCACCGACCTCGACGGCCAAGCCGAGTCCGAAGCCCACCCCCCGGAAACCCAATCCCTACACGGCCACCGGCGTCTGCGGCAGCGGCTACAAGGTCGTCAACTCCAAGGCCCTGGGCAGTGTCGCGACGATCTACCTGCTCTACAGCTCCGCCGCGGGTAAGAACTGCGTCGTCACCATGTCCAAGTACGTGATCCCCGCCAAGATCTCGATGAACGCGATACTCCAGGTGAAGGGCGGCTCCAGCGGTAGCAACCCCGGCAAGTTCACCGTCTACGCGGGCCCCGTACGCCTGTCCGCGGCCAAGAAGTGCGTCATCTGGGGCGGCACGTACGGGTCGCTGTCGTGGAAGAGCGGCTGGAGCCACTGCGGCTGAGGGGCACAGCGGATCACAGCGCGCCGACCGGTTCCACCGCTCGACGCGCGGGCCAACCGGCCCGCATGGCATCCCCGTGGGGCGGAGCGCGGGGCTCGCCCAGCCCTTTTCCCGGCCGGCCGCGGCCTCGAGGACCGCTCACGGGCCGGCGCCGACGGCGATGCGCGGCGATGCCGAGGGGGAGGTCGGCCGCGGCCTTCGACATGCCGCCTGACGTGTCTTCCATGCGCTGCCGCCTCCCCGAACCGGGTGGAAGATGCGCCTTCTTCCTCTGCCCCCATTCCGTATCGGCCGCCCGGAATCCGGGCACGGCTTTCCCTCGGCGCGACTCCGTGAGATCACCGGGACGTGGGCCGAACGGCCGCCTCCCCCGATCAGGCTCGGCCCCTGGCGGGAGTACCGGTTGTGGGCTACCGTAATTGACGTGATCGTCAAGTCTGAGACGCTCAGCAGCCGGGGCCGCCGCACGCGGGCGGCGCTCGTCCAGGCCGGACGGGAGATGTTCGAGGAGCGAGGCTACGACGCCGTGCGCGTCGACGACGTCTGCGCGCGCGCCGGCGTCTCGCACGGCACCTTCTACACCTACTTCGGCTCGCGCGAGGAGCTGTTCCGTGAGGTGGCGGCCACCGTGGTGGGCGAGATGTTCACCGCCAGCGTGGTCGGGCCCGCCGCTCCCGACGACCCGTACGCCCGCATCGAGGCCGCCAACCTGCTCTACCTGCGCGCCTGGGCGGCCAACTCCCGGTTGGTGAGGATGCTGGAGCAGGTCGCGATCGCCGACGAGGGGTTCCGCGGCCTGCTGCTCGAGTTGCGCGAGGTCTTCGTGCGGCGCGGCGCGGAGGGGCTGCGGCGCCTGCAGGAGCAGGGCCTGGCCGATCCGTCGCTGGACCCCCGGCTGACCGCCGTGATGCTGGGCGGGATGGTCGAGCACTTCGCCCACGTCTGGCTCGACCTCGGCGAGCACGCCGACGAGCGGACCGCCGTCGTCATGCTCTCCACGCTCTGGGCCCGGGCCATCGGCCTGACGCCCGCGAGCCAAGGCGGCAACATGACGCCGACGTCAATCAAGGAGGCGGATTCGTGAGCCGGCTGGACACCTCCGGTGACGACTACCTGGCCCGGCGCGAGGCGATGCTCGCCAAACTGGCCGAGCTCGACGCCGAGCAGGCCAGAGCGGTGGCCGGCGGCGGCGAGAAGTACGTCGACCGGCACCGCGCGCGGGGCAGGCTGCTGGCCAGGGAGCGGATCGAGCTGCTCGTCGATCCCGACTCGGCGTTCCTGGAGCTCTCACCGCTGGCGGGCTGGGGCAGCGACTTCCCCGTGGGGGCGAGCGTGGTCACCGGGATCGGGGTGGTCGAGGGCGTCGAGTGCGTGCTCGTCGCCAACGACCCGACGGTGCGGGGCGGCTCGTCCAACCCGTGGACGCTGCGCAAGACGCTCAGGGCGGCCGACATCGCCTTCGAGAACCGGCTTCCGCTGATCAATCTGGTGGAGTCCGGCGGGGCCGACCTGCCGACCCAGAAGGAGATCTTCATCCCCGGCGGCCGGATCTTCCGCGACCTGACCCGCCTGTCGGCGGCCGGGATCCCCACGATCGCCCTGGTCTTCGGCAACTCCACCGCCGGCGGGGCGTACGTACCGGGGATGAGCGACCACGTGGTCATGGTCAAGAAGGGCGCGAAGGTCTTCCTCGGCGGGCCCCCGCTGGTCAGGATGGCCACCGGGGAGGAGTCCGACGACGAGTCGCTGGGCGGTGCCGAGATGCACGCCCGGGTCAGCGGGCTGGCCGACTACCTGGCCGCCGACGAGCATGACGCGCTGCGGATCGGGCGGCAGATCGTCAGGGGCCTGAACCGGCGAAGGCTCGGCGCCTCCGCCGGGACCGCGCGTGAACCGCTGTACGACGAGGACGAACTGCTGGGCATCGTGCCCGAGGACCTGAAGATCCCGTTCGACCCGCGCGAGGTGATCGCGCGGATCGTGGACGGCAGCGAGTTCGACGAGTTCAAACCCCTGTACGGCGGGAGCCTGGTGACCGGGTGGGCCCGCCTGCACGGCTATCCGATCGGGATACTGGCCAATGCCCGGGGGGTGTTGTTCAGCGAGGAGGCGCAGAAGGCCGCGCAGTTCATCCAGCTCGCCGACCAGGCCCGCACACCGCTGGTCTTCCTGCAGAACACCACCGGCTACATGGTCGGCAAGGACTACGAGCAGGGCGGCATCATCAAGCACGGCGCCATGATGATCAACGCGGTGTCCAACTCGACGGTCCCGCACCTCACGATCGTCATGGGCGCCTCGTACGGAGCGGGCAACTACGGCATGTGCGGCCGGGCCTACGACCCTCGTTTCCTGTTCTCCTGGCCCAGCGCGAAGTCCGCGGTGATGGGGCCCGCCCAGCTCGCAGGGGTGCTGTCCATCGTCGGCAGGGCCGCGGCCCAGGCCCGGGGGCAGGTCTACGACGAGGAGGGCGACGCGGCGATGCGCCGGATGGTCGAGGCGCAGATCGAGGCCGAGTCGCTGCCGTTCTTCCTCTCCGGCCGCCTCTACGACGACGGGGTGATCGACCCCCGCGACACCCGGACGGTCCTGGGCCTGTGCCTGTCCGCCGTACACAACGCCCCCGCCCCGGAGCCCGCGGGCTTCGGCGTCTTCCGGATGTGATCATGCCCGTGACCGCCTCGCCGATCCGCCGCCTGCTCGTCGCGAACCGGGGTGAGATCGCCCGCCGCGTCTTCCGTACCTGCCGTGACCTCGGCATCGAGACCGTCGCGGTCTTCTCCGACGCCGACGCCGACGCCCCGCACGTGGCCGAGGCGGACCACGCGGTGCGGCTCGGCGGTGTCAGACCCGCCGACACCTACCTGTCGACAGAGAAGATCATCGACGCGGCCCGCAGATCGGGGGCGGACGCGGTCCATCCCGGCTACGGCTTCCTGTCGGAGAACGCCGCCTTCGCACGGGCCGTGCCGGACGCGGGCCTGACCTGGGTCGGTCCGCCGGCCGAGGCCGTCGCCGCGATGGGCTCCAAGATCGAGGCCAAGGAGCTGATGGCGGCCGCGGGGGTCCCGGTGCTGCCGGGATTCACCACGGGTCCCGGCCACTCGGCGGACGACCTGGAACGGGACCTGGAGGCCGTGTTCACCTCGATGGGCGGCCCCCTTCCCCTGCTGGTGAAGGCGTCGGCCGGGGGCGGCGGGCGCGGGATGCGCGTCGTGCGGCTGACCGGCGACCTGTCGGAGGCGGTCGAGTCGGCGCGCGCCGAGGCCGCGTCCGCGTTCGGGGACGGCACCGTGTTCGTCGAGCCCCTGCTGGAAGGCGCCCGGCACATCGAGGTGCAGATCCTGGCCGACGGGCACGGGACGGTGTGGGCGCTGGGCGAGCGGGAGTGCTCGATCCAGCGGCGGCACCAGAAGGTGATCGAGGAGACCCCCTCCCCGGCGATCTCCCCGGCGGCACGGGCGCGGCTGCGCGACGCGGCGGTCACGGCCGCGCGGGTCATCGACTACGTCGGTGCCGGAACCGTCGAGTTCCTCGTCAGGGGCGACACGGTCGCCTTCCTGGAGATGAACACCCGCCTGCAGGTGGAGCACCCGGTGACCGAGTGCCTCTACGGTGTCGACCTCGTCGAGTTGCAGCTGCGGATCGCCGAGGGCGCCCGGCTGCCCGCGGCGCCGCCCGAGCCGTCCGGGCACGCCGTCGAGGCTCGCCTGTACGCCGAGGACCCGGCCCTCGACTGGCTCCCGCAGAGCGGCACCCTGCACCGCCTGGAGATCCCCGGCGTGGACTCCCGCTTCGCGCCCGTACCCGGCGGGCGGCACGGGCTGCGGCTGGACTCCGGCGTCGAGGACGGCTCGGCGATCGGGGTGCACTACGACCCGATGCTCGCCAAGGTCATCTCCTACGGCGCGAGTCGCGCCGACGCCGTGCGGAGGCTGGCCTTCGCGCTGGCGGGCGCGCGGATCCACGGCCCCGTCACCAACCGGGACCTGCTGGTCGAGGTCCTGCGCCATCCGGCGTTCCTCGCCGGGGAGACCCATACGGGTTTCCTGACCGAGCACGGCCTCACCGGGTCGGCGTCCGGACGGCGGACCGCCGGAGCCGAGCCGGGGGCCGTGCGCCTGTCCGCCCTCGCCGCCGCGCTCGCGCGGGCGTCGGCCAACCGCGCGGCGGCGACGGTGCAGGCGGGACTGCCGAGCGGATGGCGCAACGTGGTGTCGCAGCCGCAGCGCACCGCGTTCGCGGAGGCGGAGATCTCCTATCGGATCACCAGGGACGGCCTGCGCGCCGAGGGGTTCCCCGATACCGTCCTGGTCGGCGCGACGCCCTCGCTGGTCGTACTGGAGACCTCGGGCGTGCGGCACAGGTTCGCCGTGGCCCGCTACGACGGCGTGACGCACGTGGACTCCCCGCTCGGTTCCGTGCGGCTCACCCCGCTGGAGCGCCTGCCCGCACCGGTGGAGCAGGTGCCACCCGGCTCCCTGCTGGCCCCCATGCCCGGCACCGTGCTGCGGATCGACGTCGAACCCGGCGAGAGCGTCGGGCAAGGGCAGGTGGTCGTGGTGCTCGAAGCCATGAAGATGGAGCACCGGATCACCGCCCCCGCGCCGGGCACGGTGGCGGCGGTGAACGTGACGCCGGGCCGCCAGGTCGAGGCCGGGTTCGTGCTGGTCGTGATCGAGGGGCAGACTTGATCCCCTCCCCGGGCTCTCCGGAGCCGGAGTACGGGGTCTTGCGGCTGGAAGGATTCAGATGAGAACCGATGGGGGTTGGCCGGTGGAGCGCCTGGTGCACGGGGAGGTGTCCGGGGGGGTGGCGACGATCACCCTCGACTCCCCCCGCAACCGCAACGCCCTGTCGGTGCGGTTGCTGGGCGACCTGGAGGACCGGCTCAACCGGGCGCTGGCCGAGGAGAGCGTCCGGGTGATCGTGCTCACCGGGACCGGGCCGGTGTTCTGCTCGGGCGCCGACTTGAAGGAGCAGCGGGTTCCCCCCCGCGGCGCGCACGAGGCGCCGGTGACCGCGTCGTTTCCGGAGATCATGAGCCTGATCTGGGAGAGCCCGAAGCCGGTCGTGTGCAGGCTGAACGGCACCGCGAGGGCCGGGGGGCTCGGTCTGGTGGCGGCCTGCGACTTCGCGATCGCCCCCGACTCGGCGTCGTTCGCCTTCAGCGAGGTGCGGCTCGGCGTGGTGCCCGCGATGATCTCGGTGACCGTGTTGCGGCGGCTCGACCCGCGCGCCGCCGCCGAGTACCTGCTCACCGGGGAGACGTTCGACGCCGCCCGCGCCAGGGAGATCGGGCTGCTCACCCGCGCCGTGCCCGAGGAGGAGCTGGACGCGACCGTCGCCCACTACACCGGCATGCTGCTGCGCGGCGGCCCCGAGTCGCTCGCTCTCACCAAGCAGCTCGTGCGGACCGTGCCCGAGCTGAGTGTCGAGGAGGGCATGCGCCAGATGGCCGAGCTGTCCGCCCGGCGCTTCACCTCCGCCGAGGGGCAGGAGGGGATCGCCGCCTTCATGGAGAAGCGGCCCGCGTCCTGGATCCCCGTCCCCGAGGTGGGCTGACACCGCCTGCCGGACACCCGCCCGAGGAGATCCGATGTTGCGTATCGCCAACTGCTCCGGCTTCTACGGCGACCGGCTGTCGGCCGCCAGGGAGATGGTGGAGGGCGGCCCGATCGACGTGCTCACCGGCGACTGGCTCGCCGAGCTGACCATGCTGATCCTGGCCGGGAACCGGCTCAGGGGCCGCCCCGGCTACGCGCCGACCTTCCTCAAGCAGCTGGAGGAGGTCCTCGGGACCTGCCTGGAGCGCGGCATCAGGATCGTCTCCAACGCGGGTGGATTGGATCCCGCCGGGTGCGCCGGGGCGGTGACCGAGCTGGCGGCGCGCCTCGGGCTGCCGGCGCGGGTCGCCCACGTCACCGGTGACGACCTCACCGGCCACGACCTGGGCGGAGCGCCGAACGCCGACACCGGCGAGCCGCTGCCCGCGCCCGCCCTGACCGCCAACGCCTACCTGGGAGGCCGCCCGATCGCCGCCGCCCTGTCCGCCGGGGCGGACGTGGTGGTGACCGGCCGCGTCACGGACGCGGCCCTGGTCACAGGGCCGGGAATCTGGCGGTACGGATGGGGGCCCGGCGATCTCGACGCGCTGGCCGGCTCCGTGGTCGCCGGGCACGTCATCGAGTGCGGCTGCCAGGCGACCGGCGGTAACTACGCGTTCTTCGACGAGGTGCCCGACCTGGCGCACTGCGGGTTTCCGCTGGTGGAGCTGGAGGCGGACGGCTCCAGCGTGGTGACCAAGCACCCGGGGACCGGGGGGCTGGTCTCGGTCGGCACGGTCACCGCGCAGCTGCTGTACGAGATCGCCTCCCCCCGCTATCTCGGCCCCGACGTGGTCGCGCGCTTCGACACGATCCGGCTGGAGCAGCAGGGTCCCGACCGGGTCCGCGTCTCGGGGGTACGCGGCGAGGCCCCGCCCAGCACGCTCAAGGTCGCCGTCAACTACCTGGCGGGCTACCGCAACACCATGACGCTCGTGCTGACCGGCCTGGACGTCGAGGCCAAGGCCAGGCTCGCCCAGGAGGCCATCTGGGCCCGGGTGCCGAGGGAGTCGTTCGACGAGGTCCACGTCGAGCTCACCCCGCTGGCGGGCACCGCCCTGCTGCGCGTCACCGTGATGGACGCCGACCGGCGCAGGGCCGGACGCGCCTTCTCCTCCGCCGTGGTCGAGACCGGCCTGGCGAGCTACCCCGGCTTCTACGGGCTGACCCCTCCCGGTGACGCCTCGCCGTACGGGGTCTACTGGCCCACGCTCGTCCCGGCGAAGGCGGTGCGGGCCCGCGTCTGGCTCGACGGCCACGAGCTCCCCACCGCACCGGACGCGTCGGGGGACGGTGGCCGGGAGCGGTCCGGGCAGGCGCCCCCTCCCCCGGTCACGCGCCCCGGAGCGCCGGAGGAGGCCGCACCGGGCGGCCCGTGGGGCGCGGACGGCGACGGCGGGACGGTGCGAGCCGCGCTGGGCTCGATCGTGGGTGCCCGGTCCGGCGACAAGGGCGGCAACGCCAACCTGGGGGTCTGGGTCCGCACCCCCGAGCAGTTCGGCTGGCTGGAGGACCACCTGACGGTCGAGCGCCTGGCCGAGCTCCTGCCCTGCACCGCGGAACTGAACGTCGAGCGCTTCGAGCTGCCCAACCTGCTCGCCCTCAACTTCGTCGTCCACGGCCTCCTCGGCCGGGGCGTGGCCGCCAGCCCTCGCCTCGACGCCCAGGCCAAGGCCCTCGGCGAGGAACTCCGCGCCGTACTCACCGACATCCCGCGGCGCCTGCTGTGATCCCCGTGTGATCCCCCGATCGTAACGGCCGTCGCGGTGCGGACGGTATTGACCGTCGCGGGCGGGGATCATAGATTCACCCTGACTAGAATATAATTCGGTTGAGGAGGGTGCATGACGGCCACGCACATCGACGTCAACGTGATCGACTTCGGCGTGCTCGGTGCGTGGATGGACGCGCAGGGGCTGCCCCGCGGGCCGTTCGAGCGGGTCGCGCCGGTGGCGGGCGGAACGCAGAACGTCATGGTCCGCTTCGAGCGGGGTGGATCTCGGTACGTGCTGCGCAGGCCGCCGCTGCACCCGCGCGCCAGGAGCAACGAGGTACTCCGCCGGGAGGCGAGGGTGCTGGCCGTGCTGCGCGACACGCCGGTGGCGGCGCCGCGCCTCGTCGCGGCCTGTACCGACGAGAGCGTCATGGGCGCGGTCTTCTACCTGATGGAACCGGTCCAGGGTTTCAACCCCACGGTCGGGCTGCCCGAGCCGCACGCGAGCGATCCCGCGATCCGGCATCGGATGGGCCTGGAGGCGGCCTCGGCGCTGGCCGACCTCGGGCGGGTGGACCACGGCGTGCTCGACGGGTTCGGCCGCCCCGAGGGGTTTTTGGAGCGGCAGGTACCGCGCTGGATGGGCGAACTGGACGGCTACGGGGCCCTGGACGGATATCCGGGACCCGACATCCCCGGACTGGCGGAGACGGCCGGCTGGCTGGAGCGCAACCGGCCGAAGGAGTTCACTCCGGGGATCATGCACGGCGACTACCACCTGGCCAACCTCATGTTCGCCTGCGACGGGCCCAGGGTGGCCGCGATCGTCGACTGGGAGATGTGCACGGTGGGCGACCCGCTGCTGGACCTGGGGTGGCTGCTGGCGACCTGGCCGACCTCCGACGGCGTGGGCGTGATCTCCGGCGGCGTCACCGGGCTGGCCCCGGCCACCGAGCTCGTCGAGTGCTACGCGGCCCTGTCCGACCGCGATCTGTCCGCCGTCGACTGGTACGCGGTGATGGCCTGCTTCAAGCTCGGCATCGTGCTGGAGGGCACACACGCTCGCGCGTGCGCGGGCAAGGCGCCCAGGGAACTCGGGGACCTGCTCCACGCGACCACGCTGAACCTGTTCGCCCGCGCCCGCACGTTCATGTGACATAAGGCGAAATAAGTGGAATGTGCGTTATCTGGTGCTTGAAACCTTCATGCAACCTTCCAAACTCTAGGATTGCTCGCAATTGCTCCAAGAGTGTTGCTCGGGGAAGGATTCAGTCATGCGCCTCCGGTTCCTTGGTTCCACCTCCGAAGCGGGCGCCTGCCCCTCCCTCTACGAGACCGATCGCGGGACCGTCGTGGTGCAGGGCCTTCGGGTGACCGACGCGGAGGCGCTGGCCGACCTGCGCCACGTCCTGGAGGGGGAGACCGCCGTCGAGGTGCCCCGCGAGTTGCTCGTGGACATCGCGCGCCGAGTACTTTCTGTAAATATTGGTCACGATTAGGAGTGCTCTCTGGCTTGATCCACATGCTCGGGTCTAGCGTCGTGCGCACCACGCGGGGGGTGACGTGAACCCGCGGGAGGAGCAGGCGGGCGAGAGCGGCCAGGGAGATCGTGTGGGCGGGTTCCAACAGGCCAGAACCGAACTCGGCGCGCGGTTACGGCACCTGCGGGAGACCGCCCACCTGTCGGGCAAGGAACTGGCCGAGCGGCTGAGTTGGCAGGCCTCCAAGGTCTCCCGGATCGAGAACGCCCGCCAGACCGTCACCGAGGACGACATCGTCCAGTGGGCGCGGGCCACGGACGCCTCCCCCGAGGTGGTCGAGGAGCTGGTGGAGCAGGTGCTGGGGCTCCCGGATCGCCAGGACTCCTGGCGGCAGCGGCACCGCGGCGGACTGGCCGCCCTGCAGGAGGACGTCCTCGACATGGAGGCACGGACCACGCTGCTGCGGGTGTTCGAGCCCGGCGTGGTCATCGGCCTGCTGCAGACCACCGAGTACGCCCGGAGCATCTTCACTCGGATCAAGCGCCTCTACCGGTCCCCCGACGAGATCGACGCGGCCATCCGGGTCCGCATGCGGCGCCAGGACATCCTCTACGACCAGAGCAGACGGTTCAGGTTCGTCCTGCCCGAGGCGGTGCTGCGCTACCGGCTGGCCCCGCTGGACGTGATGCGCGGGCAGCTCGACCGGTTACTGGCGGTGACCGCGCTGCCGAACGTGGAGTTCGGCGTGATCCCCTTCGAGGCCCCCCTGCCCTCGGCGCCGCTCAACGGTTTCTGGATGTACGACGACGCCCATGTCACGGTGCCGACCAGGACGAGGGACCTGCTTCTCCGCGACCCGGACGACGTCGCCTTCTACGCGCGGACCTTCGAGGAACTCTACGAGGTCGCGGTCTTCGGGGAGGACGCCAGATCGGTGATCGTCCGAGTACTCAACGATTTCTCCGGGCAGTCAAGGGACTAAACACCGCAATTGCTTGATTAGCATCCCAAGATCGTGCAATTCTCTGTCGAGACGGAGGTGACGCACGATGCTGGACACGCTGTCTTGTCTGGAGAGGTTCGTTGCTGCGATACGGCTGCACGCCGACCTTTCCGTACAGCGGATCTCGTTCGGTGATCCCGCGTACGTGTACGTCCGCAACCGTTTCAGCAGCACCCTGGCCGAGACCGTGACCTGCTCCCAGGACGGCCGTTTCATCACCTCGTGGGGTTACCGGCTCGGCACCAGCGAGAACATCGACGGCGCCGCGGCGCGACTGGCCTTCCTCCTCGCGGCCCTGCCCACCCCCCAGGTCTGACCCGGCGGCCCCGGGGTCTCCCCGTCCGCCCGCCGCTACGGAGCCTCGGCCGGCTCGTCGGGAAAGTCCGAGAGGCGCAGGCCGACCTCCCTGGCCGCGGCGACCCTGGCGTGATGGAGCATCCGGCTCCGCGACATGTTGCCGGTGTGCAGGGTGTACCGGACCACGAGGCCGTCGAGCATGCCGTCGATCCGCTCGGCCGAGCCCAGGGGGTCGTCGCAGGTGAACTCGCCCGAGGCCACGCCGGCGGAGATCACCTGGCTGAGGATCTCGATCCAGGCGCCCTCGAGCTCCAGCAGGATGGTGCGGACGTGCTCCTCGCGCACTCCCACGGCCCAGGCGTCGACCCAGAGGATCCAGCTCTGGTCGGAGCGGGAGGCCGGGATGTAGAAGCGCAGGACACGGTCGAGGAGCTGGACGGCGGTGCCGGGGCCCGCGACGATCTCCTTCAGCCGCTGGATCTCCGAGTCGCTGGTGCTGCGGAGCATCTCGGTGATGAGATCGTCCTTGGTGGCGAAGTGGTAGTGGATCAGGCCACCGCTCACGTTCGTCGCCTTGGCGATGTCGGCGACACGGGTGCTGGCCAGCCCGCGCTCGAGCACGACCCGCCTGGCGGCCTCAAGGAGCTCCGCTCGGCGCTGGTCGGCCTGGTCGGCGCGGCTGCTGCGCGCTCCTCCTCCGCTGTGCACGGCGCAAGACTACAGCAGCGCGGGCACACCGCCTCCATACTACTGATTGGTCAATCAGTCAATGAATTCACCCCCGTCGCACGGGCGAGGAGAGCGGGACCGGAAGCGGCCCGGGTGGGCGGGTCAGCCGAGCTTGAGCAGCAGTTCGGTGAGCTCGGCCGGCATGGTGATCATGCAGTCGTGGCCCGTCTCCAGTTCCCACACCTGCGCCGGGCTGCCGTTGGGCTGTATCGCCGGGACGGGCCGCCGCTCGATGCCCTCCGGTACGCCGACGACGCAGTGAACGTGCGTCCGCGGAATCGTGCGCACGGCCGGATTGTCCAGCCGGACCGGTTGCCGGAGGCAGAGCACCGGCTGATCCGACAACATCGTCCGCAGCCACGCCACGTCCGCCGGGTCGGTGACCCCGAACAGGCCCAGGGGCGGCGGCAGCTCGGGCATCGGCGGGACCCGCCAGCCGACCTCGGACTCCGCGGCGCGGTCGATGAGGTCCTGGGTCACGGGATGCACATCCACCGCGCTCTCGCCGTCCCTGGGGACCATCGCGTCGAGATAGACCAGATGGGCGATCCGATCCGGGATCCGGTTGGCGGCGGACGAGATGACCAGCCCGGCGTAGCTGTGGCCCACCAGGATCACGTCGGTGAGGTCCGCCTCGGTGATCAGCCTGACGATGTCGTCGACGTGCGTGTCCAGCCCTACCTCGGGGCCGAGCAGATGCGCCTTGTCGCCGTGGCCGGTCAGCGACGGCGCGACCACCCGGTGCCCGGCCGACGCCAGCAACGGGACCACCCGCTCCCAGCATTGCCCGCTGTGCCAGGCCCCGTGTACCAGCAAATATGTCGACATGGTGTAACTCCTCGCTCGCAGAAGGGATCCCCGGCCGATTTCGCCGGTGTTCATTACGGAAGTGAGGTTTCCGCTCACCCGCTGACGGAGCCAGAGCCCCCGCGATCCTGGGGGTGACAGGACCAGGCACGCACGAGGGTGCGCGAACTACCGTGGGGACATGAGCGACGAATCCAACTTGCTGGGCGACTACGTGCGCGCCCGCCGTGAGCTCGTCACTCCTGAACAGGCCGGCATCCCCTCCGTGGGCGTACGGCGCGTGCCGGGCCTGCGACGGGAGGAGGTCGCGATGCTCGCCGGCATCAGCGCCGACTACTACCTGCGCCTGGAGCAGGGCCGCGACCGCAACCCCTCCGCGCAGGTCCTCGGGTCCCTCGCCCGCGTGCTGCTGCTCGACGACAACGCGACGGCCTACCTGCTACGCCTCGGGGCGGGAAAACCTCGGCGGCGACGGCGGCCCCGGAAGGAGACCGTCCCGCCGGGCGTCGCCAAGCTCGTCGTCGCGCTTCCGCTCCCCGCGTACGTGGAGGGCCGCTACTTCGACGTCCTCGCCGCCAACGCGCCGGCGACCGCTCTGTCGCCGCGACTCGTGGCGGGGGGCAACCGCCTGCGGGACGTGTTCCTCGACCCCGCCGAGCAGGCCCTCTACCCGGACTGGGAGGACGCCGCGCAGGGCATGGTCGCCGGCTTCCGCGAGTCCGTCGGCACCGACACGGACGACCCCCGATTCATCGAACTCGTCGGCGAGCTCTCCCTCGCCAGCCCTCGCTTCAGCAGGCTCTGGGCCCGCCACGACGTGAACACGTGCGAAGGCACCCCCAAGCGCATCGACCACCCCCAGGTCGGTGGCCTGTGGCTGAACCGGGAGAGGCTGGGCGTCAGCGGCGCGACAGGCCAGACGCTCGTCGTCCTCCACCCGGACCCCGGCACCGACAGTGCCGACAAGCTGGCGCTCCTCGCGTCCGTCACGCGGACATGACCCCGTCCGTGCTCAGCCGCTCTGCCGGGTGGCCCAGCCCGAGGAGATCGCCGAGGCGCCCTGCTTCCTCGCCTGGCCGCGCCCCAATCTCAGCACGGACACCGGTGGCCGCGGCGGACGGCGGGTCGACCGCGGTCCAAACGGCAGACCTGCCCGGTGCCGTGCCGGACGTCGCCCGGACCCGTACAGAAGCCGGTGGCCTGAGGCGGATCCGGCGCAGAGGACTTCGGACGTCCGGTGCGGGCGCCTTCGGAAACCGGCACCGGCCGCCCGGGAGGCGGTCCGTCCCGGACGGCCGGCGTGCGGGCTCAGCCGCAGCGGTACAGGGACCGGTCGGTGGAGCCGCCGTACTCCGACGCCTTGACCGCCGCGCAGTTGGCCCGCACCCACTCGGTCACCTGGGACCCGCCCCCGTCGGGCCCGCCCTGGCCGCCTCCGGTCATCACGTACCTGAGCCGCCCCGAGGAGACGAGCCCGTCGAGCCGGTCCACGGTCATGGCGGGGTCGCTCCCGGTGAAGCCGCCCATCGCGATGACGGGCAGCCCCGTCGACAGGATGACCGAGGAGGCGCCCTGCGCGCCGCTCACCGCCACCAGCCAGGTCGCGCCGTCCAGGTTCCTCCTCAGGTATTCGATCATCTGCTGGTCCATGGCACCGTCGGGACCACCGCCACGTACGCCGTCGGCCGGGAGGCCGTAGCGCGCCCCCGGAACGGCGTCGCCGGTCGTCCCCTGCTGCGAGTTCTGTCCCGGTGTGCCACCGGGAGGTCCGCCGTCGCCCTCGGGACCCCCTTCTCTCGCGCCGCCGGGGAAGCCGCCCCGCATGCCGCCGAAGCCGCCGCTCCCCGCGGGACCCGCGGTGGGGTTGGTGCCGTTGACGGCCGAGCCGAGCGGGGTCAGCGCGTAGGCGGCGGGACCGGCGAGGCCGGCGGCCAGCCCGGCGGCCAGCGCGACGGCGGCGACCCGCAGCCGGAGCCGCGGCCCCAGGCGGGCCAGGAGCAGCCCGGCGACCGCCGTCACCGTGATCGCGGCGACCGTCCAGGCCAGCCAGGGCACGAAGTCCGTACTGCGGCGCAGCACGGTGAACGCCCACGCCCCGGTGACCGCGATCCCCGCGGGCAGCACCCACGACCACGCCCTGGAGCGCCGGTAGGCCCTCCAGCCGAGCACCCCGCCGAGACCGGTCAGCGCGGCGACGGCCGGGGCCATCGCGGTGGAGTAGTACGGGTGGAAGGTGCCGCTGGAGAAGCTGAACACGACGTAGTGGACCGCCAGCCAGCCGCCCCACAGCAGCAGGGCGATCCTGGTGTCGCGGAGCGGGCCGCGGGCGGTCAGGGCCAGCCCGGCGACCAGGGCGATCACGGCGAAGGGCAGCAGCCAGGAGATCTGCCCGGCCATGATGTCGTTGAACAGGCGCCAGGCGCCCGCCTCGCCGCCGAACCCCATGCCGCCCCCGCCCCGCCCCCCGCCGCTGCCGAAGATCCGTCCGAGGCCGTTGTAGCCGATGACGAGGTCCCGGACGGAGTTGTCGGTGCTGCCGCCGACATAGGGGCGGTCCGACGCGGGCCACAGGTCCACGATCACCATCCACCAGGCGCTGGAGACCACCAGCGCGGCACCCGCGGCGAGCAGGTGTCCGAGACGGCGGAGCGACGTCCCCGGAGCCATGACCAGGTAGAGCGGGGCGAAGGCCGGGAGCACCAGGTAGGCCTGGAGCATCTTGGTGTTGAACGCCAGGCCGACGAGCACCGCCGAGACGACCAGCGCGCGCATCCGGCCGGTGCGTACCGCCTCCTGGCAGAACCAGGCCGCGAGCACCAGCAGCAGGACGAGGAGGGTGTCGGGGTTGTTGTCCCGGTTGATGGCCACGGTGATCGGGGTCAGCGTCATCGCCAGGGCCGCGACCAGTGCGGCGGCGTGGCCGTACCCGCCGGGCATGGCTCTTCGCACCGCCGAGTGGAGCACGGCGACGGCGGCGACCCCGGCGGCGGCCTGTGGCAGGAGCATGCTCCAGGTGCCGAACCCGAAGATCCTGGCGGGCAGTCCCATGACCCACAGCGCGAGCGGTGGCTTGTCCACGGTGATGAACGACCCCGCGTCCAGGGCTCCGAAGAAGAACGCCTTCCAGCTCCGGGTGCCCGACAGGATCGCGGCGGCGTAGTACTCGTTGGCGTGGCCGTTGCGCCCCAGCGCCCAGACGTACAGGACGGCGGCCAGCGCGAGCACACCCCACAGGCCCGGCCGCGCCCAGCGGGGGTCGCCGGGCCGGCCGAGAGACACCCGGCGCGCGACGCCGCCGAGTCCGCCGTCCCGGCCCGCGCGTCCCGGCCCGGCGGCGTGCCTGCCGCCCTGAGGCTGCGCCGGTGCGTCGGGCCCCGCCGCCGGCGAGGTGTGGGTGCTCATCGGGTGCTCTCCTTGGCGCGGCGGGGATTGAAGACCCAGGTGCGGAGCATCAGGAAGCGTACGAGGGTGGCGACGGCGTTGGCCGCCACGAGCGCGGCGACCTCCGCGGCGGTGGACGCCGCGGGTGCCACGAGGTCGAGCAGGGCCAGGCCGCCGGTGCTCAGCAGCAGGCCGACGAGGAAGGCCAGGCCGCCTTCGAGCTGGTGGCGGAGGGCTCCGGTGCGGCCGGTGAGGCCGAAGGTGAAACGCCGGTTGGCCGCGGTGTTGAGGACCGCGGTGACGAGCAGGGCCACCCCGTTGGCCACGGCGGCGGGCGTCACCAGGCGCAGGGTCACGAACAGGGCCAGGTATGCCAGGGTGCAGATCACCCCGATGACGGCGAAGCTCGGCAGCTGGCGGGCCATGCCCCCGGGCAGCCGCGCCGCCCGCACCCGAGGCGGGACCGGGATCCTGGCCGCCCCCGACAGCGTCTTCCGCGCCACCCTCGCCATCCCCCTGAGGTCGTCCCTGACGGTTCTGACGATGTCGACGCGGCTGTCCGGGTCGTCCACCCAGTCGACGGGCACCTCGTGGATGCGCAGACCGTGCCGCTCGGCCAGGAGCAGCAGCTCGGTGTCGAAGAACCACTCCTCGTCCTCGACCGCGGGGAGCAGCGCCTGCGCGACCTCGGTGCGCACCGCCTTGAAACCGCACTGCGCGTCGGAGAACCGCGCCCCCATCGCCGAGCGGAGCAGCAGGTTGTACGTCCGCGAGATGAACTCCCGTTTCGGCCCGCGGACGACGTTGGACCCCCGAGAAAGCCGGGTGCCGATGGCCAGGTCGCTGTGACCGGAAAGCAGCGGGGCCACCAGCGGCAGGAAGGCGTCCAGGTCCGTGGAGAGATCCACGTCCATGTAGCCGACCACGTCGGCGTCGCTGGCCGACCACGCCCTGCGCAGCGCCCTGCCCCGGCCCTTGGCGTCGAGGTGCAGGGCGCGCACGCCGGACAGCTCGCGGCTGAGGTCGACGGCGATCCGCCAGGTGGCGTCGGTGCTGGCGTTGTCGGCGATCGTGATGCGGAAGCCGTAGGGGAAGGTTTCCGTGAGATAGGTGTGCAGGCGGCGGACGCTCTCGCCGAGCACCCGCTGCTCGTTGTGGACGGGGACCACGATCTCGACCGTTCGGGTGCGCGCCGGCGCTGTCGCCTGCTTCACGCTGCCCCCCGGTGACGGCGGCTCGGTTCTGTCATGGCCTCAGGGTCATAAGGTGATCTTGAGTGATCCTGAGCCGGCCATTAACACCGGGTGAGAAAAGGACGGAGCCTCCCGGCGACGCCGGAAGGCTCCGTGTTCACACCCGTAGCGGCGGGCGGGGGGCGGGCAGGCCGGTCTCCTCCTCGCAGCGGGCGAGGACCTCCTCCAGCGGCGGCCCCATGTTGAACACCGCGGGTTCGGGCCTGGAGGCGCGCAGGGACTCGCGGAGCCCGGCCGTCGCCTCCAGGTCCACCGTTCCCGCCTCGTCGCAGGACACTCCGTAGCGGCGGGCGCCGCCGGGGGTGACCAGACCGCGCCGCACCTCCAGCCCGACGAGGTCCGGATCGCGCTCCAGCGGGTCGCCCCACCCGCCGCCGCCCCAGGTGACGAAGTGCAGCAGGTCTCCGGGGGCGACCGGGACGTCGTGCACCTTGCTGGGCAGCACCTCCACGGTCCCGTCGGCCCGCTCGATCCACTTGCGTCCCCGGGCGCCGGGGTCACCGCCGTTGACACCCCACGGGTAGGTGAGCCAGCGGTCGTCGTGGATGGCGATCGTGCCCGGCTCCAGGAACCGGTAGGCGACGTCCACACCGTTGCCGCCGCGGTGCAGCCCCGCCCCGCCGGTGTCGGCGACGGTCTCCCAGCGCTCGACGCGCAGGGGATAGTAGGACTCCAGGAACTCGCACGGGATGTTGGTGAACGAGGGCCAGAGCGAGTGCCCGTCGGGGCCGTCGCCGATCGGGCGTCCGGGGATGCCGCCGAAGCCGATGGAGTAGAGCTGGAACCACTCTCCCGTACCGGTCTTGTGCCCTGAGTACATGAAGTGCGGGGAGGAGGAGAAGCCCGCGGCGTTCAGCAGTTCCGGCGTCTTCTGCCCGAGCAGCCCGCCGAACAGGTCGAAGATCCGGCCGATGCCGTGGTTGCGGGCGTTGAGCGCGGCCGGGTACTCGGGCCTCCAGAAGCTCCTCTCCGGGATGCGCACGTCCACCAGCGGGTAGAAGCCGTCGTTCCACAGGATCTGCGGGTCGGCCACGGTGATCAGGTAGATGCCGAAGAACATCCGGGCGAGGTTCTCGTTGATGTAGTAGTTGATCGGCCCCTGGGCCTGCGGGTCACTGCCGGAGAAGTCGAGCAGCACCTTCTCTCCGGTGCGGGTCAGCGACAACGTCAGCCGGTACGGCCCGTACCCCACCCCGTCGTCGCAGATGTAGTC
Source organism: Streptosporangium sp. NPDC049248 (assembly GCF_040678965.1). Lineage (NCBI taxonomy): Bacteria > Bacillati > Actinomycetota > Actinomycetes > Streptosporangiales > Streptosporangiaceae > Streptosporangium > Streptosporangium sp. NPDC049248. Next base: position 284,805 of record NZ_JBFAQY010000002.1, read on the forward strand.
GGAGAAGGTGAGGGTCTCCCCGTCCTCGAACAGCGTCGCCAGCAGGATTCTCATCGCGTCGTGGTTGCGCTGGAGCAGCGCCTCCAGCGCCGAGGTGTAGGTCTCGGCCCCGAAGCGCGCGCACAGCTCCTGGATCCGCCGCGACGCGGTGCGGCAGGCCGCGATCAGGCCGTTGAGGTCGGCGCGGTTCCAGTCGGGCTGGCGTACCTGGTTGAGGATGATGCGCAGCGCGTCCTCGTTGAGCACGCCCCGGGAGTAGAGCTTGAAGGGCGGGATGACCACGCCCTCCTCGAAGATGGTGCGCGCGTCGGTCGGCATGGAGCAGGCGGTCTTGCCACCGACGTCGGACATGTGGCCGAACATCGACGCCCAGCCGACGACCCGGCCCTCGACGTAGATCGGCATGACGACCAGCCAGTCGTTGGCGTGACTGATCGCGCCGTCACAGGAGTAGGGGTCGGAGGTGAGCAGCACGTCGCCCTCCTCGATGGTCCCGTCGAAGCCGTCGAGCAGTGCCGGGATGGACAGGCCGAACTGTCCGACGACCATGCGGCCCCGCGGGTCGCCGATCAGCGGGAACTCGTCGTGCTGCTCCCGGATGCCCGGAGAGAGCGCGGTGCGGAAGAGCACCTCGTCCATCTCGTGACGCGCGTTGCGCAGGGCGTTCTCGATGATGTCGAGGGTCACCGGGTCGACGTCCACCGCGGCGAGCGGCACGGTGGCGGTCTCGATGATCTGGGCCATCATGCCTCCAGGGGACGGATGAGCAGGCTGCCGCTCTCGTGGACCGTCGCGGCGTGACCGGGCAGTACGAGGGTGGTGGAGTCCATCTCGACGACGATCGCCGGGCCGCGCACCACGTTCCCGGCGAGCAGGGCGGAGCGGTCGTGGACGGCGGCCTCGGTCCAGCCGCCCTCGACCCAGATCTCATGGGTTCCGGTGACGGCCGCCGAGGGGTCCTCCCCGCCCGGGGCCAGCGAGACGGCCTGGACGTTGGGGCGCGGCCCGCTGACGGCCGCGCGGGCGCTGACCAGTTCGTGCTCGTTGTCCAGCAGGAACGAGAAGAGTCGTTCGTGCTCGGCGTCGAACGCCTTGCCGAGGGCGTCGAGCCCGGTGTCCGGGGTCAGCGGGATCGGGATCTCGAATCCCTGGCCGTGGTAGCGGACGTCGACGTGATAGGTCGCGCTCTGGTCCGCGCGGTCGACGCCCTCGGCCTCCAGTGTCCGTGCCGCGGTCTCGGCCAGCTCGGTCAGCAGCTCGCCCAGTTCGGTGTCGGTGAGCTGGGAGAAGCGCCTGATGTAGGTGCGGGCGGCCTCGTCGCGCAGGGACGTGGTGGCGTCGCCGTACGCGCAGAGCACGCCCGGCGAGGGCGGGATGACGACCGGCCAGGAGCCGGTGAGCCGGCCCAGCGCGTTGGCGTGCAGCGGGCCGGCGCCGCCGAAGGCGACCAGCGCGAAGTCACGGGGGTCGAAGCCCTGCTGCACGGAGACCAGGCGCAGCGCGCCGAACATGTTCTCGTTGACGATGTCGACGATGCCCTGGGCCGCGGCCTCGACCGACGGCAGGCCCATGGCCTCGGCGACCCCGGCCACCGCGGCGCGCGACCGCTCCCGGTCCAGGACGATCTCGCCACCGGCCAGCCGGGCGGGCAGGTAGCCGAGCACCACGTTGGCGTCGGTGACGGTGGGTTCCTCCCCTCCCCTGCCGTACGCGGCGGGGCCCGGGTCGGCACCGGCGGACTGCGGGCCGACGCGCAACGCCCGGGTCAGCTCGGGGACGTGGGCGATGGAGCCGCCGCCCGCGCCGACGGTCCGCACGTCCACCGAGGCCGAGCGGACGGTCAGGTCACCGACCCTGGTCTCGCGGCCGACGCGCGGGCGCAGGCCCTGGACGAGGGCTACGTCGGTGGAGGTCCCGCCCATGTCGAAGGTGAGGAAGTCCGGGAAGCCGGCCTGCTCGGCGACCCAGGTCGCGCCGGCGACTCCGCCGGCCGGTCCGGACAGCAGCAGGTTGACCGGGCTGCCCGCGGCGGCGGAGGCGGAGGCCAGGCCGCCGTCGCTGCGCAGGATGTTCAGGGAGCCCGTCACACCGCCCTCGGCGATCCTGCCGGCGAGGTTGTCCAGGTACCTGGCGACCTGGGGCTGGACGTAGGCGTTGGCGACGGTGGTGATCGTCCGCTCGTACTCGCGCAGCTCGGGCAGGACCGCGGAGGAGATGGAGACCGGCACGCCCGGCAGCTCCTCCGCGGCGATCTCGGCGACCCGCCGCTCGTGGCCGTCGAAGGCGTAGGAGTTGATCAGGGAGACCGCGAGTGCCTCGACGCCGCGCAGGCGCCCGAGGGAGGCACGCAGCGCGTCCTCGTCAAGGGGCGTGACGACCGACCCGTCGGAGGCGACCCGCTCGACCGCCTCGACCGTGTCCTCCAGCGCGGCCAGCGGCTCGGGCTTGGGCCAGATGATCCAGCCGGCCAGACCTCCGGGAACGAACGAGCGGGCGATCTGCAGCACCTGCCGGAATCCGGCGGTGGTCACCAGGCCCACCCGCGCGCCCTTGCCCTCCAGGATGGCGTTGGTGGCGACGGTGGTCCCGTGCAGGAGCTGGCCGATCTCCGAGAGGGGGATCCGCGCCTCGGCGCGGACCTTCTCGATACCGGCCAGCACGCCGACCGACTGGTCGTGGGGGGTGGAAGGGGTCTTGGCGCGGAAGGTGCGCCCGGTAGCGGGGTCGATGAGAAGGATGTCAGTGAACGTCCCTCCGACGTCCACCCCGAGCCGGTAGTGCATGCCGTGCTCCTTGGTCGAATGGTCCCCACCGTGACGAGCCGTGTGATCTCCTCGCCGATCGGACCGAGCGGCCCGCCGTGGACCTCTTCACCGCGCGCCGGGCACGCTTCCCGGGGCGGTCGCAGAGTTCGGGGACCCCGTTCCGCGCGGTCGGCTCGGCCTCAGGGGCGTACCGCCCTCCGAGGATCCGCCCGTACGGGCAGCCATCCGTAGATATGTGTACATTCCTCCGGTTGATCTGCCACCATGATGGAGATGTGATCATCCAATGACAAGAGATTGCACACAATTCATGGAAATCGACGTCGCCGGGGCGGCTCACGGAACCAGCCGGCGATCGGGTCCACGGGCGCCGGCGGCGACCGTGCCGCACCGCGTCGAGCCACCCCGGAACGTCGGGGCGGGTCCTGTCGTACCGGGCGCAGGTCGCCACGGGTGAGCCGTGGCTCACGCCCCGGCGGGCCGGGCGAACGAGCCGGGCAGGCGGACGCGCGCGAGGGTGCCGCCCCCCTCGGCGTTCTCCAGCTCCACCTCTCCCCCGGCGTCGCGCACCGCCTTGGCCACGATGGCCAGCCCCAGCCCCGACCCGGGCATGCTGCGGGCCGAGGACGACCTCCAGAACCTGTCGAACACGTACGGCAGCTCCCCCCGGGGAATGCCGGGGCCGTGGTCCCTGACCGTCAGCTCGCCGTCCCGGAGCCTCACCCGCACCGGCCCCTCCCGCCCGTGCGAGAACTTCACCGCGTTGTCCAGCAGGTTCACCACGGCCCGCTCCAGGGCGGCCTGATCACCTCGCAGGTACCAGGGGCGCAGCTCCACCTCGATCGGGGTGTCGGGGGCACGCAGCCGGGCCCGGCGCACCGCCTCCTCGACGACCTCGTGGAAGGCGACCTCGACGTACGGCTCGTGCTCGTCCTCGGCACGCGAGAGCTGGAGCAGGTCCCCGACGAGCGTGGACATCTCCTCGAACTGGGCCTTGAGGTTGGTCAGCAGCCTGTGCTTGGGAGCGGGGTCGAGCGGCCGCCCGGTGTTCTCGCTGCGCAGCAGCAGGTCGATGTTGGCGCGCAGGCTGGTGAGCGGGGTGCGCAGCTCGTGTCCCGCGTCGGCGATCAGCCGCCGCTGGCGCTCGCGGGACCCGGCCAGCGCGGCGGTCATCGCGTTGAAGGAGACGCCGAGCCTGGCGATCTCGTCGGTGCCCTCGACCGGGATCCTGGTGTCGAGGTCCTCGGTCCTGGCGACGTACTCGACGGCCTCGGTCAGCCGGCCGACCGGGCGCAGCGCGGTGCGGGAGACCAGCAGCCCCGCCGAGGCCGCGCAGAACACGCCGAGCGCGGTGACCCCGGCCAGGATCCAGGCCAGGGCGGCGAGGGTGGCCTGGACCTCCTCCAGCGACCGGGACTCCATGATCGCGATACCGGGCCCGACGTTCCTCGTCATCACCCGGACCTCCTCGCCGCCGTCGGTCACCCCGTCCCTGAACCTCCTCGTGCCGGGCGGGGCCTGGGTCAGGGCCAGGTCGGCGGGGGTGACCTTGACGGGGGCGGTGCCCACGACACACCTGCCGCCCCCGGTGTAGATCAGCTGGACCGACGGGATGCGGAACGGCGGCCTGTGCTCGCTGCTCTCCCTCGGCCCCGCCGGCCCCCCCGCGCAGTACGACTCGATCCACTCGACGCCCTGCGGCCCCTTCGGCACCTCCAGGGAGCGTTCCACCTGTCGCAGCAGTTCCGCCCTGACGACGAACCAGCACAGCACCGCGCAGACCGCGATCGCCAGCGCCACGGCCGCCGCCACCAGCAGGGTCAGCCGCGAGCGCAGCGAACGGCGACCGTTCACGCCGAGTTCCGCAGCACGTAGCCGACTCCCCGGACCGTGTGGATCAGCCGGGGACGCCCGCCGGTCTCGGTCTTGCGGCGCAGGTACATGACATAGACGTCGAGGGAGTTGGAGGAGGGCTCGAAGTCGAAGCCCCACACCTCGCTGAGGATCTGCTCGCGGGTGAGCACCTGGCGTGGATGGATCATGAGCAGCTCCAGCAGCAGGTACTCGGTACGGGTCAGCTCCAGCCGCTCGCCCGCCCGGGTGACCTCGCGGCTGGCGGTGTCCATCCGCAGGTCGCCGAAGGCCAGGCAGGCGTCGTCCGCGGCCGCGGGCGCGCTCAGCGCGCCGCGCCGCAGCAGCGCCCTGACGCGCGCCAGCAGCTCGTCCAGCTCGAACGGCTTGACCAGGTAGTCGTCGGCCCCCGCGTCCAGGCCCGACACCCGGTCGCCCACGGCGTCGCGGGCGGTGAGCATGAGCACCGGCAGGTGGTTGCCCGCCGCCCTGAGCCTGCGGCAGGCGGTCAGCCCGTCCAGCCGGGGCATCATCACATCCAGCAGGACCAGCTCGTACGACTCCCGCTCCAGCGTCTCCAGCGCCTCCTGGCCGTCCGAGGCCACGCCGACCCGGTAGCCCTCGAACTCCAGGCTGCTCTGCAACGCCTCCCTGAGCGCGGGCTCGTCGTCCACGACCAGCACCCGCGCCGCCTCACCGTCACCCATGGCCCTCACGTTAGACGCTCATCATGAGAACCCGATGAACACCTCAGGCCGTCTTCGCCCAGGCCGGACGGGCTCAGCCGAGCAGCGCCATGGCGGCGTTGTGGCCGGGGATGCCGCTGACGCCACCGCCGCGCCGGGCACCCGCGCCGCAGAGCAGGACGCGCTCGAGGTCGGTCTCCACGCCCCAGCGCCCCGGCTCCCCGTACGGCCAGGACAGGTCGCGGTGGAAGATGTGGCCGCCCGGCAGTCCCGCCTCGGTCTCCAGATCGACCGGGGTCTTGGCCTCCAGGCAGAGACCGCCGTCCGGGGCGCGCAGCAGGCAGTCCTCGACGGGTTCCGCGAGCACCCGGTTCATCGAGGCGAGCGTGGCGCGCAGCGCGGCCTCGCGCGCCCCGGCCGGGTCGTCGCGGAACAGCCTGGCCGGCATGTGCAGGCCGAACAGCGTCATCGTGTGGGCTCCGGCCTCCCGCAACCCCTGGCCGAGGATGGAGGGGTCGGTCAGCGAGTGACAGTAGACCTCGGCCGGGGGCAGCGTGGGAATCCGCCCGGCCGACGCCTCCGCGAACGCGCGGGCGAGCTGGTCGCGGCCCTCGTTGATGTGGAACGTACCGCTGAACGCGGCCTCGGGGTCCACCGCGGGGTCCTTCAGCCGCGGCAGCCGGGACAGCACCATGTTGACCTTGAGCTGGGCCCCCTCGGGGGCGGGCTCGGTGCCGCCGAGGAGCCGGGCGAGCACGGCGGGCGGCACGTTGGCCAGCACCCGCTCGCCCACCACCGCGTGTTCCCCGCCCGCGTCGCGGAAGGCGACCTCGCCCGAGGCGTCGACCGCGAGGACCTCGGCACCGGTCAGGATCTCCGCCCCCGCGGCGCGGGCGGCTTCGGCGAGCGCGCCGGAGACCGCGCCCATGCCGCCGACGGGGACGTTCCAGTCGCCGGTCCCGTCGCCGATCACGTGGTAGAGCAGGCACCGGTTGGCCAGCAGGCCCGGATCCGAGGGGTCGGCGAAGGTACCGATGAGGGCGTCGGTGAGGACCACCCCGCGTACGGTGTCGTCGGCGAACCGCTCGTCCACCACCTCACCGATCGGCCGCTCGAACAGGTCGCGCCACGCCTCGTCGCCGACGAGGCGCCGCATCGCCGCGCGGTCGGCGAGAGGCTCCAGCAGTGTCGGCGCGACCCTGCCGGCCACGTCGGCGGTCATCCCGTAGAAGCGCCGCCACGCGTCCAGCTCACCGGTGCCCCCGGTGATCCGGGCGAAGGAGGCGGCGGTCCGCGCGGCGTCGCCGTTGTCGACCAGCAGCCCGCTCTCCCCCACCGGCGTGTACGAGGCGTACCGGCGCCGGCGCAGCGTGACCCTGAGCCCCAGGTCGGCCACGACCTTGGCGGGCAGCAGGCTGACCAGGTACGAGTAGCGCGAGAGCCGCGCGTCGACCCCGGGGAACGCCCGCGCCGACACGGCGAGACCACCGACGTGGTCGAGGCGCTCCAGGACGAGGACGCGCCGGCCCGCGCGGGCGAGGTAGGCGGCGGCGACCAGGCCGTTGTGGCCGCCTCCGACGATCACTGCTTCATAGCGAGAGCGGAGCACGAGACTTCCCTTTGACGTCCTCCCGCGGCTTGAGGGCCGGGGATTCCAGCACCCGACCTGCCGGCCGGATCTGCCGGTCCGCGGTTCACCGGCCCGGACGTCCCGAAGCCTCCCCGCGCGGACACGGCACGCCCTGCGGCGTTCGGAGAAACATGCCCCGCTTGGTCGTCGCGGAACACCCCGACCCTACCGAGCCGCACCCGCGCCCGCACAACGAGCCGAAGCAGGAAGGGGCGTCCGCCCCGGACGTCAGTGGGCGGACGGCGGGGCCGGGGGCTCCGGCCGCCCGGCGGCGGAGAGGGTGATTCTCAGCAGGGTGGCGGCCGGGCCGCTGGGGGTGCGACCGCGGCGCCAGACCGCCCGCAGGCGGCGCGCGAGATCGATGTCCTTGGTGGGCACCTCGATCAGGCGGCCGGTGGCCAGCTCGGCCTCCACGGCGTAGCCGCTGAGCACGGCGGGGGCCGCGCCCTCGCGGGCGGCCCCCTTGACCGCCGCGTTGGAACCGAGCTCCAGCCTCGGGGAGGCGACGGTGTAGCCGGTCAGCGCGACGTCCAGCGTCTCGCGGGTGCCCGATCCCCGCTCCCGCACGACCAGCGGGGTGGCGGCCAGCTCGGCGGCGCGCAGCGGGGTACGGCGGCGCGCCCACGGATGGCCCGGCGCGACCACCACCACGAGCCGGTCCGTGGCCACCACCCGCGACGCCAGCCCCGGCGGCACCGAGGGGCCCTCCACGAAGCCGAGCTCGATCTCACCGCCGATCAGCTTCGCCACCTCCGCCGAGTTCTGCACGTCCAGGCCGACCTGTACCTGGGGCTCACGGTTCTGGAGCTCTCCCAGCCAGCGCGGCAGCAGATACTCGGCCACGGTCATGCTGGCGGCGATGTGCAGGTGGGCGGCCCGGCCGTGCCGTACCGCCTCCACTCCCCTCATGAGCTCCTCGGCCGCCGCCAGCACCTGCGCGGCCCAGGCGGAGACCATCGCGCCCTGCGGGGTGAGAACGGAGCCGCGCGGGGTGCGTTCCAGCAGTTCCAGCCCGAGACGTCGTTCCAGCAGCGAGATGCGCTTGCTCACCGACGGCTGCGCGACGCCCGCCGCCCTGGCCGCCTGGCCGAGGCTGCCCAGGCGCTCCACATCGACGAGCAGGCGCAGGGATTCGATGTCGGGCAGCTCACTCATAGCCCCAGGCTATGACCTACCAGCAAGACGACGGGTACCGGCCCCGCCGGGCCGCGCCGACACTCGGACAATGCCCTCCTCCCCGCCCGCCCGTTCACCGGGACCTACCCGGCACTCCCCTCCGGGGTCCGCCGAGACAGCGCTCGGGACGCTCGCGCCGGGGCTCGGGGCGGTGGCCGTCGCGGTGGTGCTGGCCACGGCCGCCACCCGGATCGTTCCCGAGGTGAGCGCCGCCGTGATCGCGGTGGCACTCGGGGTCGCGCTCACCAACCTCGGCGGCCTGCACCGTTCGCTGGCCCCCGGGCTGAGGTTCGTCTCCCGCCGGGTGCTCCGCCTGGCGATCGTGCTGCTCGGGCTGCAGATCGCGCTGCCGGAGCTGCTGGCGCTCGGCTGGCCGGTGCTGGCGGTGGTCGCGGCGGCGACCGGTGTCACGTTCGCGGCGACGCGGTGGATCGGAGGCCGGGTCGGGGTGAGCCCGCGCAGGTCCCTGCTGATCGCGACCGGCGTGTCCGTCTGCGGGGCGGCGGCGGTGGCCGCCATGCACGCGGTCGCCGGAAGCGATGACGACGACGTGGCGTCCGCGGTCGGCGTGGTCGTCCTGTACGGCAGCGCCTCGATCGTCGCACTGCCGCTGCTCGCGGGATCCCTGGGCCTGACACCGCACCAGCTGGGCATCTGGGCCGGCGCCTCGGTCCACGAGGTCGCGCAGGTCGCCGCCATCGGCGCGGCGGCCGGCGCGGGGGTCCTGGTGAGCGCGGTGGCCGTCAAGCTGGTCCGGGTCGTCCTGCTGGCCCCGATCGTCGGCCTCACCTCCGCCGCTCTGCGCCCCGCCTCGACGGAGCCTCCGGAGAGCGGGCGGGCGGCGGGCCGGCCGCCGGTGGTGCCGTTGTTCGTCGCCGGGTTCGTCGTGGCCGTGGCGGCGCGCAGCCTGGGCCTGGTGCCATCCGAGGTCACCCGGGCCATCCCCGGTCTGACGGCGACGCTGCTCGCGGCGGCGCTCTTCGCCCTGGGCACCGGTGTCGATCTCCGAAAGCTCGTGCGGGGCGGGCGGTCACTGCTCCTGGGCGGGATCGCCACGGCCATCATCGGCGGGATCTCACTGATCGGAGTCCTACTCATTAGCTGATCTTTAAGTGGACGTCTCCCGGCAACCGCCGTAACGTGCTCTTTTTGGGGAAGACGGTGTCGTTTACACCGTTCCAAAAGCAAGCAATGATTACGACCTCGGACAAGGAGACAGAACCAGCTCATGCGTACCACCCGACAGTCCCTCACCGGCGGCCTGCTGCGCCCCTCGACCGAGGTGGCCGAGGCGCTGGAACAGGGCGCCCCGATCGTGGCCCTGGAGTCCACGATCATCTCGCACGGCCTGCCCCAGCCCCGCAACCTCGAGGTCGCGGTGGAGCTGGAGCAGCTCGTCCGCGAGGCCGGGGCGGTGCCGGCGACGATCGCGGTGCTGGACGGCGTGGCGTGCATCGGTCTCGACAAGAGCCAGCTGGAGCGCATCGCCGGCGAGCCCGGACTCCGCAAGCTGGGCTTCCGCGACCTGCCCGCCGCCGCCGCACTCGGGGCGAGCGGTGCGACCACGGTCTCCGCCACCTCGTTCCTGGCCGCCAGGGCGGGCATCCGGATCTTCGCCACCGGCGGTCTCGGCGGGGTGCACCGCGGGTGGACCGACAGTCAGGACGAGTCGGCCGACCTCGACATGCTGAGCCGGACCCGCATCACCGTGGTCTGCGCGGGCGTGAAGTCGATCCTGGACGTCGAAGCCACCCTGCAGCGGCTGGAGACCCGCGGCGTCACGATCTCGGGGTTCCGTACCGACGAGTTCCCCGGCTTCTACCTGCACACCTCGGGCGAGCCGATCGACTGGCGGATCGAGACCCCGGCCGAGGCCGCGGACATCATGCGGGCCCAGGACGCGCTGGGCGGCCCGGAGAGCGCGCTGATCGTCGCCAACCCGGTGCCGCTGTCGGAGCAGCTCGACCCCGAACTGCACGACCGGGTGCTCGCCGAGGCTCTCGCGGCGGCCGAGGAACAGAAGGTCACCGGCCAGGCCATCACCCCGTTCCTCCTGGGCTACCTGGTACGCGGCACCGCCGGCGCCTCGCTCGAGGCGAACCTGGCCGCGGTGCGGGGCAACGTCCGCCTCGCCGGGCAGATCGCGGCCTCCTGGAGCCGGGGAAACTGAGGAAACCATGACCGGAACGGGTCTACTGGTCATCGGCGACGTGGTGACCGACGTCGTCGCGCTGCACGGCGGGCCGGCCAGGAGCGGCCTGGCCGTCGGCACGGACACCGCCGCCGACATCGTGCTGCGGCCCGGCGGCTCGGGGGCCAACACGGCCTCCTGGGCCGCCCGGCTGGGCACCGACACCCGCATCCTGACCCGGGTCGGCTTCGACACCGCCGACTGGCACGCCGCCGAACTGCGGCGCTTCGGGGTACGGCCGCACCTGCGGGTCGACCCCGACCGGCCGACGGCCGTGGTGATCGCCATGGTCGACGTGACCGGGGAGCGTTCCATGCTCACCAACCGGGGCGCGGGCGGGCACATCGGCACGGGCGACTGGGACGAGAGCCTGCTGGAGGGGGTGGGCCACCTCCACCTGTCCGGATACACGCTGTTCGCCGAGCCAGGGCTCCAGCTTTCCCGGCTGGCCATGGCCGAGGCGTCCCGGCGCGGCGTCTCGATCAGCGTGGACCCCGCCTCGACCGGATTCCTGCGCTCGTTCGGCGTCGAGCGGTTCATCCAGGAGACCCTGACCGCCCAGCTGATCATCCCCAATCTGGACGAGGCTCTGCTGCTCACCCGCGAGACCTCGGCCGAGGGCGCGGCGGAGACTCTGAGCCTGCGCTACGGCGCGGCGGCGGTGAAACTCGGCTCCCGCGGCGCGCTGATGGCCAGGAACGGAAAGTTGGCCGCCCGGGTTCCCGCACTCACCACCGAGGTGATTGACTCCATTGGGGCGGGGGACGCGTTCGCCGCGGGGTTGCTCACCGCCCTGCTGAGCGGGGCCGACGACGAGGCCGCGCTGGACGCCGGACGCCGCGCCGGAGCGGAGGCCGTGACGGTACTGGGGGGCCGTCCGCGTATCCTTCCGTCGGAGTTGGGTACGAACGAGCTTTACCCTCTTAACACCAATTGATAGCTTGCGGCGTAAGCTGCACCATTAGCCACACGCGTCACTTTGGGGAGGTTGCGGTCCGCCGATGGATGCCGAGTCATCGATCTGCCTGAGTGATCTGGTCCCAGCCCTGCGCTGGAGCCGTCCCCAGCAAGTCGCCGAAGCCCTGGCCGACCCCCGGCTGCCCGCCGGCTGGTGGTCCTCGGTCACCCTGCCCAAGGCCCTCGGTTCCGCCGGGCTCGACTGGGTCTGCGACAGGCTGGCCCGGCTCTCGCTGTCGCGCTGGGACCACCTTCCGCTGAGCGACGTGCTGCCCGCCCTGCACGTGCACACGGTCGACCCCACCCTGCCAGGCTGGCCGGAGCCCGCGCGCCTGGCCATCACCGGGCTGGGCGGCTGGAGCCGCCTGCGCCGCCTGACCGCGGGAGACCTGAGCGGGCCCGCGCTGCCCGCCTCTCCCGAGGTCCTGGTCACCGCCATGTTCCGCGAAGTGCTCAGCCACATCCCGGGGCTCGCCGAGCAGGCCGCGCCGGCCGCCCAGGCTCAGCCCCAGGTGCCGGAGCAGACCCCCGCGCAGACGCCCGCGCCATCGATCCCGGCCCAGCCGCCCGCGCCGCAGGAGCAGCACCGGTCGCCGGCCCCGGAGCCGGTCGCCCCCGCCGCCGACCCCCCCGCCGCCACCCCCCCGGTACGCCTCAGCGACTATCCGCTGGTGCGCCTGGTGGACAACATGTTCCGCGACTGGAGCCCGCTGGAGCGCGCGGTCGCCGTGGAACGGCTCTTCGCGGTCGACCCGATCAGCCTGCGTGCGCTCGCGCACAAGCTGAACGCCGACCGCGACGCGCTCTCCGCGGCCCAGCGCACCGCCGAGGAGCGCATCCTGCTCTGGCTGCGCTCCTCGGAGTCCGCACCGCTGACCGGGCACATGTTCGGGCTGACCGAGTGGCTGGGCGCCGCCGCCACCAAGGACCAGCTCATCGGCGCGGATCCCGCGCACCCGATCGAGGTCCCCACCCTCCAGACCCCGCTCTGGCGGGTGCTGGTCACGCTCATGCCCGATCGGCGGCTCCAGGACGACTGGCTCGTCGTGGGCGATCTGGGCGGCCTGCGCGACAGGACCCGCCAGCTCCTGGCGAACAAGCCGATCGACACCGACGCGGTCGCGCTCATGGAGCACCAGCTCGGCATCCGGGCCCACTCGGCCCAGGCCTGGCTGGACGCCCTCGCCGCGAGCGGGCAGGAGACACCTGCCCAGGAGGCCGCCTCCGAGGCGACCAGGCAGCTGCCTCGCCGCACTCCGGGGGCCAACGGCCACCACCACCGCGGCGGCCAGCCGATACCCCAGGTGAACACCGGCAGCATCGATCCCCGCGCCGCCCTGGCCACGCTGTCGGCCCTGTCCGGCGGCAACACCCGGCCGCACCTGATCACCAGCCAGCGGGCTCCGCTGCACCCGCCCGCGAGCCCGTCGGCCGACCCGAGCCGCTGGCAGCGCATCGAGGTGACCAGCGACCACCTGCGGGGCGGTCCGGTGGCCGTACCCGAGGGGTACGCCACCCGGCTGGGCATGCGTCCGGGCACGCTGCTCTCGGTCACCGGCCCCGGTGACAACGCGGTGGTCCTGGTCTGGCGGGACCACCCTGTCTTCGACTCCCTGCAGCCCGTCCTGATGCGCCTGAACGCCCGGCCGGGTGACCAGGTCTACGTCACCGTGGACGGCTACCGCCTGGACGCCCAGCTGCCCGCCTGAACCTCCGGCCTCCTCGGGGTGATTTCCGCCCCCGAGAACCGGCCGTCCGCGGTGACCGAAACCGGTATAGGCGGCCCCCATTCCCGGGGGCCGCTCAGCGGTCGCGTCGATTCGGCCGCCGAGCGCCGTCGACGACCTGTAATTTCCACCAAGGATTCCGAAACGTCCCTTTTCTCGGCATGGGAATGACCAACCTTTCCCGGCTGCTCTTTTTCGGCGCTATGCTTTTGGGACTCAAGTGACTTAGCGACACCGCTGGGGCCCGTTTCACCGAAACGGGCTCTCGTTGTTGTTGAATCCTGCGACCTTTCGTAAGGAAACGCCATCTGGTGGGAGTCGGGATAGCTCTATCCTCCGTCGCCTTGTGAAGTGTCCCCAGGGACGCGAACGGGGACGGCGGGCGGCTAAGTCGTGATATGGCCAGGGATTAGAGAGCGACTTCGAACTAGCCGATGAGAAAATTCGCCCGTGTCTGGCTGGGACTGACGTTCTCCACCGTGGGATCACGAGCCGTGAGCGTCGCCTATCCCCTCCTGGCACTGGCCTTGACCGGATCTCCGGTGCAGGCGGGCTGGACCAGCTTCGCCCTGACGTTTCCGGTCCTGATCTTCTACATTCCGGCGGGCGTCCTGGCCGACCGGGTGAACCCGCGCTCGCTCATGCTCCTCACCGAGACCCTGCGGGGGCTGGCCGTCTTCAGCGTGTTCCTCGCCCTCGCCCTCGACTGGCCGTCGCTCCCGCACCTGCTGGTGGCGGCCTTCCTGGAGGGCACGCTGTGGGTCGTCTACTCGCTGGCGGAGACGGCCTTGATCTCGTCCCTCGTCTCGAGGGAGCAGGTCTCCGTCGCGATGGCCAGGAGCGAGACGATCTCGCACGTCGCGGTGCTGGCGGGCAGGCCACTGGGCGGGTGGCTTTTCGGGATCATGCAGGTGGCGTCCTTCGCGGTGAACTCCGCGCTGTTCTTCCTGGCGCTGCTGTCCCCGCTGAGCGTGACGGGCGGCGGGAGAGGGCGCCGGCCTCGGTCGCACGCGATCCGCGAGATCGCCGGCGGGCTCGTCGACGGGCTCAGAAGCCTGGCGGGGCGGCACCTGCTGCGGGAGATCGCCGACGGCTTCAGCGAACTGGCGAGGCACCCGTTCCTGCGCAAGGCCATGGCCCTGACCATGGTCACCAATCTGATGATCAACGCGCTCATCATGATCTTCATTGCCGGGTCGGCGAACCTGCCCTCCTACGAGGTCGGCCTGGTACTGGCCGCCGGGGGGATGGGCGGGGTGGCGGGATCGAGCCTGGCTCCCTACCTCAAGCTCAAGCCGAGAAACTCCACGCTCTTCGCCCAGCTGTGGATCTGGGTGCTGGCGCTCCTCATCGCGGCGTACGGTGCCGGGCCGATCTTCTTCGGGCTCGCGATACTGCTGACCGGGTGCACCGGGGCGCTCAGCAACGTGGCCATCAGGACCTTCGAGGTCGACACCGTCGACAAGAGCAGGCTCGGGCGTGTGATGAGCGTGCACCGGCTCGTCACGTACAGCGCCGTGTGCGTCGCGGCCCCCCTCGGCGGGACCCTGGTCGCCGTGGCGGGCGTCCGGATGGCGGCCGTCGTCCTGGCCGGCCTGATGTTCTGCGTCGCCCTGGTGGTGACGCTCGCGGCGCTGCTGAACCTCTGCGCGCGACTCGGCATCGCCGGGACGGCCAGGGAGGTCCGGGCGACCGGGGCCCACGCGGCCACGCGGGTGCTCACGACGTGGCGACCAACCGAGCCGCTTCGGCAGCGAGATGGGCAGGGAGGGTGGGCGCCCGCGCCGTCCCCGCCCTCCGGGCCAGATCGGCCGCCGCCGAGGCGTCGCCGGCCAGAGCCTCGATCCGGGCGGCATACAGCAGCACCGGACCGTGATCTCCCCCCTCGGCCAGCACAGCCCTGATCTCCCGCCTCGCCTCGGGGAAGCGCCCCAGCAGAGCCAGCGCGAGGGCGTGGGCGGCCCGGGTGGAGGGCCACTGCAGCGGCCTGACCCGGTCCAGGTCGCGCAACGCCGCTTCCGCCCGGCCGAGCCCGGCCAGGATCTCGCCCCGTGCCCGCAACGCCTCGGTGAGGTTTCCCTCCCTTCCCAGAACGTCGTTGAGAACGTCACGCGCCGCATCGGGATGGCCGTCGTACCAGAGCGCCCAGGCGAGCTCGGTCTGGATGCTCATGTCGTTGGGGACGCGGCGTATCGCCGAGTACAGCTCCCGCACCGCGACCGAGGGGCGCCCCTGGACCAGCCGCAGCCGGCCGATCCCGGCGAGCAGGCCGCCGACGGCCGACGTCGCCCCCAGTGTCTCGAAGAGGACCGCGGCGGTGCGGTAGTGCGACACGGCCTTCTCGAAGTCCTCCCGCCGATGCGCCACGTTGCCGAGAAAGGACTCGATCTCCGCGCGGATCCTGGTGTTGTCGCCACACCGCTCCAGGGCCTCCTCGGCCTGTTTGGCGGCCAGCGCGAACTCCCCGTCGCGGAACGAGAGCTCGGCGGCCCGCAGGTAGTCGTCGGGAAGGGCCCGGCTCTCGGCCTGCACGACGAGGCGGTCGTTCTGCAGGATCGGCTGGATGAGACGCTCGTGCGACAGCTCGCACCAGCGCGTGCCCGCCTTGATGTCCTCACGCAGGATGTGGCGGTCCACCAGCGCCCTGACCACCGCGTTCGGCATGCCGGCGGTGACGGTCTCCCCCTGGTAGACGACCTCGCGGGTGCCGAGTTCGGTGATGAAGCAGCGGCGCAGCCAGCTCCTGAGCTCGGCGACGTCGTCACCGAAGTGGTCGTGGGCCACCTCGGCGATCATCCGCTCGGAGAAGCCGGTGAGGGAGCGATCGGCGTTGGCGAACCTGCGGACGTGGTCCAGGGAGATGACCCGCACGTCCTCGGGCAGGGAATGCCACATGGCCGAGCACACGACCTGCAACTGGACGGGTTCGACCACCTTGGCGTCGGCGACGACCTCCTCGCCCAGTGCCCTGCCGACCCTGATCATGCGGAGATCGTCGACCAGGCCGCGCGCCGCGCCCGGGGCGAACGAGCGTCCCGTTCCCTCCAGCGGGCCCTCGGTCGCCCGGACCGCGGCGGCCGTGTCAAGGGCGGTCAGCGAGAAGCGGCTCCTGGCCATGCCCGCCAGCTTCGGCTCGTGGGGAAGGATCGCGGCGAGGTAGTCCTCGCGGATCGAGATGAGAAGGCGCAGGTTCGGGTCGTCGTCCAGCGCCTCGACGAGCTGGCCGATGAACCACTCCCGGTACGGCTGGCGGTGGGCGAAGTCCCCGAAGAGCTCCTCGGCCTGGTCGATCGCGGCCAGAGTGAGGACCGGGTCGCCGTAGGGATCCTGGCGCGGCGGGCGCCGGCTGAGGAACTCACGGATCGTCAGCCCCGCCAGCCGGGTGGGCGTCTCGGTGGGAGACCACGACGACAGCAGCGCGAACACGTGCGGGTTGTGCCGGGAGAGCGCGGCCGAGGGGAAGGGCGAACCGTGCGACACCCTGCCTATCGGCAGGACGTCGGTCCTGCCGATGTCCAGCAGCGGGAGCACGCCCGCCTGGATCAGCGAGGTCTTGCCCACGCCCGACGGTCCGTACAGCACGGTCAGGCGCCCGGCCTGCCACAGGTCGGAGACCTCGTACGCCTCCCTGTCGCGGCCGAAGAACTTGGCTCGGTCCTCGCGGCGGAAGGCCCGCAGGCCGACGTACGGCTGGCCGGCCTCGTCCGGCCGGACAAGGTCGGAGGTCACGTCAGAGGTCACGGCACCGGTCCCATCCGCCGGCGCAGCTCACGGCAGAACTCCTCCGCCGTCCCCCAGAAGATGGAGATCCGCCAGTCTTCGTAGTATCTGGCCAGCTGGCGCTGGACTTCCAGCACGTCCGCCTTCGTGCTGGCGAGCGAGGGGGCGAGCTGGACGCTCACGTGCCTGCGGCGGTTGATTCCGGGAACGGCTTTCAACAACCCATGGAAAAGCACGCGAAACGTCCAGTCCTGCAGGCTGTATCCGATGAACAGCAGGGGCCTCCTGGTCAGCGCCGCGAGAATGGAGGTGGGCAGCATCCGCTGGCCGCCCGCGACACCGTCCACCGCGAGGTTGGTGAGAAACTCCAAATAGTCGTCCTCCGCCAGCACTATCGACGCCGGATCCTGCAGGCTGCCGTGCAGGTGGTAGATGAGCGGAGCCTCGGGCCTGGGATTCCAGCCCGCCTCGCTGCTGAACAGATCCTCGGCGTAGGCCAGCCCTTTGTTCCATGGACATACAGCCACATTCGGTCTTTTTCCCACGGCTTCGAGCGAGCGCAGGATGAAGTCGTCGTAGTTCGTCGTCAGATATACCGGAAGCGGGAAACTCGCGAGCAGACCGTGCGGTTCCAGGGGGTCGAGGAAGTCGGGCGCGCCCCCGGCGTCGAGCTCGTCGCAGATCCGTCTCTTCACATATACCGAATCCCCATATCGCATCACCGCGAACTGCGTCACCCGCGGGAGATCATGGTCGTCGTCGAACGGATAGTCCCATCGGCGCGCCATGTCGCGGCTCAGCGCCGTCCCGGTCGGCAGAGTGCCCACGCACGCCCCGGACCCCAAGAACGGCGTGCAGTCCCCGCTGTTCAACTGGTCGAGCAGGCGTTCCCACTCGGCCTCCCCCATGTCATGCACGCAGGGCACCACCTCACGGGCAAGAGGTCCAATCGGATCATGGACTCGATGCCGTACGACTCTATTGGCATGGTCAATCCCTCCGGCGAGGGAAGGCACCTCTTGTCTCGCCGACGTTTGTCCCGACGGCACGCCCGGAGCAGGCGAATGATTCACGATCACCTTTCTGCCGTGACCCGCACGAAACGGCAGGGTGACCGTTCAGATCGAGCTGGTGAATCCGGCCGTCGGCTCCGCCGTCTCCAGAAACAACGGCTCCAGCGCCCTCCGCAGGGAGTGGTCCTCGATCTCACCGAGCATCTCCAGGGAGAGGCCGCCGAGGTCGACGAAAATGTTTGATCTTGAGCCGTCATCGCGCATGCGTGCTCCCCTTACATCGCTCCGGATCCGGCCTCGACCACCACCCGGGTTTTGGGACGTCCTAAAAAAATGCGAAACGACGTCCTTTTCGAAAGCCTCCAGGCCGTTTTCTTCTTACTATGCGATTCTGTAATACCCCACCCGCCGAATCAACCTTTAGGATGACCGTACGATCCCTTTGGCTAAAAAAACGGAGGCCCGAGGTGGTGGAGCTTTCACACGCGGCGAACACGGTGCCGGAACGGCAGCCCGAGGTCTGGGAGAAGGTGCCGCCCCGCAACAGGAACTTCACCGGGCGGGACGACCTGCTCGTCAGGCTCCGCCAGGGCATCAGCACCGTCACCGCCGTCGTGCCCCAGCCCCAGGCACTGCAGGGGTGGGGCGGTGTCGGCAAAACACACCTGGCCATCGAGTACGCCCACCGCTACCGGTCGCACTACGACCTCGTCTGGTGGATCCCCGCCGACCAGCGCGTGCTGGTGCCGTCCGCGCTGGCCGCGATGGCGCCCCACCTGGGGCTGCCTCCCGCCTCCGCCACCGGTGTCGAGGAGGCCGCCGAGGCCGTGCGCAGGACACTGCAGAACGGCAACCCCTACCGCCGCTGGCTGCTGATCTTCGACAACGCCGAGGATCCGGGACAGGTCGAGGAGTTCATCCCGCGCGGGCCGGGTCACGTCCTGATCACCTCGCGCAACCCCAAGTGGGAGGACCACTTCGAGACCCTCCAGGTCGACGTCTTCACCCGCGAGGAAAGCGTGGCGTTCCTGAAGAAACGCCTGCGCCGGGAGGTTCCCGACGACGACGCCTCGCGGCTGGCCGAGCAGCTCGGCGATCTCCCGCTGGCTCTGGAGCAGGCCGGCGCGCTGCAGTACGAGACCGGCATGTCCGTCGACGAGTACCTGGAGCAGCTCGGCGAGCAGGCGAGCAGGCTGCTGGGCGTCAACAGGGCACCGGGGTATCCGCTGTCGATGACCGCGGCCTGGAAGGTGTCGGTGTCGCTCCTGCAGGACCGCCTTCCCGAGGCCATCACGCTCCTGCGGTGCTGTGCCTTCTTCGGCCCCGAGCCCATTCCGCGCGACGTCTTCCGCAGGGGCAACAAGGCCGTCGTCCCCCGGCTCAGCAAGATCCTTTCTGATCCGATCCTGCTCGCCACGGCGCTGAGCGAGCTGAGACGCTTCGCCCTGGCCAGGATCGAGCCCACCACCCGCACGATCCAGGTTCACCGGCTGATCCAGGCGCTGCTCCGTGACGACCTGCCCGAAGAGGATCAGACGGACATCCGGCACGAGGTGCACGTGCTGCTGGCCGGCAGCGCCCCGAACGACCCCGACGAGACCGACAGGTGGCGCAGCTTCGAGGAGCTGGTCGCGCACGTCACCCCCTCCGGTCTGGAGGAGTGCACGGACCCCGCGGCCAGGCAGTTCGCCCTCAACGTGGTCCGCTACCTGTACATGTCGGGCAACTACCAGTCGGCCCACTCCTTCCTCACCAGCTTCATCAGGAGATGGAGCGAGGTCAGCGGGCCGAAGCACCTGGACGTGCTCGTCGCGCACCGGCACCTGGGCAATGTCCTGCGGGCGCTCGGCCAGTACGCCGCGGCCTACGAGGTCGACCACCAGACCCTCGACGACATGCGCGCCATCCTCGGCCCCGACCACCGCGAGACGCTCCTGACGACCAACGGGTACGGGGCCTCCCTGCGGGCCCGTGGCGACTTCGCCGCCGCCCGCAAGCTGGACGGCGAGTCCCGGGACGCCCACATCGCCAACCGGGGGCCCAGCGACCCCGCCACGTTGCGCGTGCTCAACAGCCTGGCCCTCGACTACGCGCTGACCAGTGACTACCAGGCGGCACGACGGTTGCACCAGGAGACATACCTGGAGATGAGCGACGCGATGGGGGGCATCGGCAAGAGCACCCTGCTGCTGTCCTGGAACGGCCTGGCCAGGGCGGTACGGCTCTGCGGCGACTACACCGAGGCCTGCGACCTGGGCGAGGAGGCCTACGCCTACGGTGTCCAGGAGCTGACGCTCGACCATCACTTCACCCTGCTGACGGCCAAGGACCTGTCGATCGCGAAGCGCCGGGCCGGAGAGATCTCCGAGGCGCTGGACCTCGCGCGTGACACGCACACCCGGCTCCAGCGGCTCTTCGGAGACGAGCACGCCGACACGATGGCGGCCGCGATCAACCTGTCCAACTCCCTGCGGGTGACCGGCGAGCTCGAGGAGTCGTTCGCGATAGCGAACAGGACGGTCGCGCTGTATCCCCGGGTGTTCGGCGAGGAGCACCCCTACGGCTTCGCCTGCGGCGGCAACCTGGCGATCCTGCACCGCCTGCGGGGCGAGGTCGAAACGGCCCGCCGGCTGAACGAGCAGGCGGTGCGCGGCCTGATCGCCAAGGTCGGCAGGGATCACCACTACCCGCTGACGTGCGCCATCAGCCTCCAGACGGACCTGGCGATCCTGGGAGAGTTCACCCAGGCGTGCGAGCTCGGCAGGGAGACGCTGAACAGGCTGCAGAAGCTCTTCGGCGAGAACCACTTCCTGAGCCTGGCCTGCGCCGGCAACCTCGTCCTCGATCTGAGAGCCGCCGGCGCGGAGAAGGAGGCCGAGCTGCTGTACCACGACACGATGCGGCACTATGAGCGCCCCCTGGAGGCCGGCCACCCCGACGCCATCCTCGCGAGTGAGGGCCGACGCATCGACTGCGACTTCGACCCCCCGCCGATCTGACCACGCCGAGGTCAGGTGTTGCGCCTCCGCCAGGCGTCGAGGTGCCGCTCCGCCTCGCGGAGGGCCTGTGCCTCCGCGAGGTCGTCCACCGGTTCGGCGGCGCACTCTTCGAGGGTTCTCCTCATGCAGGCCACGAACTCCTCTCCGCGCTCGTTCAGGCTCCCGCTGGCCAGCAGCGTGCCGGTGACCTGGTAGGCGCCCCGCCTCCACCGGGCGAGCTCCACGCGTGCCCGGAACGCCTCGGCGTCCCGCTCGAACCTGTGCTGCCTCCGCCAGAACTCCGCCACCCCGAGATAGGCGTACGAACCCTGCAGCAGGCCGTAGGCGGGGCGCGGGTCGTCCCGCCAGGGCGCGTAGTAGCGTCTGCCGTCGTCCGGCAGGGTCAGCGGGATCACGTCGGTCAGCGCCGTCAGCTTCGCGTGCTGGATCTCGTGCGCGAGCGTGGCGGCGAGCCCCAGGCCGTGCCACGGGTCGGACATCGCGACGGTCCCGAACGCCTCGCGGGTCGAAGCGCTGTTCTGCCCCCTGTCCGGCGCCTTGACGGGGGTGAGCACCGACACCGTGGAGCTCACCTCCTCCGCCACGTGCCGGTGGTGGGCGGTCAGGACGCGCCACGCGTCGTCCAGGTGCGCCCGCCACGCGCGGAGCCGCTCGCGGCCGAGCCGCGGCTCGGCGACCCCTTCCACGGGCCACCGGTACGGGTCGAGGTCGTCGACGACCAGGTCGAACCCCGGGATCACCGACCAGCCGCGCAGCGCCTGCCAGCCGGGCCGGTCGCCCGGGGGGGCGACGCGGACCGTCAGGCCCCCTGCGTCGAGTTCGGCGCCGTCCCCGTCCGGCCGCACCTCGACGTCGACCGTGGCCGGCGCGCCGGTGGGGAGAGTGAGACGCCCCAGGGACGGCAGCATGATCGTGCTGTCGCGGACGGGCAACCGGACCCGGCACCGGACCCGGGCCCGCACCGCGACCACCACGGCCAGTGCGCCCAGCTGCGCGGGATCGTCGCGGCTGTCGTCCCCGCTCCGCAGGGACCGGTAGGTCCGCCACGCCCACGCCCCCACCGCCGGATACCTCAGCAGGCGCTCGACCTCCTCGTCCGCCTGCCCCTCCAGTTCGGCCAGCAGGCCGTAGGCGCGCATCGCCAGATCGGCGCCGGGATGCCCGGCCGACCGCGCCTCGCCGACGACAGCTCGCACCAGCACCCTGTTCCTGGCGCGCTGCGCGGCCCGCAGCTCGGCCACGGCGCCGGCACCGCCCTCACCGGCCGCCAGCGTGAGAAACGTCTTGTCGGACACCTGCTGCGAACCGTGCCTCATCGGCTTCCCTTCAGCCTGGCGACATCCCGCGCGAGCCGGGTGCGGATATGGGTGATCAGCCGGTACAGGTCGGGGCAGTAGACCGAAGGTCCCAGAAAGCCGGCGGCCTCGCTGTACCTGTGCGCGTACAGCCCGCCGCCGCAGACCGAGTGGATGTCACAGGCCAGGCAGACGGGTGCAAGCGCGAGCTCGCCGATCTGCCTGGCCGCCATGGACGGGTGGGTGAGCGCGGCGTCGAACGAGTCGCGGAGCAGGTGCAGGCGGGTCGCGGCCGCCCCGTGGTAGCTGGACTTCAGAATGTCCGACTGCTCGATGCTGCCGTCGGTCTCCACGACGGCCATCCGGGCGGGTGAGAGTCCCACGGTCTCGCTGCGCGAGGCGCCTCCCGTCAGCAGGCGCATGATCTCGCGGAACAGCCGGACCTCCGTCTGGTCGGCGACCGATCCGTACCAGCGGTCGAAGATCGGGATGAGCCAGTCGGCGTACGGCGTCACCCCCGCCTCCGGAACGCGGAAGGGCGGCGGGGTGGACCAGTTGCCGTGCGGGAGCAGGAAGTCGACGGCCGGGGGATCGAACTCCAGAAGCGCCTCGTAGGTCGCCAGCGGATCGTTGCGGACGTCGATGGTGCACAGCAGGCCACTGAACAGGTGGTGGAAGGGACCGCCGGTCAGCCTGCGGAGCGAGGCCGCCACCTTCGCGTGACTTCCCCTGCCGTCCGCGTGGCGCCGGTGCCGGTCGTGACCCTCCGCGTAGCCGTCCAGGCTCACCCCGACCCGGATCTCCAGGCTGTCGAAGAGCCGCAGATAGCTCTCGTCCAGGCGCAGCCCGTTGGTCTGCACGCCGACGTGGACGCGGGTCCCGACGTCGGCGGCGGCCCCCCTGATGGCGCGCACGGCGTAGGAGATGAGATCCGGCCCGGCCAGAAGGGGCTCACCGCCGTGCAGGACGACCTCCACCTCGGCCAGCTCGTGGGTGAACGCGTGCTCGGCTATGCGCTTCGCCGTACGGTCGACGATCGCCTCCGACATGCGCCTCGGCTGTGCCCTCCAGGACTGGTCCGCCATCTCGTAGACGTAGCAGTGGCGACAGGCGAGGTCGCACCTGCTGTGGATCTTCAAAATGAACTGCCGGAAAGCCGCCGGTCGCCACCCTGATTCCAGCAATCCCCTGACATCGAGCGTCGCCGGGAACACGCTTCTGGGTGACGGGATTATGGGGTCAAGTTTCTCAGGCAAACGCGGCACACCTCTCTTGCGCCATTTCCTATCTGGCATGAGTTTGCCCAAATAGTCAAGTTCCAGGCTTACAAACAGTGGGCTCCGCGACATGGCCGAAGGGTTTCATCCGTCTCTGGAACGGCGGTCGGCCATCATCTATCGTGGAAGCATCTTTCGGGCATCACATAACGTGGTCTCATCAGGGGGCTGATCAGCGGTGCGCGAGTGGCCGTCGACTCTCGACATCGGCAGGCTGATGGCCGACGGCTGGAGACCGACGCCGTTCCGGCAGTTCATCTTGAAGATCCACAGTAGGTGCGATCTCGCCTGCAAATATTGCTATATGTACGAAATGGCCGATTCGTCGTGGCTGACACGCCCGAAACAAATGTCACGGGAGATCGTCGCCGCCATCGCCGCGAGAATCGCCGAGCACGCCCACCGTCACGGCCTGCGCGACATCGAGATCATCCTGCACGGAGGCGAGCCACTGCTCGCCGGCCCCGAGGCGATCCGCGAGACCGTCACCCGGATCCGTTCGGCGGCCGCCGGCACCCGGGTCAGGGCCAGCCTGCAGACCAACGGGCTGCGCCTGGACGAGAGCTACCTGCGACTCCTCGACGAACTGGACATCCGGGTCGGGGTGAGCCTCGACGGTGACGAGACGATGCACGACCGCAGCCGCAGGCGCGCAGGCGGCCGCGGCAGCCATGCCGAGGTGTCCCGAGCCCTCCGGCTGCTGATTTCGCCCACCTTCAGGCATCTCTTCAGCGGCCTGCTGTGCACCGTCGACCTCAGAAACGACCCGATCGGGGTCTACGAGGCGCTCCTCGCCTTCGATCCCCCGGCCGTCGACTTCCTGCTCCCGCACGGCAACTGGTCGGCGCCCCCGGCCGGCCGGCTTCCCCACGAGGAGACGACACCGTACGCGGACTGGCTCATCCCGATCTTCGACCGGTGGTACGGCGCGGCACGCAGGCCCACCCGGGTCCGGATGTTCGGCGAGATCATCCAGGTGCTGCTCGGCGGTTCGTCGTCGAGCGAGCAGATAGGCCTGTCCCCCGCGGGGATGGTGGTAGTGGAGACCGACGGCGGCATCGAGCAGTCGGACGTGCTGAAGTCGGCCTACCAGGGAGCCCCCGAGACCGGGCTGCACGTGACACGTGACTCCTTCGACGACGCCCTGCTCCTTCCCTCGATCGCCGCCCGCCAGATCGGCGAACTGGCCCTGTGTCCCACCTGCCGGGCCTGCCCGGTGTCACGGATCTGCGGAGGGGGGTTGTACGCCCACCGCTACCGCTCCGGCCACGGTTTCGCCAACCCCTCCGTCTACTCCCCCGACCTGCTCCGACTCATCAAGCACGTCAAGAGCACTGTCGAGGCCGATCTGCCGGCTCGATCGAAACGACGGGGAAGGGACACGATGAACCTGCGTGAGCACCGGATCACGGCCGGGGTGTTCTCCAAGCTCGCCGCCGGCGGTGGCGGCGCCGCCGCGGTCGCCAGGCTCTCCGCGGCGCAGCACAGCAAGCACGTGCTTCTCGTACGGGGAGTGCTGGAGGCCGCGCGCGCGAACGGCCATCCGGACGCCGCCGTCACCCGTCGTGCCTACGACCTGCTCGCCACGGTACAGCGCCGTCATCCCGGCGCCGTCGACACCGTTCTGCGCCATCCCTCGGTGGGCGCCTGGGCGCGGCGGACGGTCAAGATGCTCGACGCTCACGCCGAGGACGCGGCACCGGGGCAGCTCGCCGCGCTCGCCGCCGCGGCGGCGATCCGCTCGGGCACGGCCTGCGACATCGACGTACCCGCGGTGGAGGGGGTCGTCACGCTGCCCTCCCTGGGCCAGGCGATCCTGTCGCCGACCGTCTCGTGGGCCACGGTGGAGTGTGCCGAGGGCGGTGCCGAGGTCACCGCGGACGGGACCATCGTCACCGTCCCGCGCGACCCCGGCCGGGACGCCCCCGGGTGGAAAGGCCTGCGATCGCTCTCCACCGAGGTGGACGGCGTGCCGCTGCACCTGGTCATCGACGACCTCGACCCGTACCGGATGCCGGAGACCACGAACATCGGCGGGCGTCTGACCGAGGCCGAGACCGAGCGCTGGCAGTCGACGCTGGAGGAGGCGTGGCATCTGCTGGTGCGCCACCACCGCGCCGTGGCCGATGAGGTCGTCACGGCGATCACGGTCCTCACCCCGCTGGTCGCCCCGGCCCGGGGCCAGTCGAGCTCGACATCCGGCGAGACGTACGGCTGCGTGGCCCTGTCGACGCCGCCGGACGCCTCCACGTTCGCGGTCACCCTGACCCACGAGACGCAGCACGCGAAGCTCTCGGCCCTGCTCGACCTGATCCCGCTGACCCTTCCCGACGACGGCAGGCGCTACTACGCTCCCTGGCGCGAGGATCCCCGTCCTGTCCCCGGCCTGCTCCAGGGGGCCTACGCCTTCCTGGGCGTGGCCGGCTTCTGGATGCGCCAGCGCCACCTGGAGACCGGGGAGGCGGCCCTGCGCGCGAGTTCGGAGTTCTTCCGCTGGCGCGAGGCGGCTCGCCTGGTGACCGGCACCCTGCTCGGCAGCGGGCGGCTGACCCCGGCCGGCGAGAACTTCGCGACCGGAATGGCCCTGCGCCTGGACCGCTGGGCACAGGAGAGCGTGCCGGCCCGCGCCCGGGCCCTGGGCCGCGCACGCGCCGACGACCACTACGCGCGCTGGCTCGAACGCAACGGTTAGGCCCTGCCCGCCGGATCCTGCCGTGGCGAGTGTCGGCCGGGCGTCCGCGGCGGGCAGGAGATCCAGGCGACAGGGTCTAGAGAGCGGGCGGGTCGAAGTCGAAGTCGAGCCGTTCACCGCGCATGGCGACCCTGGTGTCCGGATGGTCGTTGCCCAGCACCCGCTGGTAGCGCTCGAAGGTGTCGGCCTCCAGCGCCTGGGCCTCCTCTAAGGCCCCCTCCGCCCGCAGGTCGATGACCAGGTTGTTCGCGCAGGCGAGAGTGAGCGGGTGGTCCACCCCCAGCAACTCGCGCAGCTGGGCCAGCGTCTCCTGCCCCAGCCGCCTGGCACTGGGGGCGTCCCCCTGTGCCGCGAAGTCGCTGGCGAGGTTGATCGCACAGGTGAGGGAGTAGTGGTGCTCGCGGCCGAGCGTGCGGTCGAAACCCTCCAGGGAGCTCAGATCGAGCCGGCTCGCCTCCTCGATCTGCCCGTTGACCCGCAGCAGCAACGCCAGGTTCATGTCACAGCCGAAGGTGAAGGGGTGCTCGTCGCCGTACATGCGGGGATAGCGAGCCGTCGCGTCCCGCAGCAGCTCCAGCGCCTCGGCGATCTCACCTCTGGTGCGTTGCGCGTTGGCCAGGCACAGTGCCGCCGCGAGCGTGTCGTGGTGGTCACGCCCGAAGATGCGCTCCTCTCGCTCGTACGTCGCCTGCGCGAGGTCGAACGCCTCGTCGATCTGCCCGACCCGCCGTTTGGCGATGGACAGATCCTTCGCCGTGCGCAGGGTCCAGGGATGGTCCGGGCCGAGTTCCTGCACCCCGAACTCGTACGCGTCCTCGCCGAGGTCACAGGCTTCGGCGTAGTCACCTCTGAGCCGCACGATACGTGAGAGACCGTTGCCCGAGGTGAGGATGTTCTGTTTGCTGGATCCCGAGTCGGGACGGCGGTGCAGCCTGTAGGTGGTCTCCTGCAGCTCGAACGCCTTCTCGTAGTCGCCGAGCAGCAGATAGTCGATGGCGAGATTGTTCATGGCGCGCAGCGTCCGGTGGTGCTGGGGGCCGAACACGCTCTGGTGCCGCCGCAGCGACTCCCTGTCGTGCGCCAGGGCCGCCGTGAAGTCACCTCGCATCCGCAGGTCCCCGCCATGACTGTTGGTGAGCAGGAGGGTCTCCACGTGGTCGGGTCCCAGGACCCTCCTCATCCGCGTCAGGGTCTCGCGGTTGAGTTCGAAGGAGGCCCGGTAGTCGCCGAGCTCGCGAAGGACGATGCCGAGATGCCGCTGCGCGGAGAGCACGTGCTGGTCCTCGTCCCCGCTGTCGGCCCGCCATCTGGCGATGAAGCCCTTGACCAGGTCGCTGGCCGACTGGTAGCCCCCGGACGAGTAGAGGTAGCGCACGACGTCGAGGGCGAAGCGACGGATGCGGGGATCCTCACCGGCCTCCACCATCGCGGGTGTCATGTGGCTGAGCAGCTCGGCGTAGCGCGGCCACAGGACGGTGTCGTCCGGAAGGCCCGGCGCCGCCGCGGCGAGCATGAGGTGCACCTCGTGCCGGAAGGACACGTGCTCCTCCCAGCCCAGCTCGGCACGGAGCAGTGCCTGGACCAGCCGGTGCACCTGGATGGTCCGGTTCTCCGAGTCGATCCGCGCCAGGGCGTATCGGCCCAGCTCCCTGATGGCCCGGCTCAGCAGGATCGGATTGTCGAGGAGCGGGCCAAGACGCGACCCGGCCGCGAGGTCGTCGGGAAGTGCCCCGAACACGTCACGGGGTATGGGGTCGGGTCCGAAGAAGGCGCAGCAGCGCAGGAGCTCCACGGCCTCGGGCAGCTTCGCCTTGAGCTGTGACACCGACAGCGACCAGGCAGCCGTCATGGACAGCGGATAGTCCGACGCCTTGTTGGCGTCGAGCAGCTGGGCCGTCTGCTCGTCGAGCAGCCGGAGATACTGCTCGACGGACATCCCGGTCTCCGTCTGCAGGGCTCCGGCCTGCTCCAGCGCGAGCGGGAGGTCGCCGAGCTGCTCGGCCAGCCGGTTCATGTCCTCCTGGCTGGTCGAGCCGGGAACCCGCCTGGTGAGGAACTCGACGCTCTCCGCCCGGCTGAAGACGTCGACGGGCACGGTGTCGACCACGCTCTGCCAGGCGTAGTTGCGTGAGGTGATCAGGACGTGTCCCGGGCCCCGGGGGATGATGTCGTTGATGTCCTCCGGCTGCTCGGCGTTGTCGAAGATGAGCAGCCACCGGGAGTACGGGTCACCGCGGCGCAGGGCGTCCAGCACGGCGGCGGACGCGTCCTCCACTCCCATCGCGGCGGAGGAGGGCACGCCCAGGTGCGGGGCGAGCGCGGCCAGCGAGGAGCGCACCAGCATCGGCTGGTCCGCGGGTATCCACCAGACCAGGTCGTACTCGTGCCGGAAGCGGTAGGCGTACTCGATCGCGACGTGGGTCTTGCCGACGCCGCCGAACCCGTGAAGGGCGTGCGGCACCACGGCGGTGACCTCGGACGTGACACCGGTGTGAAGCTTGTCGAGGAGGCCTTCACGACCTGTGAAGTTCTTGTTCTGCTGGGGGACCCTGCCCCAGATCTGGGGCTGGCGTCCCGGCAGGCGGGAAGTCCCCGAAGACTGTGAAATGGGCACGCGACGGCCTCCACTCGCCCGATTGGGAATCAGCTTATGGCTCCGGGCCTCCGCAAGCGCATAAGCGAAGGGGTCAGAGTCTCATTGCCACACCTCAACAGCGGATCTCTGTCACACCCTAAAACGTCTATTTTCCGGTCAACTATATAGTTCCACCCGCCAAATTATCTTCCCGAGTACTCGCCTGAACACCGAAAGGATGTAATCATCAAGGCGTAGGCGAGGACGCTCGGAGATCCGGGGACGCGTGCGTCTCGCCGTGGGCGCAAGGGAGTCCGCATGAGCGAGGAAGCCGCCACCGCTAACATCGATTCCGGCGAAGGTCTGATCGACCTGACGGGTCTGAACTTGGCCGATCTTGACAAAATCGGCGATTCCATCCTGGACCTGGTCCGTCGGCGAATAACCGCCGACGGGGACGCGGGGCCGGTGGCCGGATTCGACTCCTCCATATAGAAACCTTGGTGATAACCCACCAATGTGCGACATTGGAGTGCGAGACTGGCACTTTCTGTCGACAACAATGGTGGGACCGTGGACGATCTCGACTGGCAACGGTTGATCGACCAGCTCCACAGGGGTGACTGCACCCCTTTCCTCGGAGCGGGTGCCTGCGCCGGGACGCTCCCCACCGGTGCCGCCCTGAGTAACCGGTACGCCCTCCACTACGGCTATCCGTTCTCCGACCCGGGCAATCTCGCCCGCGTGATGCAGTACGGCGCGGCGGTGGTGCGGGATCCGGTGGATCTCAAGGAGGGGGTCTGCAGGCTTCTCCGCTCTCACGGGGGACCTGCTCCCGGCGATCCGGAAGAGCCGCACCGAGTGCTGGCCGGCTTCCCCGTGACCACGTTCCTCACCACGAACTACGACGACTTCCTGGCCGAGGCGCTGCGGGCCGAGGGCAAGGAGCCCCACGTCGCCGTCTCCCCCTGGTGGGAGGCCGATCCCGCCGCCACGCCTGTCCTGCCAGAGCCGACGGTGGAATGTCCCCTCGTCTACCATCTGCACGGAAGCTGGTCCGAACCGGCGTCGCTGGTGCTGACCGAGGCCGACTACCTGACCTACCTCGTCAACATGGTGGACGTCGTCGCGACCGGCGGGAGGCAGCCACTGCCGACCCCGATCCTGCGGGCGATGACCGCCCGGCCACTGCTCTTCATCGGCTACAGCCTGCAGGACTGGACGTTTCGGGTGCTGTTCCACGGCCTGATGCGCAGCACGCCGCGCAGTAACAAGCGGCGGCATGTGAGCGTACAGCTGATGCCCGAGGTCAACGGATCGGCGAGCGACGCGGAGAGCAAGGCCAGGCGCTACATCGCCCACTATCTCGACGGCTGGAACATCTCGATCTTCCTGGGGACCGCCTCGGAGTTCTGCGCGGAACTCCTGCGGAGAATGGGACGGGCACCATGACGGACGCGGTTCACAGGGTCGACAGGGCCACCCAGCCGTACGTGGGGCTACGCCCCTATGACCGCGACGAGCACGTGCTGTTCTTCGGGCGGGAGCGCGAAGGCCGCGACATCGCCACCATCTGGCAGGCCACCGGTCTCACCGTGCTGTTCGGCGCCTCGGGGGTCGGCAAGACGTCCCTGCTGCAGGCGGGTGTCCTGCCGCGCGTCGAGCCCGAACGCGCCGACGTCCTGCCCGTGGCCCGCGTGTCGCCCCGCGGCATCGTCTCGCTGCGCCCGAGGGTCACCGGCAACCCGTACGTGCTGGCGCTGCTGTCGTCCTGGGCGCCGGAGGAGCCGCTGTCCGTGCTGGCCGGGCTGACGGTCTCGGACTTCCTGGCCCGGCGCCCGGAACGCGTGGACCGGTACGGCGACCCGGTGCCCACCCTGGTCGCCGTCGACCAGGCGGAGGAGCTGTTCGGCGGCCCGCCCGACCGGGAGGAGGAGCGTCACGCGCTGCTGCGCCAGCTCGCGAGGGCCGTCGAGGAGCACGACGGGCTCCACCTGCTGCTCTCGCTGCGCGAGGAGTATCTGGCCTCCGTGCTGCCGTACGAGCGCCCGCTGGGCCGGGGTTCGCGGGCGCGGTTCCAGCTGCTGCCGCTCTCGCGCGCGGCGGCGCTCGACGCCACGACGAGACCCCTTGAGCGCACCGGCCGGTCCTTCGCCCCGGGGGCCGCCGAACGACTCGTCGACGACCTGCGCACCGTCCCCTTCCTCAACGACGAGGGGCAGACCACCACGGTGACGCTCAACACCGTCGAGCCCGTCCAGCTGCAGGTCGTCTGCTCCGCGCTGTGGGACTCGCTGCCGCCGGGCCTGCACGAGATCACCGCCGAGCACGTGAACCTGCACGTGAACGTCGACCACTTCCTGACCGGTTTCTGCGAGCGGATGCTGGCGCAGGTCGCGGCCGAGTCGGGGGTCACGTCGAGCGAGATCCGCTCCTGGCTGCGCAGGACCTTCGTCACCGAGCACGGGACGCGCAACACCGTCTACGAGGGCCTCCGTGAGACGGCGGGCATGCCGAACGCCATCGCCGAGGCGCTGGAGGACCGTCACCTGCTGCGGGGCGAGCACCGGCTGGGGATCCGCTGGTACGAGCTGCAGCACGACCGCCTGATCGGCTCGGTGCGCCAGTCGCAGCACCCGGCGACCTACCTCGATGACGCACGGGCGGCACTGGCCAGGCGGAGCTGGGAGACGGCCCGCGGCCTCGCGGAGGAGGCGGTCCGCGCCTCGGGGCCCGGTGAGACGTGGGTGCGGGCCGAGGCCCTGGTCGTCCTGGGAGAGGTCGCGGCGGTGGGAGGCGAGGTGGAGAGTGCGCGGCGCCTCCTCGAGGAGGCGGCCGACGTGTTCGCGACGCTCCAGCGGTTCAACGGGGTGGCCTCGGCGCTGACCGCGGAGGGACGGCTCTGGCTGGCCCAGGGCCAGTACGCCAGGGCGGTGGAGCAGTTGCGGGCCGCTCTCTCCTGGGTTCCCAACGACCTTCCCGCGCAACTGGCGCTCGGGGAGGCCCTGTGGCATCTGGGACAGCCGCGCGCCGCACTCGCCCTTCTCAACGGCGCCGTGGCGCTGGCCGGCGAACCCCCCGCCGAGGCGCTGGCGCTGCGCGGAGAGATCCTCGCCGATCTCGGAAGGCCCGGTGAGGCCCTGCGCGACCTGGATCGGGTGAGACGGCACCAGCGGCCCACCACGATCGCCGCCAGGGCGCTGGCCCTCGCCCTGGCCCAGCGGTTCGACGCCGCGGGACAGGAGATCCTCGACGCGACCGCCGACGAGTCGGACAGCGGGCCGGTCCTGCTGCGGGCCGCGCGCGTTTATGCCCTGCTGGGTCAGCACGCGACCGCCGAGGAGTTCGCCTCGCGGGCGCTCGACGCGGTCACTCCCGGGCTTCCACCGCATCTCCGGAAGCAGGCTGAGGAGTTTCTCCGGAGAACGGCGTGACATCGGATCTCGCCGCCTCCCATATGTGGTTGAACTGCTCCACCCAGTAGGTGTACCAGCGCTCGTCGCGGCCGCGGGTCAGCTCCAGGTGCATGCGCGACGAGGTCGAGGGATTGTGAAAACCGTGAATCTCCACGATGACCCGGCCCCGCGGGGTCTCCGGGTCGAGAAGCACAAGGCTGAATCCCGGGCTGTAGGAAAGGAGTCGGTACTCGAACTCGCCCACGGTCTTCCAGCCGCTCATCAGGCGGAGGCGCTCCATGGTGCTCTCCAACGCGGCGGGAAGCCTCTGGACGGGAAACTCGATCGAGTCGTCCAGTTGCCTCGCGGTCTGCTGGACCGCCCCCTTCTCCAGGGGGTCGAGGATGACGATCCTGACGCGTCCCCTCTCCCGCGCGAGCACCGTGTTGCGCATGATCTCGCAGGTCTGCGCGGAGAGCAGGTTGACCGCGGAGGGGGCGAACACCCGGACGTCACGCGCGTGGGCGAGCAGCGACGACAGCGGTGCGCTGTCGTACACCGACCGGTCGTTCAGCAGCCCGTCGGGAGATTCGGCGGGCTCCGCGGGAAGGGTGATCCGGTAGAGCAGCAATCCCACTCCCGAGAGCAGGACCGCCCATCTGAGGTCGTCGTCCAGCGCGTCGCTGACGATTGACAGGAACGCGAAACCGAAGACGACGATCGTGAGAGCGTACGCGTCGATGTGCTGCCGAGCCTTGAAATCGCTGCCGATTCTTCGCAGCCACCGCACATCGACCCCCAGCCATTCGGCACCGTCGAAACAGCTATGCCCATTGTCGGCGGTCCGGACCTCATGGCGCGCGATGTTCCGCCCGGCGGACGGGTCCTAGACCGTGACCGGCCGGCGGCGCCCCTGACGGAGACCGTCGACGGCGAGGGCACCGCCGCCGCTGAAGGCGATGGCCAGGGTGCCGGCGGCGAGGGCCAGGACGAACTCGTAGCCGCCCTCACTCACCGAGAAGCCGGCCGCGGCGTGGGCGAAGACGATCGCGCCGAGCATGTTGAGCACGAGGAGGGTGCCGAAGACCGGCAGGGCCGCGCCCAGGATGAGCGCCACGCCGCCGACGACTTCGAGGGCGGCGACCGCCGGAGCCGCGACGTTCGCCAGCGGGATGCCCAGCGAGTCGAAGAAGGCCGTGGTCTGGGCCAGCCCCATCGTCACGAACTTCTGCAGCCCGTGGACCAGGAAGACCACGCCGATGCCGACCCTCGCCAGCAGCAGGGCGTAGGGGCGCACTTGGTCAAGCATGATGACTCCTCGTTGTCATTCGAATTTGAACTGAACCATAGTGGTTAGTTCAAATTTGAACAAGCCATAGGATGTTCTGGTGAGCGAGACGAGATGGCTCGGCGAGAGCGAGATGGCCATGTGGATGGCCTACCTGTCCGCGACGCATCTGCTGGAGCGCCGTGTCGAGGATCAGCTGAAAGTCGACTCGGGTCTGACCCACGCCCAGTACGAGATCCTGGCGAGACTCTCCGAACACCCCGACGGGCGACTGCGGATGACCGAGCTCGCCCGCCGGCTGATCATTTCCAAGAGTGGTCTCACCTACCAGATCGGACAGCTGGAGCGGCGGGGACTCGTCGCGCGGACGACCTGCCCCTCGGATGAGCGGGGCGTGTTCGCGGTGCTCACCGAGGAGGGCTCGCGCTGCCTGGAGCGGACCGCCCCGGGGCATGTGGCCGTGGTCCGCGCCTTCCTGATCGACCGGCTCACCCCCGAGGAGGTCGAGACCATGCGGCGGATCATGACGAAGGCCGTCGCGGCCATCGAGGCGGCGCCGGCCGGTCCGCTCCGCGGCTCCCCGCCGGGCAAAAGACCAGGCTAGCGCGCGGGGCGGGCCCAGACCCCCGGTTCTCGCTTTCGGCCGCGGAACCCCGGGGAAGACGCGAGAATCCGGTACGGCTCGCACGGGGGGCATACCGTGCGAGCCGCACCGGGTTCAGGGCCGCACCACCGGGTCAGGCGGCGGTGCAGCTGACCGAGGCGGGCACGCCGTTGGTCCCGGACCAGCTGCCGGTGAACCCGAAGGACGTCGAGGCGCCCGAGGAGAGGTTGCCGTTGTGGGACACGTTCCGCACCGAGACACCGGCGCCGCTCTGGGTGTGCTGTCCGTTCCAGAGCTGGGTGATGCTCTGGTTACCGGGGAACGACCAGCTCGCCGTCCAGCCCGTGATCGCCTGGGCGCCGCTGCTCTTCACGGTCACCTCGGCCTGGAAACCGCCCTGCCAGGAGCCGACCAGCTTGTAGGTGGCCGTGCAGGCCCTGCCGCCGGTCGGCGTGACGGTCGGGGTGGGGGTCGGGGTGATGGTGGGAGTGACGGTCGGGGTGGGCTGCGGAGCCGCCATGGCCAGGTCGTAGGCCCGCTGCGGCACGAACTGCCCCGCCCCGGCGATGCAGCCGTCCGCCTCGCCCGGCAACTTGATCCAGAGGAACGCGTCGATCGCCGGGTCGCCGGTGGCGTTGGTACTCGGGGTGCCGATCGCCCGGCCTCCCGGGTCACACCACTCGCTGCCCTGCGGGCCGTTGCCGTTACGGCTGGTGTCGATCACCGCGCGGAGCCGGGAGACGCCGGTGGCGGAGATGACGTTCTTGGCATAGGCGACCTCGGTGGAGCTCCACCGGTAGTTGGAGACGTTGACGGAGATGCCGTCCGCGCTGCCTCCGACGTCCGCGGCGTTCAGCCGGGCCGCGGCGTCGGAGGCCGACAGCCATCCCGAGTGCCCGATGTCGTAGTAGACCTTGGCCGAGGAGGAGGCGGCCTTCAGCTTCTTGCCGGCGTACGCCATGGAGGCGTTGGTCTCCTGCTGCTGGGCGGAGCTCATGCAGTTGGTCATGATCGGGAGCACGTCGGGCTCCAGGATGATCGACGCCGGGCGCCCCTGGAGGCCGGCGGCCAGCTCGTCGACCCACTGCCGGTAGGCCGTGTGGTTGGGCGCCCCGCCGGTGCTGGCACCGCTGCAGTCACGGTTGGGGATGTTGTAGACGACGAGGATGGGGATCTTGCCCGCACCGGCCGCGGCCCCGACGAACGACGACACCTGGCCGCGGATGGTGGAGGTGTTGGTGGTGGTGTACCAGCGGGCCTGCGGCACGGAGGCGATCCGGTCGCGGATGACCGGCGCCCTGTAGTCCCCGGCGTTGGCCGCGACCCATTTGGCGGCGCCGGTCTCCGGATCGACGTAGAACGGGGAGTCGGCCGCGGAGGCGCCGGAGGCGACGGCGACCGCGGCACCTGACGCGATCACCAGAGCCGCGCAGAGCGTGGCCAGAACTGACCTTCTTGGCATGGATCGACTCCTTAGGGGGGATGCATGGGAGCGCTCCCACCATAGGCGGCCGACCGCCCCCGCATACAGCAGGCGCCCCTGCCCGCTCACATCAGGACGCGCTGACCTGTGCGAACACCCGTCACAGTGGATGAAAGTTTCAATCTCGCGGCTCACATCCGATCGGTGGGTGCCAACACGGGGAACCGGCGCAGTGTCGGGCTGAGCAGCGTACCCAGCGCGACGAGGGCCAGGCCGGCCGCGCAGACCGGCACGGCGACCGGGCCGCCGCCGGCCGTCATGAGGAAGCCGCCGGCCATCGGTCCCAGCGCGCCGGCCCCACCGGAGAAGAGCCCCGCGATGCCGGACAGGCGGCCGCGCAGGTGGTCGGGGGTGACCGTGAGCTGGTAGGTCAGAACCGTGGTGTTCGCGACCGGCGCGAGAAACGCGGCACCGCCGAGAAGCACCCCGAGGAGGATGCCGCTCGGGACGAGCGCCATCGCCGCGGTCATCACCGCGGCGACGAGCGGAAAGCCGACGATGGTCAGGACCGGCGGAAGGGCGGCGTGCAGGCGGGCCGCGGCCAGTGCGCCCAGCAGGCCCCCCGCACCGATGCACGCCATCGTCAGGCCCACCTCGCCGGCGCTCACCCCCTCCCCCGACATCGCCAGGACGATGATGACGAGCGCGCTGAAGACAAGGTTGGAGGAGACCATCCACACCAGCGTCGCCCTGATGACCCGGTGTCCCGCCACCCAGCGGATCCCCTCGGCGACGCCGCCCACGGCCGCCCCCTCCCTCGGGAGCGCGACGGGGGCCGCCCGCCGCGGCAGGCGCAGGAGGAGCAGCGTGACGAAGGAGAGGCCGAGCATGATCGCGTCGGCGCCGAAGGGCGCCGTGTGGTGCAGGGTGAACAGGAAACCCGCCAGCGCGGGACCTAGCAGGGTGGCGATGAAGGGGCGCGCGGTATTGCGGGCGACCGCCTGCGGCAGCTGCGACTCGGGCACCACCTGGGGAAGCGCGGCGTGCTCGGCCGGCTGGAAGACAGAGCTGAAGAAGCCCTCGACCGCGGCGGCCAGCAGGATGTGCGGGAAGGCGTAGGTGTCCAGGAGCAGCGCCACGACCACACTGCCCATCGCCAGGGCACGGGCACCGTGGCACAGCAGCATGACCTTCTTACGGTCCCACCGGTCGGCTACCACCCCGGCGGGCACGTTCGCCACCATGTGCGCCACCGCGAGCACCGACGACGCCAGGCCCATCTCCAGCGGAGAGCCCGACATGGCCAGGATCAGCAGCGGGAAGGAGACGAAGGTGATCTCACTGCCCAGTTCGGAGAAGAGCTGGCTGGTCCACAGGATGTTGTAGTCACGGTTGCGGGACAGGCGGATCGGCCCGCCGGCCACGTCACCGGCCACGTCACCGGCACCTGCCTGCGCGGTGCTCATCGCGGCGTCAGCCTTCCCCGCCGGGGGCGTCGTTCTCGTCGCGCGCCCGCCTGGCCAGCCGTCCGGTGACCTGGATGAGATCGATCCCTCCCGTCTCCGGGTCACGCAGGAAACGGCCGGTGTAGGTGGTGCGGCCACCGGACGTTTCCCGCATCGTGAAGCGCAGGCCCTCGAAGCAGGTCAGCTCGAACCGCTCGGCCTCGCCCGTCGTCAGGCGGAGCCCGCCCGCACCGTCCGCGACGACCGTGAGCTCCATCTCCCCGTTGACGTACCGGCCGACGCATTCCGGTGGTCCTGACGTCCGCAGGGCCGGGTCCGGCGGCGCCGACAGGCCGCGGCCTCCCACGGCCGGCCCCACCGACCGGAGTTCCGCCAGCAGGTCCTCCCAGAGCGCCGGTCCGGTGGCGGCGTTCGCGGTCAGTGCGACGACGGTCCCGCCCGCCGGTTCGAACCGCAGATGGCAGGAGGTCCCCTCCCCGGTGCCGTCGTGCCCGAACCAGTCGGGCCCGGCGTCGTGGTACACCGCCCAGCCGAGCCCCCAGGAGTCGGCCATGCCGAACGGGCCGGCCGTCACCCCCGCGAGCTGGTCGCGGCGCATCTCGCGGGCGGAGTCGCGGTCGAGCACCGGCTGGAGCGCCGGGTGGGCCAGGTGCATCAGTGCGAACGTGACCAGATCGGCGGCCCCGAGGGCGAGCCCGGCACTCGGCGCCGCCACCTTCGGCAGGGTCTGCCAGGTGACCGGCAGCATCCGGTCCCCCGGCTGCCGCACCGTGTGGCCGTCCACCACCGGCCGGAACCCCGACGGCGGCCCGACGACGAACGCCGGCGCGATGTCCAGCGGCTTCAGCAGGACCGCCTCCATCGCCTCCCACCAGCTCATCCCGGTGACCACCTCGACGAGGTGGCCCGCCAGGATGTAGCCGATATTGGAGTAGGAGAAGACGGTCCCCGGCGGGTGCGCGGTGCCGGACTCGCGGCAGTGGCGCGCCACCCACCGCCGCCGGGCCCCGGAGTGGTCGCCGCCCTCGTCGAGGTTCGAGGCCAGCCCGCTGGTATGGCTGAGCAGCCGCCGCGCCGTCATCCTCGGGCCCGGCCCGCCGCGTCCGGCCCCCACCTCGGGCACGTACTCGGCCAGCGGGGCGTCGAGATCGATGTCGCCGCAGGCCGCCAACGTCATCACCAGCGTCGCGGTGAAGGGTTTGGTGAGCGAGCCGAGCGGAAAGGCGGACCGCCGGGTCACCGGCTCGCCGGCCGCGTACGTCTCCTCGCCGGTCTCGGCGGTGACGGTCTCACCCTCGTGGTGCACGGCCAGCTGCGCCCCCGGCACACGGTGCTCGCGGGCCAGTCGGGCCAGCCGGGCGGGAAGGTCGACGTCCACGCTCACTCCCTCTCCGCCCGGCCGACGGCCGGATCGATGTGTGCGGCGACCGCGCGCAACGCCTCCAGCAGGTCCTCCGCCAGGCGCTCGACCGTGGCCCGGTCGTGCACGCCGACCACGTGACGCCAGTCGAAACGCAGCCTGCCGTCCGCCAGGTAGGCGGTGATCTCCAGGGGCCGGATGCCCGGCGCGACCGGCTCCGCCCGGCGGGCGGGCGGCGGGGAGTGGAACGAGCGGTAGAGAACGCTCTCGCCCGGGTCGACCGGCTCGTGGAAGGCGAAGGCCACCCGTGGCCGGTCCCCTCCCGGCGGTCGCGAGGCGAGGTGGCGCAGCGCCCCATAGCCCAGACCGGCGCTCGGAACGGCGCGCAGTCGACCACGTACGGCCCTGACGATCGCGGGCCAGTCGGGCGGGGCACCGCCGGGCGTGCCCCCGAGCACGACAGGGAACGTGCCGGCGAACCGGCCGACGGTGCGGGAGAGGTCGACCCCGTCGAAGATCTCCTCCCTGCCGTGCCCCTCCAGCTCGACCAGCACCCGGTCAGCGCCCGTCCAGCGGCACAGCACCCGCCCCAGCGCGCCGAGCAGTACGTCCCCGGTCCCGGCGCGGAACGCCGCGGGCGCCGCGCGCAGCAGCGCTCCGCTCTCGCCCTCCCCGAGGGAGACGGACACCTCTCCCGCGACCGGCGGCGCCTCACCCGGCCCCTCGGGCGGCGCGGTGTCGGGCAGCGCGGTGTCGGGCAGCGCGGTCCAGTAGGCCAGTTCCTCGTCGAACCCTCCCGCCGCGGCGTGCCCGGCCAGCAGCCCCGCCCAGTGCTGGAAGGAGGAGGGCTCCGGCCCCAGGTCCACCTGCGTTCCCGCCACCGACTGCCGGTAGGCCCGCTCCAGGTCGTCGAGCAGGATTCGCCAGGACCGGGTGTCGGCCGCCAGCGGGTGGACGGTGAGGCAGAGCCACGACCGCCGGCCCGGCCCGAAGTCCAGCAGCGAGGCCCGGAGCGGCTCCCCTGCCGGATCGAGGCCGCGGGCCGCCTCGCCTGCCGCGAACCTGTCCACGACCTCCCGCAGGCCGGACTCCGCCTCCTCTCCCAC
This sequence comes from Streptosporangium sp. NPDC049248, assembly GCF_040678965.1. Classification (NCBI taxonomy): domain Bacteria; kingdom Bacillati; phylum Actinomycetota; class Actinomycetes; order Streptosporangiales; family Streptosporangiaceae; genus Streptosporangium; species Streptosporangium sp. NPDC049248. Next base: position 324,001 of record NZ_JBFAQY010000002.1, read on the forward strand.
CCCGGCCTCGCCACGCAGGTCGAACCGGCGTAGCGGGTCTCCGGCGGCGGCCGGCGGCGCGGCCCGCTGCCACCAGGAGCCGTCCGCGTGCCCGAAGCGCGAGCGCAGCGCGTCGTGCCGGGCCACCAACGCGGTCAGGGCCGCGCGCAGTCCCTCCTCCGTGGTCCCCTCGGCCAGCTCGACGAGGACCGGCCTGGCGAGGAGGTGCGGGGAGGCCCCCCTGGTCTCGACGAACTCGCGCTGGCCGGGTGTCAGGGGTACCGGGCCGTCCACCCGCGGGCCGACCGTCTCCCCCGGCCCGGCCGCCGTCGCGAGCCGCGCCACGGTCTGGTGCAGGAAGAGATCCTTGGGCGAGAGGCGCAGCCCCGCGTGCCTGGCCCGGTGGATGACCTGCATGGTCAGCAGCGAGTCGCCGCCGAGGTCGAAGAAGTTGTCCTGTACGCCGATCCTGGCCGCCTCGACGCCGAGGACCTCGGCCCAGATCCCGGCGAGCAGCCGCTCGGCCGCGTCGCGCGGGGCGACACGCTCGGCGCCCGCGTCGCCCTCGGGAGCGGGCAGCGCGCGCCGGTCGGCCTTCCCGCTCGACGTCAGCGGAAGCTCCTCCAGCAGGACGAAGAAGGCGGGAACCAGGTAACCGGGCAGCGAACGCCTGGCGTGGTCGCGCAGCTCCGCGACCGACGGCGGCGTGTCCCCCGCGGGCACCAGGTACGCGGCCAGCCGCCGGTCGCCCGGCCGGTCCTCCCTGACCACCACCGCCGCGGACGCGACGCCCGGGTGGCCGAGCAGGACGCTCTCGATCTCACCGGGCTCGATCCGGAACCCCCGGATCTTCACCTGGTCGTCGACCCTGCCCAGGAAGGTCAGCACGCCGTCGGCCCGCCACCGGACCATGTCCCCGGTACGGTACATCCGCGCCCCGGCGGGGCCGAACGGGTCGGCGACGAACCGTTCGGCGGTCAGCGCGGGCCGGCCCAGGTAGCCGCGGGCCACGCCGTCCCCGGCGATGTACAGCTCCCCCGGCACGCCCGGGGGCACCGGCTGGCAGAGCCGGTCCAGCACGTACACCCGGGTGTTGGCGATCGGCACTCCGATGGGGGGCGCCACCGCGTTCCCCGCCTCGACCGCCGCCGTGGTGGACCAGATCGTGGTCTCCGTCGGCCCGTACAGGTTGGTCACCGACCGCGCCGAGGCCGCCAGTGTCCCCGCCAGGTCCGCCGGCAGCGCCTCACCGCCGACGAGGACCCGCACGCCCGCGAGGACCTGGCCGGCCTCCCCGGCCACCGCCCGCCAGAGGCTGGGCGTCGCCTGTATCACGGTCACGGATTCCTCGGCGATGACCTGCCGCAGCCGCCAGGGGTCGTGGACCAGCTCGCGGCCGGCCAGTACCACCGCCGCGCCGCTGATCAGCGGCATGAACAGCTCCAGGCCCGCGATGTCGAACCCGACCGTCGTCATCGCCAGCAGGCGGTCGCGCGGGCCGAGGCCGAACCGGTCCCGCATGTCCACCAGGAAGTTGCGCAGGTTGCCCCGGGAGACCACCACCCCCTTGGGCCTGCCGGTGGAGCCCGAGGTGTAGATGGTGTAGGCCGCGCTGTCCGGATGGAATCCGCCGACGGGATCGGTGGTGGGGCAGCCGTCCAGCGCGGCGAGCACCTCGGGGTCGTCGAGAAGGATCCGGGGCACCCCCTCGAAGACGCCGGCCGGGATCTCGGCTCCGGCGGTCAGCACCAGCGCGGGGCCGGCGTCCTCAAGGAGGAGCGCGACGCGCTCCGGCGGGTGTTCGAGGTCCAGCGGCAGGTAGGCGGCGCCCGCCTTGAGCACCGCGAGCACCGCCACCACCAGGTCCGCCATCCGGGGGAAGGCCAGCCCCACCAGTGTCTCCGGGCCGACACCCCGCGAGCCCAGGTGGTGGGCGAGCCGGTTGGCGCGCGCGTTCAGCTCCGCGTACGTGAGCGTGAGGTTCCCGCAGGCCAGCGCGGTCGTGTCCGGGGTGGCGGCGGCCTGGTCCTCGAAGAGCCCGGAGAGGTCGGCCTGCGGGATCTCCCTGCCGGTGTCGTTCCACTTCACCAGCGACCGCTCGCGCTCGGCACTGGTCAGCAGGCGAACCTCCGACAACCGCCGCTCCGGATCCTTCGCCACGGCGTCGAGCAGCATCACCAGGTGCCTGGTCATGCGCTCGATCGTGGTCTCGTCGAACAGGCCGGTGCTGTAGGCGACGGCCACGGTCAGCGCGCCCCGCCGCTCGTAGAAGTTCACGATCAGGTCGTGGCTGACCTCGGCGCTCGTGACCGGCAGCGTCTCGGCGCGCAGCCCCGGCAGGTCCATGCCCCGCGCCGGGGTGTTCTCCAGTACCACCATGACCTCGACCAGGGGGGTGCGGCTGGGGTCCCGCTCGGGCCGCATGACCTCCACCAGCCGTTCGAACGGCACGTCGTCGTGGCTGAACGCGTCGAGCACCGTCGCACGGACCTGGGAGAGCAGGTTTCCGAAGGACGACGACTCGTCCACCAGGGAGCGCAGCACCACGGTGTTGACGAAGAAACCGACCAGCCCCTCCAGTTCGGCCCGGTTGCGGCCCGAGGTCGCCGTGCCCACCGCGACGTCCTGCTGGCCGCAGTAGCGCGCGAGCAGCACCTGCGTGGCGGCGGTCAGCACCATGAACAGGGTGGCGTCGTGTCCGCGCGCCACGGCCCGCAGCCGGTCCACCGTCTCGGGCGGCATCTCCACCGTGTGCGTCGCGCCGGCGGAGGCGCGCACGGCGGGCCTCGGCCGGTCCACGGGCAGTGCCAGCGGGGCGAGCCCGTCCAGCCGCCGCTTCCAGTAGCCGATATGCCCGTCGAGCGCCGCCCCCTCCAGGTGCTCCCGCTGCCAGGCGGCGTGGTCGGCGTACCGTACGGGGAGCGGCGCGGGTTCGCGCCGCTCGCCGCGCGTCTCGGCGGAGTAGAAGGCGGCGAAGTCCCCGGCGAGCACCCCCATCGACCACCCGTCGGTCACGATGTGGTGCATGAGCAGCGCCAGCACGTGGTCGGCGGCGTCCAGGCGGATCAGCACGGCCCGGAACAGCGGGCCGCGCCGCAGGTCGAAGGGGCGCGACGCCTCCTGTTCGAGCCGCCGCCACATCGCGGCCTCGCGCTCGCCCGCGGGTGCCCCCTCCAGGTCGACCGTCTCGAAGGCCGCTTCGAAGGCCGCCTCCGAGGGCGGGTGGATCGTCTGCGTGCCCCGTCCCCCGGCGTCGCCGAACGTGGTGCGCAGCGACTCGTGCCGCCCTACCAGCCGCCGCAGGGCGATCCGCGCCGCACCGGCGTCCAGCTCGCCGCGGAGCCGCAGGGCGAGGGCCGTGTTGTATCCGGTGCCCCCGGGTTCGAACGCGTCGAGGAACCACAGCCGCTGCTGGGCGAAGGAGAGCGGCAGGTCGTCGTCGCGGTCCACCACCTCGATCTCGCGTCGGCCGCCGTCCGGGTCGGCGCCCGGGTCGGTGTCGCCGAGCAGGGGGGCGAGCGTCGCGATGGTCGGCGTGTCGAAGAGCTGCCTGGGCGGCGGCGCCGAGCCGAGCGCGGCCCGGACCCGCGAGACGATCTGGATGCTGAGGATCGAGTCGCCGCCGAGGTCGAAGAAGTTGTCGTCCACCCCGACCCGGGCGGCGTCCACGCCGAGCACCTCGGCCCAGATCGCGGCCAGCAGGCGTTCGGTCGCGTCGCGGGGGGCGACGTACGCCGTACCGGTGTCGGCCCCCCTGCCGGGGTCGGGCAGCGCGCGGCGGTTCAGCGTGCCGCTCGGGCTCAGCGGCAGCGCCTCCAGGGTCACGAACCCCGAAGGTACGGCGTGTCCCGGCAGGACCCCGCTGAGGAACGTCCTCAGCTCCCGGGCGTCCGCCGGCTCGCCCTCGGGCACCACGTAGCCCGTCAGCCGGACGCGGCCGGGGGCATCCTCCCAGGCGGCGACCGCGGCGGCGGCGACGCCTGGGTGGCGGGCCAGCGCCGACTCGATCTCGCCCAGCTCCACCCGGAAGCCCCTGACCTTGACCTGGTCGTCCGCCCGTCCCAGGAACTCCAGGTTCCCGTCGGCGCGGCGGCGCACCAGGTCTCCCGTCCGGTACATCCGGCCCGTACCGCCGGGGGCGAACGGGTCGTTCAGGAACCGCTCCGCGGACAGCTCGGCACGGTTCCAGTAGCCCCGCGCCACCCCGTCGCCGCCGATGTAGAGCTCTCCGGCGACGCCGAGCGGCACCGGGCGCGTCTCCCCGTCCAGCACGTAGACGCGGGTGTTGACCAGTGGCCGTCCGATCGGGACGAACGCCGCCTCACCCACCGGATCGCCGCCCAGCTGGAAGACCGTGGAGTCCACCGTCGTCTCGGTCGCACCGTAGGCGTTGACGACCACGGTGTCCGGCCCCACCCCGCGCAGCACCTCCTCGGAGTCGCCGACCGGCCAGCCCTCCGAGCCGACCATGAGGACGCGCAGCGAATCCAGCCGCACGCCGCGCCGCCCTGCCTCCTGGACCAGTGCCCTGGCCAGCGACGGGACCGTCACCAGGATCTCCGCCCGGGTGCCGGCCACCGCCTCCAGCAGGGCGGGCGGGTCCGCCACCGCCTCGGCGGGGCACACCGCCATCGTCCCGCCGAACAGGGCCGAAAGCAGGAAGTCGCCGAAGAACAGGTCCACCGACAGGCTCGACACCGACAGGGTCCGAGGCCGCGTCCCGGACAGTCCGTAGCGGGCGTCCCAGGCGCGCACCATGTGGTGGACGTTGCGGTGCTCGACCATCACCCCCTTCGGGCGGCCGGTGGATCCCGAGGTGTAGACGATGTAGGCCAGGTCCGCCGGGGTCACGGCGACGTCCGGCGGCGACGCGGGCAGGCCGTCGAGGACGGCCCGGTCCCGGTCCAGGCAGACGAAGGACGCCGGGGACCCTGCCAGCCGGTCCAGCAGCCGCCGCCGGGTCACCACGACCGGGGCCGACGCGTCCTCCAGCATGGCCGCCAGCATCCGGGGCGGGTGGCCGGGATCGAGCGGCACGAAGGCGCCTCCCGCCTTCAGCACCCCCAGCAGCGCGACCACGGCGTCCACGCCGCGCTCGACGCACACCCCCACCGGCACGCCGGGGGCCGCCCCCAGCTCCACCAGGCGGTGGGCCAGCCGGTTGGCCCGCTCCTCCAGCCCGGCGAAGGTGAGCTCGCTGTCACCGCAGCTGACGGCGACGGCGTCCGGGGTACGCCCGGCCTGCGCGGTGAAGATCTCATGGACGCAGCCGGCGGGCGGGAACTCCACGGCGGGTCCGTTCCACTCCCCCAGGAACCGCTCCCGCTCGGGCGCGGTGAGCATCGGCAGGTCCGCCACCGGGCTCTCGGGGGCGGACACGATCGCGGCGAGGACCGTCTCCAGGTGCCCCGCCATGCGCTCCACCGTCGGCTCGTCGAACGAGGCGGGGTCGTACCCCAGCGCCAGGGTCAGCTCCTGTGCCGCGTGGGCGGTGAGCGTGAGCGGGTAGTTGGTCTGCTCCTCGCCCCGGTGGTCGCGCACGCGCAGCCCGTGCCCGGCCGCCGCGTCGGCGTCGTACGGGTAGTTCTCGAAGACCACGACGCTGTCGAACAGGTTGGTGCCCCTGGGCACCTCGGCGCACGCGTGGATCCGCCCCATCGACAGGTACTCGTACTCGCGGGACGCGGCCTGCGCGTCCTGCAGGCGCCGCAGCCAGGACATCACCCGCTCGGTGCCGTCCACCTCCGTCCTGACCGGCACCACGTCGACGAAGAGCCCGATGATCGACTCCGAACCGGCGAGCCCGGCCGGCCGGCCGGAGACCGTCGCGCCGAAGCAGACGTCCCGCTCTCCCGCGTAGCGGGAGAGCAGCAGCGCCCACGCGCCCTGCAGCAGGGTGTTGACGGTCAGCCGGGCGTCCCTGGCGCACTCGTACAGCGCCCCGGACAGTTCTTCGGGCAGCCGCAGCCGCACCTCCCGGGAGGAACGCGCCCCGTGGGCCCGCGCCACCGGCCTGTCGAACGGCAGCCGGGTCGGCGCGGTCATGCCCGCGAGCACCCCCCGCCAGTGCCGCTCCGCCTCGGCCTGGTCCTGGCGTGCCAGCCACCCGACGTACTCCCGGTAGGGCGGGCGGCGCGTCACCGTGCCGGTCCGCCCCGTGGTGAGGGCGGCGTACTGTTCGAACACCTCCGACAGCACGTGCGAGGAACTCCAGCCGTCCAGTGTCATGTGGTGGGCCGCCCACAGCAGTCGCACCTCGGTCTCGGACAGCCGCACGAGGTCCAGCCTGGCCAGCGGCGCGACCGCCAGGTCCAGCCGCCGCTCGGCCCGGCGTTCCCACAGCCGCCGCACCGCCTGCCGCCGCTCGGCCTCCGGCAGGTCCCGGAGGTCGTGGTGGGTGACGGGGAGCCGCACCCCGCGGTGGACCACCTGCACGGGCTCGGGGACGCCCTCCCAGATCACCGCCGTACGCAGGGCGGGCGTGCGGTCGACGACCCGCTGCCATGCCTCGGCCAGCGCCACCGGATCGGTGACCCCCTCCAGGACCATCGAGTAGTGGCCGGCGTAGATGTCCGACTCGGGCTCGGCCAGCGAGTGGAAGAGCATGCCGTGCTGCATGGGCGTCAGCGGGTAGACGTCCTCGATTCCCCTGCCGTCGCCGGCCAGCCGGTCCACCGTGGCCTGGTCCAGCCCGGCGAGCGGGAAGTCCGAGGGGGTGCAGCCGCCCGCGCCCGGCTCCGCGCAGTGCTCGACGATCTCCTCCAGCGCCGACATCATCCGCTCCGCCAGCGCCTCGACGCTCTCCCCGCGGTGCACGGCCGCCGAGTACGTCCAGCGGAACTCCAGCTCGTCGCCGTCGACGAGCCCGGTGATCTCAAGCAGGTGCCGCCTGACCTGCCCCGGGCTCCGCTCGGCGCCGGGGTGAGGCAGCCGCCCGCGCAGCAGCCCGCCCCGGCCGCCGGATCCGGCCTCGACCCGCCCGAGGTAGTTGAACCCCACCTCGGGAACGCGGCCCGGCGGCCGGCCGCCGGGCACGCCGAGATAGCGCAGCGCGCCGTATCCCAGCCCCTGGCTCGGCACCGCGCGAAGCTGCTCCTTGACCGACTTGAGCGTCTCCCCCCAGCCGGGCGCGGACGGAAGGCGCAACGCGACGGGGAAGACCGTGGTGAACCAGCCGACGGTCCGCGACAGGTCGACACCGGGGAACAGGTCGCCGCGGCCGTGGCCCTCCATCTCGACGAGGGCGGTGTCGCCGCCGGTCCACTCGCACAGCACCCTGCCCAGCGCGGTGAGCAGCACGTCGTTGATCTGGGATCGGTAGACCTCGGGCACGTCGCGCAGCAGCGCCCGGGTGCTCTCCGCGCTCAGCCTCGCGGTCACGGTACGCGCGGACGCGACAGTGTTCTCGATGTGCCCGCCGTGCCCGCCGTGCCCGCCGGTTCCGCGCTCTCCGGCGACGTCCACCGGCAGCGCGGCGGCCCCGGCCGCGACCTCGTCCAGGCGGGCCCAGTGGTCCAGCTCGTGGTCGAGGCCGCCCGCCGCCACGTGATCCGCGAGACGGTGGGCCCACTCCAGGAAGGAGGTCGTCTTGGCGGGGAGCCGGATGTCCTGGCCCGCCTCGGCCTGCCGGTAGGCGGTCTCCAGGTCCGGCAGCAGGATCTGCCAGGAGACGGCGTCGACCACGAGGTGGTGGGCGGTCAGGAACAGCCGGGGGCGGTGCCCGTCGCCGAGCACGAAGAGCAGCGCCCGGAAAAGCGGGCCGACATCCAGCCGGAACCCCTGCTGCGCGGCCAGGATCTCCTCACGCATCCGCTCCTCCCGGTCGGCGGCGCCGGTCTTGGACAGGTCGATCCGCCGCAGCGGCTCGCCGTCCTCGGCGGCGGCGTTGTGCTGCCGCCACCGCCCACCGTCGTGCTCGGCACGCAGGCGCAGGGCGTCGTGGTGGGCGGGCAGCGCGGCCAGGGCGGCGCGCAACGCCGCCTCGTCGGGCTCCTCGTCGAGTTCGACGAACACCGCCTGGTTGAACCGGTCGACGCTGTCGGCGAGGTTTTCGAAGAACCAGTGCTGCACGGGCGTGAGCGGGACCTCTCCCGACACCGCCCGCTGCTCGGCGCGCGGCTGTTCCTCGGCGACCGCCTCCGCGGCCAGTTCGGCGACGGTCTGGCGCAGGAAGGTCTGCCTGGCCGTCACCCGCAGCCCGGCCTCGCGGGCGCGGGCCACGACCCGCAGGCCCAGGATGGAGTCGCCCCCGAGGTCGAAGAAGTTGTCGTCCGCTCCCACCCGGTCCACGCCGAGCAGTTCCGACCAGACCTCGGCGAGGATCCTCTCGGCGGGGGTGCGGGGCTCGACGTAACGTGTCCCTGCCTCGCGGTCGCCGGTGGGCTCGGGCAGCGCGCGCCGGTCCACCTTGCCGTTGACCGTCAGCGGCAGGCGTTCCAGCGTGACGAACGCCGAGGGCACCATGTGCTCGGGCAGCCTCGCCCGCAGGAAGGCGCGCAGCCGGGCCGGGTCGGGTCCGCCGGAGGCGGCGGGGACGAGATAGCCGACGAGACGCGGGGCGCCCCGGGTGCCGCCGCTGACGGCCGCCGCCGCCGTGTCCACCGAGGGATGCCCGGACATGACGGCCTCGACCTCGCCGAGCTCGACCCGGAAACCTCTGATCTTGACCTGGTCGTCGGCGCGGCCCGCGTACTCCAGCTCGCCTCCCGGCAGCCAGCGCGCCCGGTCGCCGGTGCGGTACATGCGGGTGCCCGGCGGGCCGTACGGGTCGGCGACGAACCGCTCGCCGGTCAGCCCGGGACGGCGCAGGTAGCCGCGGGCCAGGCGGGGCCCGGCGAGGTAGATCTCACCGGGGACGCCGACGGGCGCCGGACGCAGCCGGTCGTCCAGCACGTAGGCGCGGACGCTGCGGAACGGGCGGCCGATGGGCACCGTCCCGGTGCGGGCGTCGTCCGGAGTCAGCGCCCGCGTCATGGTGGCGCCGATCGTGGACTCGGTCGGCCCGTAGCCGTTGAACATCCGCCGCCCGGCCGACCAGTCCCGCACCAGGCCCGGCGGGCACGCCTCGCCCGCGACGACCAAGGTCGTCCCCTCGGGGACGGCGTCGGCGGGCAGCACGGTCAGCGCGGTCGGGGGCAGGGTGAGGTGGGTGAGACGCTCGGAGCCGATGAGCTCGGCCAGCGGAGCTCCCGGCGCCCGTTCCTCCGCGGTGGCGACCACCAGCGTGCCACCGGACAGCAGGGCGAGCATGAGCTCCCAGAAGGCTCCGTCGAAGCTGAAGGACGCGAACTGCAGCACCCGCGTCCCCGGCCCCGCGCCCAGCCGCTCGCGCTGGGTGAGCACCATGTCGTACAGGCCGGTGTGGGGCACCACGACCGCCTTGGGGCGCCCGGTGGAACCGGAGGTGTAGATCACGTAGGCGGGATGCGCGGGGTCGGAGCGGAGCGGCCGGGGCCGCTCGGCGAGCGGGGCCTCGGTGTCCGGCTCGTCCAGCGTGACCAGGGGAACACCCTCCGGCAGCCGCTCCGCCACCTCCGCGGTGGCCAGGATGAGGATGGGAGCGGCGTCCTCCACCATCGTCCGGACGCGCTCGGCCGGGTGGTCGAGATCCAGCGGCAGGTACGCGGCGCCGCTCTTCAGGACGGCGAGGATCGCGACGACGGTCTCGGCCGACCGGGGAACGGCCACGGCCACGATCCGTTCGGGACCCGCGCCCCGCCCGGCCAGCAGCCTGGCCAGCCGGTCCGCCCGCCCGTCCAGCTCGCCGTAGGTGACGCTCCGCCCGGCGTGGACGACGGCGACCGCCGAGGGATCGGCCGCGACCTGCTCGGCGAACAGCTCGGGAACCGTGCGCGGCGCGGGGCCGCCGCCCTCGCCGCACCAGGTGGCGGTCAGCAGGCGGTGTTCCGCGGTGTCCAGGAGTGGAAGGTCGGCGATCGGACGGTCCGGGTCGTCCGCGATCGCGGTCAGGAGTGTCAGCAGGTGACCGGCCATCCGCCCGGCGGTGGCCGCGTCGAACAGGTCCGTGCTGTATCCGAGGTGGGTGACGAGCGCGCCGTCACGCTCGTAGAAGTCGAACGAGACGTCCATGGGCGCGACCAGCACCGGCGGAGGGATCTCCTCCACCCGGAGGCCGGGCAGCTCGACGGCCCCGCGCGGCGCGTTCTGCAGGTTGACCGCGACCTCGGCGAGCGGGAGCCGGCTGGGGTCGCGCTCGGGCCGCAGGACCTCCACCAGCCGCTGGAAGGGCACCTCGTCGTTGTCGAAGGCGTCCAGGACCGTGGAGCGCGCCTCGCCCAGGAAGGCGGTGAACGGCAGGGACTCGTCGACCTGGCAGCGCAGTACCAGGGTGTTGACGAAGAAACCGATCAGTCTCTCCAGTTCGACCCTGCCACGGCCGCTGGTCGCGGTGGCGACCGCGACGTCCCGCTGCCCGGAGTAGCGCGCGAGCAGGATCTGCACGGCGGCGACCAGGGTCATGAACAGGGTGGCGCCGTGCTCTCGGCTCGTCTCCCTCAGCCGCGACAGCACGGCCGGGGGCACCTCGAAGACATGGGCCGCGCCCGCGGAGGTCCTGACCGGCGGCCGCAGCCGGTCGGTGGGCAGATCCAGCGGGGCGAGCCCGTCGAGCCGCTCGCTCCAGTGGGCGAGCATGCCGTCCAGTGCCGTACCGGCCACCCGGTCCTGCTGCCAGGAGGCGAAGTCGGCGTAACGCAGGGGCAGCGGCGGAAGCGGAGACGGCTCGCCCGCGACCCCCGCGGCGTACAGCGCGTTCAGCTCCTCGGCGAACACGCCCATGGACCAGCCGTCGGTGACGATGTGGTGCGTGCTGAGGGCCAGCACGTGCTCGTCCGGCCCGAGCCGCAGCAGTCCGGCCCGGAACACCGGGCCCCGGCGCAGGTCGAAGGGGCGCTTGGCCTCCCGTAGCAGCCAGTCGCGCACCGGGGCCTCGCGGTCGCCGTCCGCGGGCACGCGTGCCCGCGTGACCTGGATCGGCACCTCGGCGGCCGGCTGTACGGTCTGCACGCCGTGGCCGTTCACCGAGTCGAAGGTGGTGCGCAGCGACTCGTGCCGCTCCACCAGGCGGTCGACGGCACCCCTGAGCACGTCCAGGTCCAGGTCACCGGTCAGCCGGAGCACCAGCGGGACGATGTACTCGGCGCTTCCGGGGTCCAGCTCGTACCTGAACCAGAGCCGCTGCTGGGCCGGTGACTGCGGCGACGTCCGCCGCGCGGGGGTCCGCGGGATCTCCTCCCGCTCCGGGGAGGCGGGGGCCTCGCCGGCCAGCCGCCGGAGCATCGCCTCGCGCAGGTGGTCGGGCAGTGCGGCCACCCGGCCGTCACGCGAAGAGGGGGCGTTCAATGTGTTCTCCCGTCCGGGTTCCACTGGCCTGTTCACGAGCCCTGGCTCTGGGCGACCCGTTCGAAGGACGCCAGGATCCGCTCCTGCACCACCTCGGCCAGGGCACCGATGGTCGGGGCGGTGAAGAGCTCCCTCGGGGAGATCTCGACGTCGAACGCGCGCCGCACCCTGGAGGTCACCCGCAGGCTGGCGATGGAGTCGCCGCCCAGGTCGAAGAAGTCGTCGTGTGTCCCGACCCGCTCGACCGCGAGCACCTCCGCCCAGATCCGGCCGAGGGCCTCCTCGGTCGGGGTGCGCGGGGCGGCGTAGGCGGCGCGCACGGCTCCCCTGCTCTCCGGGTCCGGCAGCGCCCGCCGGTCCACCTTGCCGTTGGCGTTCAGCGGCAGCCGGTCCAGGGACACGAACGCGGAGGGGACCGTGTAGGCGGGCAGCCGCTCGGCCAGCGACCGGGCCAGGTCCTCGGACGAGAGCCGCGTGCCTTTCTCGACCGGCACCACGTAGCCCACGAGGTACCCGCGCCCCGGCGCCTCCTCACGCGCGACGACCACCGCCTCGGCCACGTCCGGCCGGGCCCGCAGCGCGGCCTCGACCTCGCCGGTCTCGATGCGGAACCCGCGGATCTTCACCTGGTCGTCGGTCCGGCCGAGGAACTCGATGTCGCCGTCCGCGTTCCAGCGGGCCCTGTCCCCGGTGCGGTACAGGCGGCCTCCGGCGCCGAACGGATCGGCGACGAACCGCTCGGCGGTGAGCGCGGGCCTGCCGAGGTAGCCCCTGGCCAGACCGCTTCCCGCGAGGTACAGCTCGCCGGGGGCGCCGGGCGGTACCGGGGCGAGATCGCGGCCCAGCACGTAGGCGCGCGTGTTGTCCATCGGGCGGCCGATCGGCGCGGCACCGGCCCCGGCGAGCTCCGGCGTCATCTCCCGGCAGACGGCGAAGGTCGTGGCCTCGGTGGGACCGTAGCCGTTGTGCACCTCTGTCCCCGGGCAGCGCGCCATCACCCGCGATATCGCCGTCGGCGAGGCGGCCTCGCCTCCCGTCCACACCTCGCGCAGCCCGGCGAAGCACTCGGGCGACTCCTCGGCGAAGAGGTTGAACAGCGCCGCGGTGAGGAACATCCCGGTGACGCCGTGCCCGGCGACCAGGCGCCGCAGGCTCCGGGCGTCCAGCTCGCCCGGGGCGACCACCACCCGGCCGCCGGCCAGCAGCGGGACCCACATCTCGTAGGTGGCCGCGTCGAAGGCGTGCGGGGAGTGGAAGAGAACACGTTCGTGCCCTCCCGAGCGCCACCGCCGGTCCGCCGCCAGGCTCACGATGTTACGGTGGGTGACCGCCACCCCCTTGGGGATCCCGGTCGAGCCGGAGGTGTACATCACGTACGCCAGCCGGTCGGGGTCGGCCGCGGCGGCCGGGCCCGCGAGCGGGGGACCGTCCAGGGTCGTGTCTCCGTCGTCTCCGTCGTCTCCGTCCACCACCAGCACCCGCGTCCCGAGCCCGCCGGTCGTCGAGACCGCCGCCCGGTCCGTCAGCAGGGCCACCGCCGCGGTGTCCCGCAGGATCCAGCGCAGCCGGTCGGGCGGGTAGCTCGGGTGCAGCGGGACGTAGGCGCCGCCGGCCTTGAGCACCGCGAGCATCGAGACCAGCGCGTCGGCCGTGCGCCCCTGCAGGACGGCCACCCGTGACTCCGCGGTCACTCCCAGGGACGCCAGGTGGCGCGCCAGCCGGTCGGCGCGCTCGTCCAGCTCGGCGTAGCCGAGGCTCTCCCCCTCCGACACCACGGCCGGCTCGTCGGGAACGGCGCGCGCCCGCTCGGCGAACAGCTCGTGCACGCACCGCGCGGGGATGTCGCGGGCCGTGTCGTTCCACTCCACCAGCATCCGGTGCCGTTCGCGCCGGGTCTGCGAGGGCAGCGCCCCGATGGTCCGTTCCGGGTCGGCCGCGATCTCCTCCAGCAGCGCGGCCAGGTTCTCGCCGAGCCGGCGTACGGTCGCGGCCTCGAACAGCGTCTCGTCGTGGAGCAGCACGAAGGACAGCTCCTCACCCGGATAGACGACCAGGTTGAGGGGGTGGCCGTTCACCTCGGCGGCGTCGACGTCCCGCAGCCGCAGGCCGGCGGCGTCGGCCGGGGCGTGGTCGACCGGGTAGTTCTCGAAGACCACGACGCTCTCGAAGAGCTGGGCACCGGGCCGCAGCTCGCTCCAGGAGCGCACCTGGGGCAGCGACCCGGCGTCGTACTCGCGCGCCCGTGCCTGCTCCTGTTGCAGCTCGCGCAGCCAGGGCAGCAGTGCGCGGCGCTCGTCCACGGCGACCCGGACCGGCAGCGTCTCGATGAATATGCCGATCATGGACTCCGCGTCGGCCAGGTCCGCGGGACGGCCGGAGACCGTCGCACCGAAGCAGACGTCCGGCTCGCCGCCGTAGCGGGAGAGCAGGATCCCCCAGGCCCCCTGCAGCAGGGTGTTGAGCGTGAGCCGGCCGCTCCTGGCGTGTTCGGCGAGCCGCCGCGAGACCTCGGCCGGCAGCTTCACGTTCACCCGGCCTGCCGCCCTGGGCCGGTGGTCCGGTGCGGACGGCCGGTCGTACGGCAGGGGCGTCGGCTCCGTGAACCCGGCGAGCGCCCCGCGCCAGTACGCCTCGGCGTCGGTGTCGTCCAGGCCGAGCAGCCGCTCGACGTGGTCGCGGAAGGGGCGGCGGGCGGCCGGCCGCCAAGCCCGCCCCTCGCGGCGCGCGGCGTAACAGGAGAGCACGTCCGCGAGCAGCCGGTGGACGCTCCACCCGTCCAGCAGGATGTGGTGCAGGGTCCAGACGACCCGCACCCGGGTGTCGTCGAGCCGGATGATCGCCAGCCGGGTGGGCGGGGACGCGGCGAGGTCCAGCCCGGCCTGCCGGTCCCGCGCGAGCAGCCGCTCCAGCTCCGCTCCCTGCTCCTCCTCCGGCAGGTCACGCCAGTCGTGATGGGCGATCGGCAGCCGGGCCCTGTGGTGGACGACCTGGAGCGGGTGGTCGAGCCCCTCCCAGGCGACGGAGGTGCGCAGCACCGGGGTCCGCTCCGCGACGAGCCGCCACGCCTCGCCGAGTTCCTCGGGGGCGGCCACCCCTTCGACCACCATCTCGAACCGGGCCGTGTAGACGTCGGAGCCGGGTGCCATCAGGCAGTCGAAGAGCATGCCGCTCTGGGTGGGGGTGAGGGGGTAGACGTCCGCCACCGTACGGCCGGTGCCGACCAGCGCGTCGAGGCTCGCCTGGTCCAGACGGGCCAGCGGGAAGTCCGAGGGGGTGCGGCCGCCCGCGCCCGGCTCCGCGCAGTGCCCGACGATCCGCTCCACGGTCGCGGCGAACTCGTGGGCCAGGCGCTCGACGGTGGCGGGCTCGTGCAGGTTCGGCGAGTAGTACCAGGCGACCTGGAGCCGGCCGGACCTGACGGAGCCGACGACGTCGAGTACGTGCGGCCGGTTGTCGCGCGGATCCTGGAACAGCTCGATGCCGGAGATCTCCCGGTAGAGGTCCCCGTCCCCGGTCTCGGTGTCGAACCGGCCGAGGTAGTTGAGGCAGATCTGGGGGACGGGATCGCCGGCGAGCGCGGACCCGTCCCGGTAACGCAGCGCGCCGTACCCCAGACCGCGCCGGGGAACCGCCCGCACCTGCTCCTTGACCGACTTGAGGAGGCCGCCCAGATCCTGTTCGCGGGGGACGTCCAGCGCCAGGGGGAAGTAGCTGGTGAACCACCCGACCGTGCGGGTGAGGTCCACGTCGGGGAAGATCTCCTCCCGTCCGTGGCCCTCCAGGCCGAGCAGGACGCGGTCGCGCCCGGCCCATCCGGACACGACCCGGGCCAGGGCGGCCAGCAGCACGTCGGTGATCTCGGTGCGGTAGACGTCGGGAACCTCGCGGAGCAGCGCCCGGGTGGTGGTCTCGTCGAGCTCGACGGACACCTCGCGGACGGTCTCCACGGTGTTCGGGCCGCGTCCGCCGGGGGGGCCGTCGAGGGGGAGGACCGCCGCGGCCTCGTCCCGGCTCACCTCCGCCCAGTGGCCGAGCTCGTCGTCGAAGCCCCCGGCCTGGACGTGCCCGGCCAGACGGAGGCTCCAGTCCTGGAACGAGGTCGTCCCGGGGCCGAGGTCGACGCTCTCCCCCCGCAGGATCTGCCGGTACGCGGTGCGCAGGTCCTCCAGCAGGATGCGCCACGACACGCCGTCCACCACGAGGTGGTGTGCGGTCAGCAGCAGTCGCGGCCCGCGACCGGTGCTGAGCAGTACCGCCGCGATCAGCGGCCCGTCGCCGAAGTCGACACGGGCCTGCGCGGCCGCCGTCTCCCGCTCGACGGCGGCGTCGAGTTCGGCGTCGGCGACGCCGGACAGGTCGGCCCCGCGCAGGATCACCTCGTCCCCCGCCGCCACGACACGCTGCGACCACTCTCCCCGAGTGAACTCGAAGCGCGACCGCAACGCGCCGTGCCGCTCGACCAGTGCCGCGACCGCCGCCCGCAGGACCGTCTCGTCGACGTCGTCCGCCAGTTCCACGGTGACGAACTGGTTGAAGACCTCGGGAACCGTGAACCTCTCGAAGAGGAAGTGCTGGATGGGGGTCAGCGGTGCCCGGCCGCCCGTTCCCGCGCCCTCTGTGCCCTCTGTGCCCTCCGTGTTCCCGGGGCTTCGCACCTCGGTCACGTGCGGGCTCAGCGCCGCGATCGTCTGCCGGTGGAACAGGTCCCTGGAGGTGAGCCGCAGCCCCGCCCTCCTCGCCCTGGACACGAGCTGGATGGCGAGGATGGAGTCGCCGCCGAGGGCGAAGAAACCGTCCTCGACACCGACCCGGTCGACGCCCAGCACCTCGGCCCAGATCCCGGCCAGTTCCCGCTGCACCGAGTCGCCCGGCGGGACATAGCCGCCGCCTGGGTCCCGGGTGGCGCCGGGGACCGGCAGGGCGGCGCGGTCCACCTTGCCCCGCACGGTCAGCGGGAACTCCTCCAGGACGACGATCGCGGCGGGCACCATGTGGTCCGGCAGCATCGTGCCCACGAAGGCTCGCAGGTCGGCGGGATCCGGCTCGGCGTCACCGGCGGGGACCACGTATCCGGTCAGTGCCAGGCGCTCGTGGCCGGGCCTGGCCTCGGTGGCCACGACGACGGCGCCGGCCACGCCCGGGTGGCTCTGCAGCGCGCTCTCGATCTCCCCCGGCTCCACCCGGAAGCCGCGGATCTTCACCTGCTGGTCGGTGCGGCCGAGATACTCCAGCTCCCCTCCGGGCAGCCGGCGGACGAGGTCCCCGGTGCGGTACATCCGGCTGCCCGGGGCTCCGAACGGGTCGGCGACGAACCGCTCGGCGGTCAGGTCCGGCCGGTTCAGGTAGCCCCTGGCGAGACCGGTGCCCGCGAGGTACAGCTCACCGGCGACCCCCACGGGCACCGGGTTGGCGTAGCCGTCCAGGACGTACGCGGCGGTGCCCGCGACGGGCGAGCCGATGGGTGGCGACCCCCCGGCCCGGCCGGCGTCCTGCCAGGTGACGTCGCCCGCGGTGGCGACGACCGTGACCTCGGTCGGACCGTAGTTGTTGACCAGCCGGTACGGCGCCCCCCGGCGCGGGCGGCGGCGGAGCACGTCCCCGCCGGTCAGGACCGCGCGCAGTGCGGTGGCGGCGAAGCCGGGCTCGTCCAGGACGGAGTCCAGCCGGGGCGTGGGCAGGAAGCAGATCGTGGTGCCCATCCCGGCGAACCAGTCCACCAGCGCGGCGGGGTCGTCCAGCGTCTCCCTGTCGGGCAGGGCCACCCGGGCCCCGGCGCAGAGGTAGGGCCAGACCTCCCACACGGCGGCGTCGAATCCCAGCGACGCGACCTGCGAGGCCCGGTCCTCGCTGACCACCTCGAACTCCGCCACATGCCAGGCGCACAGGTCGGACAGGTTCCGGTGCTCGACCATCACGCCCTTGGGACGGCCCGAGGAACCGGAGGTGTAGACGATGTAGGCCAGGTCCCCGCCGGCCACGGCGACATCCGGTTCGGTGATCACCTGGCGGGTCTCACCGGGGCCGCCCGCGTCCAGCGGCACGACCGCGGCGTCCAGGCCGCGGGCCCGGACCTCCGTCACGCCGTCGGCCAGCACGACCGGTGCTCCGGTGTCGGCCACCACGTAGGCCAGCCGCGCGTGTGGGGTGTCCGGGTCGAGCGGCACGTACGCGCCTCCGGCCTTCAGCACGCCGAGGAGCCCCGCCACCAGCTCGGGGCCGCGCTCCGCGCACGCCACGACGGGCACGCCGGGACCCACGCCGAGGGTGCGCAGGCGGTGGGCCACCCGGCCCGCGCGCTCGTCCAGCTCGGCGTAGGTCCACCTTCGCTCCCCGCACTCCAGCGCGACGGCGTCCGGTGCCCGCCGGACCCGCTCGGCGAACAGGCGGTGCACGGGGAGGTCCGAGCGGCGGTCCCTGACCCGGCCGTTCCATCCGGCCAGGGACCGCCGCTCGGCCTCGGTCAGCAGGGGCAGCCGGGCGAGCGGCCGGTCGGGGTCCTCGGTCACCGCGGCCAGCAGGACTTCCAGGTGACCGGCCATCCGCTCGGCCGTCTCCCGGTCGAACAGGTCGGTGCTGTACTCGATCATCACGTCCAGCGCCCCGTCACGCTCGACGAACTCCAGGGTGAGGTCGAAGATCGCCGACACGTGCGGGAGCCGGAAGCCCTCGGTGCGCGCGCCGGCGAACTCCAGTGGCCTCTCCGGTACGTTCTGCAGCGCCACCATCGCCTGGACCAGCGGGGTCCGGCTCGGGTCGCGGCCGTCGCTCAGCTCGTCCACCAGGCGTTCGAACGGGACGTCCTGGTTGCCGAAGGCGCCGAGCACGGTCTCGCGCACCCGGCCGAGGAAGTCGGTGAAGGACAGGCTGCCGTCGACCGCCGACCGGAGCACCAGGGTGTTGATGAAGCAGCCGACGAGCGGTTCCAGCTCGGGGCGGTCGCGCCCGGAGATGGGGGTGCCGACCGCGATGTCCCGCTGGGAGGAGTAGCGGGCGAGCAGTACCTGGCAGGCGGCGACCAGCGTCATGAACAGCGTGG
Organism: Streptosporangium sp. NPDC049248; assembly: GCF_040678965.1. Taxonomy (NCBI): domain Bacteria; kingdom Bacillati; phylum Actinomycetota; class Actinomycetes; order Streptosporangiales; family Streptosporangiaceae; genus Streptosporangium; species Streptosporangium sp. NPDC049248. The sequence goes on from NZ_JBFAQY010000002.1 coordinate 342,377, forward strand.
CGTCGTTGCGCGCGGCGAGCCCGTTGAGCGCCGCGGTGAGCCCGGGAGGCAGGGTTAAGCGGTGTGCCGCTCCGGCGGAGGAGCGCACCGCCGGGCGCGGCCGATCGGTGGGCAGTTCGAGAGGGGACAGACCGGCCAGCTGCTCCCGCCAGTAGCCGAGCTGGTCCCGCATGGCCTCCTCCGTCCAGCGTTCGCGCTGCCAGACGGCGTAGTCGGCGTACTGCACGGCCAGCGGCGCCAGCTCGGCCCGGCCGCCCTCCCTGGCGGCGCCGTACAGCCTGCTCAGCTCGTCGGCGAGCACGTTCATGGACCAGGCGTCGATCACCGAGTGGTGTACGGCCAGCACCAGCAGATGCTCGCGTTCGGCACGGCGCAGCAGCGTCATCCGCAGCACGGGGCCGCGTCCCAGGTCGAACGGGAGGCTCACCTCCCGGCGCAGCAGGCGTTCCAGTTCCTCCTCGCCGAGCCCGGAGGCGTCCACGACGGTCAGCGGGACCTGAAGGTCCTTCGCGGGGTGGACGATCTGGACCGGCTCGCCGCCGGTCGAGGAGATGGTCGTCCGCAGCGACTCGTGCCTGGCGACGAACTCGCGCAGGGCCGACTCCAGCGCGGCGGGATCGAGTTCGCCGAGCAGCCGGTAGCCGAACCGGACGTTGTAGTCGGCGGCCTCGGGGTCGAACTCGTGGAAGAACCAGAACCGCCGCTGCGCGAAGGAGAGCGGCAGGTCCCCGGTGCGGGGCACCGGCACGACGGCACCGTCGGTCCCGGTGCCGGTGCCGGTGGCGGTGGCGGCCGGGGTGACCGACGCCGCCAGCGCGGCGATCGTGCGCAGCTTGAAGACGGCACGGGCGGGAAGTTCGGCGCCGAGTGCCGCCCTGATCCGCGGGAGCACCCGGAAGGCGAGCAGGGAGTTCCCGCCGAGTTCGAAGAAGTCGTCCTCGACACCGACCCGCTCGACGCCCAGCACCTCGGCCCAGATGCCGGCGATCGCCCTCTCCGCGTCGTTGCTCGGGGGCCGGTGGCCGCCGTCCGTGCCGTCCTGCCGGGTCGGCGCGGGCAGTGCCCCGCGGTCGAGCTTGCCGCTGGCCGCCAGCGGCAGCCTGTCCAGGGTGAGGAACACCGAGGGGATCATGTGCTCGGGGAGTGTCCGTGCCAGGAACCCGCGTAGCTCGGCCGCCGCCGGGGCCGCCTCGCCCGCCGGGACGAGATAGGCCAGCAGGCGCGTGTCCTCCGAGCCCTCGGCGGAGGGCACCACGGCGACCTGGGCGATCGCGGGATGTCCGGCCAGCGCCGACTCGACCTCGCCCGGCTCGACGCGGTGGCCCCGGATCTTGACCTGGTCGTCGGTGCGCCCCAGGTATTCCAGGTCCCCTCCCGGCAGGCGCCGCACCAGGTCTCCGGTGCGGTACATCCGCTCGCCCGGCCCGCCGTACGGGTCGGCGACGAAGCGCTCGGCGGTCGCTCCCGGCCTGCCGTGGTAGCCGCGGGCCAGCCCGGCGCCCGCCACGTACAGCTCTCCGGGTACGCCCTCCGGGACGGGTCGCAGGGATCGGTCCAGCGCGTAGGCGCGGGCGCCGCGCATCGGACGGCCGATCGCGACGGGCCCCCGGAGCGGCCCCGCCTCCGGCTCGACCCGGAAGGAGACGCAGCCGACCGTCGCCTCGGTCGGGCCGTACTCGTTGACCACCGCCACCCCGGGGTGCCGTGCCCGCCACCGGTCGAGCACCTCGCCTTGGAGCGCCTCCCCGCCGATCACCAGTTCCGCCGTCGGCGAGCGGTCCTCCGGCAGGTTCTCCAGGATCGACAGGTGACTGGGGGTGATCTTCAGAAACGACGGCCGGTCTCCGGAGCCGCCGTCCAGCTCGCCGGCCTCGATCCGGCCGCCCGCGGCGAGGGTGCCCCACAGCGCGGTCACCGTCAGGTCGAAAGACATCGACGAGTGCAGCAGCGCGACCCCCGCCAGCCCCGGGTAGTCGCGCTCGCAGCAGGCCAGGTAGCTCGCGAGCTGCCGCCGCTCGACCAGCACGCCCTTGGGGCGGCCCGTGGAGCCGGAGGTGTAGATCGCGTATGCCAGGTTCATCGGGCCCGCCTGGCGGTCGGGCGCGGTGACCGGCCGGTCCGCGATCATCGGCCCCTCGTCGTCCAGGCAGACCACCCGCGCGGCCGTCGCGGGCAGCCGAGCTCGCAGGTGCGCCCGGGTCACGACGGCGGCCGCGCCCGCGTCTCCGATGGCGAAGGCCAGGCGGCCGGCCGGGTTGTCCGGGTCCAGCGGCAGATAGGCGCCGCCGGCCTTGAGCACTCCCAGCAGCGCCACGACGAGTTCCACGCCGCGCTCCGCGAAGACGCCGACGAGCGTGTCCGGGCCGACGCCGCAGGCGCGAAGGTGGTGCGCCAGCTGGTTGGCCCGCGCGTCGAGCCGCCCGTAGTCGAGTGTCTCCCCAGCCGAGGCGACGGCCGTCGCCCGGGGGGCACGGCGCACCCGCTCGGCGAACAGTTCGAGCAGGCACCGGTCCCCCGGTGACTCGGCACCCTTACCGAACGGCGGTGTGGCGGCGCCCTCGGGCGCGGGTACGTACGGTGCGTCGTGGGTCACGCTGACTCCTGCCTTCGAGGACGTGTCCGATGACGGTTCGGCTAGTAGATGACGCGGGAGGAGGCGCCCAGCCTGAACTCCCTGGACTTGCGCAGGTCCCTCGCCACGTTCAGACGGCGCAGCCAGCGGTCCGTCCCGTCGAAGCGGGCGCTGAAGGGGCTGCGCCCGTGGACGGCCCTGTAGTTGTCGATGAGGCAGATGTCACCCGGCTTGAGGACGACCCCGGTCATCGCGGAGTCCAGCGCCGTCCCGAATGCGGCAAGCGCTTTACCCGCGTCCTCTTCCTGGATCCCGTCCATGTAGTGCGGGTCGATACGGATATACGGGTCGTCAGGATCGCCAAAAAGGACCGCGACAGGCTCGGGAGTGTCCAGGGCCAGGTCGACCTGCCGGTAACTGCGTTTCCTTAGATCCGCGACCTTCGTATCCTCGTCGGTCACCGCGGCCCGATTCTCCGGGCGATGCGAGTCGTCTGGAAGAATGTAGAAGCGTTCCTGCGACAGAATGGCTCTGGCGGCATCGTCGATACGCACGTCGGAAACGTCGGCATAGGTCGTCTCGACCTCGTCGGGATTGCGCAGGCACAGCAGGCCGAGATAGTCGGTGCGCAACGGATGGAAGGCGTCCTCGGTGTGCCAGACGAGTGTTTCCGCACTGCTCCAGCCGATCTGCTCGTGTTCGTAGCCCTTGATCGGGAAGACGTCGTGCATGATGTAGCCGCCCTGCTGCGTGGCCCATCCGATGGGGTCTCCCAGCAAGGACGCGATGAGGAAGAACGCGATGTCGTGCCCGATGGTGGGCGAGGGCACCGGCTTGTTCTTCCAGTCCGCGGGGGTCGGGCCGATGCTCGCGTCGTCCACCGGAAGCCCGGAGATCAGCAGGATTCCGGACGGCTCCGCGAGGCGGAACTCGTTGAGCGCCCTGCGGAGACGTCGCGGAAGTTCCTCGGCATACGTCCGGCTCTCGCGCTGGAAATCAGCGGACTCGACGGTCTGGTAACGCTGGGAGAGATCCCGGACGATTTCTTCGATCACCATGACGTCGTCGTCCAGCAGATGTATTGACAGCACGCTTAACTCCCTCTGCCAACGGCAATCGGTTCCTCGGAATCACCGTGCCCGGGGCGGCCATTCGCCCCCGGCCCTAATCGAGCCTCCGACATGCCGGGGCCGGGTTCAACGTCTTTGACTTAGGGGCTAAACAGCGCAGTCAGAGCGGGCTTCGTGCTAACGTTGTATTTGGTTCTAATCCTCCGGACCGGCCTTTTCCAGGTCGCCGCCCTGTCGATCCGCCGACGCGGGACACCGTAGGTCAGGCATCTCCGGAGCCGAGGCCGTCACCTTCGCGGCCGGCAGTTTCCCAGAACGCCATCGGCAGCATTAGGGAGAACTACATTGCGCCTATCGGGCCTCACCCGGGTGACCAGCGCCGCCGCGCATCTGCAGGTTTTCGCGATATCCGGGATCAGCGCGGTGCTGTTGACCAGGGCCTATCTCCAACGGGCCGGTTATCCCCAGCTCGGCGGAGGGAGCCTGCACATCGCCCACGTCCTGTGGGGCGGCCTGCTGATGACGGTGGGCATGGGCGTCACGCTCGCGTTCCTCGGCCAGGCCGCGCGGACCTGGGGTGCCGTCCTCGGCGGGGTCGGGTTCGGGCTGTTCGTCGATGAGGTCGGCAAGTTCGTCACCCAGACGACCGACTACTTCTACCGGCCGGCCGCGGGGATCATCTACCTGACCTTCGCCCTCCTGGTCGTGCTCTCCCAGTGGCTGAAGGGCCGGACCGACTTCTCCCGGCGCGAGCGCACGGCCAACGCCGTCTACGCGGCACTCGTCGGAGTGACCTCGGGACTGACCGTGCAGCAGAGGCACGCCGCCGTGCGACTGGTCCAGGGCTCCGACGACGCGCTCGACGCGGCGGCGGTCCGGTTGCTGGGCATGGTCCCGGCCCGGGAGACGGCTCCAGGGCCGCTGCGCACCGGCCTGGCCCGCGCCCGCGCCGCCCTCGACGGCCTGACGCGCCGTCCCCTGCTCGTCGCCCTCGCGGTGGTGTATCTCATCGTCCAGGCGCTCCTGCCCCTGGTGGGCCTCGGGCTGGAGAACGCCTACGGCATGCTCGACGGCGAGCGGGAGTGGGGGGCGGTGATCGGCATGGCCGTCTCGGCGGCGATCACGGTGGCGCTGGGCCTGTGCGGCGCGGTGCGGCTGCGCGGGAACCGGATGGCCGCCTTCCGGCTGCTCAACGCCGCGCTGCTGGTCGACATCCTCTTCGGCCAGGTCTTCGCGTTCGTCATGAACCAGTTCTCCGCGGTGCCCGGCCTGGCGGCCGACCTGCTGCTCCTGGCGATCATCTCCGCCGAGGTCCGCCGGCTGCGCGAGCCGGCCTGAGGGGCGCGACGGCCGGCCACCGTCGAATCGACCGCCGAATCGGCGGTCAGGTCGTCGACGACGGCTCGGCCATCGCCACGGCGATCTTCCGCGGCCCGGTGAACGGCTCGCGGCCGTGCGAGGTCAGCATGTTGTCGATGACCAGAACGTCGTCCTGACGGTAGTCGAACCGCACGGACGCCGACCGGTAGCAGTCTCGCAGGTGGCCGACGACGGCGTCGGGGATCGTCCCGCCGTCGCCGTAGTAGGTGTTGCTCGGGAGGTTCTCCTCCCCGCACATCTCCAGCAGCCCCAGCCGCACCCCTTCGGGAAGGGTGCTGAGGTGGAAGAAGGTCGCGTGGTTGAACCACACCGGGTCGCCGGTGACCGGGTGACGGTGCACGGCCTGGCGGACCGCCCTGGTCCGCAGCCGGTCGCCGCCGAGCCATTCCGTCCGCACGCCGTTGCCGCGGCAGTAGTCCGTGACCTCGTCCTCGCTGTCGGTGTTGAACGCCTCGCGCCACGACATGCCGAGTTCGTCGCTGTAGTTACGGACCACCATCCACCCTCGCCGCGCGAACTCCTCGCGGATCGACGGGTCCATCCTGTCGTGGACGGCACGGGTGGAGGCCAGGGGCGTGGCCCCCTGGGACGACGGCGGTCGCAGGCAGTGGAAGTAGAGCACCATCGGCCATACCGTCTGGTAGGAGTTCTCGTTGTGCAGGAAGATCTCCTCCTGCGAGGGGTAGTCGGTCGAGGTGTAGACATTGCCCTTGATCACGCTGCGCGGGGACGAGCGCTCCGCGTAGGTCAGCGGCGCCCCCGACAGCTCGCGTACGACCTCGTCGAAACCGTCGACGCCGCCGACCTCGAAATCGCGGAACAACACCGCACCGTGCGCGGTGAGGCTCTTGCGGATCTCCTGCCGGTCGGACCTCACCAGGCCGGAGATCCGGGCACCCCCGCCCTCGATGACAAGGGGCAGTTCGTGGCCGGTCACGGCCGGTCCCCCATCGCCTCGGCCAGGCTCCTCGGACGCATGTCGGTCCAGTTGTCCGTGATGTAGTCCAGGGCGGCCTGCCGGTCCGTCTCGGGCAGGACCACCGTCCAGCCCGCCGGCACCTCGACGAACGCGGGCCACAAGGAGTGCTGCCCCTCGTCGTTGACCAGCACGAGGTAGGTGCCTTCCGGATCTTCGAAGGGGTTCGAGTTCATGGCGCTCTCCTTTTTCGGAGGTTCTCCGTGCACCAGGCGTGCCGGAGCGGGGGTCAGTTGCGCTGGGGAGACAGGAAGAGCTCCCCGTGCAGCAGCGCCACCCCCAGGGAGGTGAGGGTGTGCAGTGCCGTGTTGCGGTTGCGGGCAGTGGTGATCAGTCCGGCCTTGCGCAGTACGGTGGCGTGCTTGCTGGCCCCCGCGAGAGAGATGCCGAGCCGCTCGGACAGGCCGCCGGTGGTGCAGCTCTCGGCCAGCGCCTGGAGCGCCGCCGCCCTGGTGTGCCCGACCAGGGCGCCGAGCGCCTCGTCGTCGGGCACCGGCGCCCCGGCCAGCTCGGCCAGGAAGGCCGGGGTGCACGGCGCCGAGACCACCAGGGCGGGCAGCCCCGTCTCGTGCTCGGTGTCGAGGAAGAGGTAGTTCCTGCCCTGCAGGAACAGCGAGGGGCTCAGCAGCAGGCCGCGCCCGCGCAGGTGGACGTCACGGTCCTCGCCGTCGGGGATCTCCAGCACCGGCGGGTTCCAGCACAGCCTGGGGTGCAGCGTCTCAAGCAGGCACTCGACGCCATTGCTGATCGTTATCCGGCCGTACGCCTCGCGCTCGGACTCCAGGTGACCTCGCACCCTGCTCCAGTACGGCAGCACCGCCACCTGACAGAACCCCAGCACGGTGGCGCTCACCCGCCGGCCGGCCCACTCGTCGGACGCGGAGCGCGTCTCGGCTCGCCCGGGAGAGCGCTCGACCAGTTCCAGCAGTTCCGTCGGCGCCCGGCGTTCACGTACCAGCTGTTCCACGCTGCCGACGCCCTCGCCCAGCCGATCACGCACATGCTTTCGCCACCCGTTCAGGGCGGCTCCTCCGTTGCGACCGAAGATGTCCAGCGCGAACACGCTCTCGGCCACCGGCCCGAGGCTCGCGACCATGCGCAGGCGTGCCAGGTCCTCAACCGTGAAATGAATCCTCAACACCGCGGCCCCCAGCGTTGTAGAAAGATTGGCTGTTCTGTGTTGTTGAAAAGCAGGTCACGCCTCTCCGCGGAGGCTCCGGCAAATGACGGCCCGCCCTGCGCGCGGACTATTCGATCTCGGCGGGCGCCGGGCAATGCCCAGGGCCGTCCGCGAGGATCCCCCAGGAAACCGAGAGTGATATTCTCACCACTCTCCCATTGGCTCTGTCAATAAGATCAACCTAACTCCGACGCCGAGTGGAAGTCAACTCTCATTGCCGAAAGCGCCAAATCTCATACATGCCAGTTGATGTGCTTACCTTCAAAACAGCCGCTGAGCTGCGACGATCTCTGAACCCCTCGATCACTGGGAGCATGGCGGCACCGGTTCTCGACAGCCGGACAGCCGGGAAAACATCTCCCTCGAATCGGCGACCGGCCCATTACTCAGCGTACCGAAAGCGCGCCTGACCGCCCTGTTTAGCTATCAAGTCAATGATGTGGAGCCGGACCGCACTTTTGGTACAGGCTTTCAACAATGCCGGGGTGGATGACACGCCGAGCCGCGCCTTTCACATCACCCGGCGTTCACCCGGTGTTCCGTTCTCACGCGCAGGGATAAGGGTTCAGAATGGTCAAAAGCGTAGTTATCGTCGGAGGTGGCACGTCGGGCTGGATGACCGCCTCGTACCTGCGGGCGGCTTTCGGCGACCGGATCGACGTGACACTGGTCGAGTCGAAGAACGTGCCCACCATCGGGGTCGGAGAGGCGACCTTCAGCACGATCCGCCACTTCTTCAACTATCTGGGCCTGGACGAGCGCGAGTGGATGCCGGAGTGCCAGGCCACCTACAAGCTGGCGATCCGGTTCGAGAACTGGCGCTCCCAGGGCCACCACTTCTACCACCCGTTCGAGCGCCTGCGCGCCGTGAACGGATTCCCGCTCACCGACTGGTGGCTGAACGAGCGCCCCAGCGGCCGGTTCGACAAGGACTGCTTCGTCATCGCCTCGCTCTGCGACGCGAACCGGTCTCCCCGTTATCTCTCCGGAGCACTGTTCGAGCAGGACTTCACCGAGGGTGGCGCGGAGCGCGGCTACCGCACCACGCTGACCGAGCAGGACACTCAGTTCCCCTACGCCTACCACTTCGACGCCGCGCTGCTGGCGAGGTATCTCACGAGGTACGGCACCGACCGCGGCGTCCGTCACGTGCTCGACGACGTGGTGAGCGTGAACCTCGACGAGCGCGGCTGGATCAGCGACGTCGTCACCAAGGAGCACGGCGCGCTGGCAGGCGACCTGTTCATCGACTGCACCGGCTTTCGCGGGATGCTGCTGAACAAGGCACTCTCGGTGCCCTTCATGTCCTACCAGGACACCCTGCCCAACGACCGGGCCGTGGCGCTGCGGGTGCCGGTGAACATGGCCGAGCGGGGCATCCGCCCCTGCACCACGGCCACGGCTCAGGAGGCGGGGTGGATCTGGACGATCCCGCTCTTCGGCCGCGTCGGCACCGGCTACGTCTACGCCAGTGACTACTGCACGCCCGACGAGGCGGAGCGGACCCTCCGCGAGTTCGTCGGCCCGGCCGCGGACGACCTCGAGGCCAACCACATCCGCATGCGGATCGGCCGGAGCGAGAGCTCCTGGGTGAACAACTGCGTCGCCATCGGACTGTCGAGCGGGTTCGTCGAGCCGCTGGAGTCCACCGGCATCTTCTTCATCCAGAACGCCGTCGAACAGCTCGTCAAGCACTTCCCCAGCGAGCGCTGGGACGACCGGCTGCGCCAGTCCTACAACCGCCAGGTCGCCAATGTGATGGACGGCGTGCGCGAGTTCCTGGTGCTGCACTACCACGCCGCGGCGCGAGCCGACAACGACTACTGGAAGGACGCCACGACCCGCCAGGTACCCGACGGGCTGGCCGAACGCCTGGAGCAGTGGCAGGTCAAGCTGCCCGACTCCGAGACGGTCTTCCCCCACTACCACGGGTTCGAGCCCTACTCCTACACCGCCATGCTCCTGGGGCTGGGCGGCCTGCCCGTGCAGGCTCCGCCGGCGCTGAGGCTGTTCGACGGCGCCGCGGCCTCCAGGGAACTGCGGATCGTCCGCGACCAGTCCCGTGAACTGGTCGGCAGGCTGCCCAGCCAGTACGAGTACTTCGCGCGCCTGCACGACCTGCCCCCCGAGCGGCGGGTCGCGCACGGAGCACCGCGATGAAGGATCCGCTGGTCGGCCTCTCCCCCTTCGACATCCCTTTCGAGCCCTCCTTCGAGCCCCCCTCGGCGCCGGCGGTCGATCCGGCGCGGTTCCGGTCGCTGATGTCCGCCTTCCCCAGCGGGGTCGCCATCGTGACGACCGCCGAGCCCGGCGGCAGGCCATGGGGGATGACCTGCTCCTCGGTGTGCAGCGTCGCGCTGGACCCGCCGACCCTGCTCGTGTGCGTCCGCAGGCTCAGCCCGACACTGAAGGCGATGCTGAGGCTGTCGACCTTCACCGTGAACCTTCTGCACGACCGCGCGCGCTACGCGGCGGAACTCTTCGCCTCGGGGACCCCGGACCGCTTCGAGCGGGTCAGGTGGCGCGCGGAACCCTCCTTCGGCGGGCCGCACCTCGTGGACGAGGCCCACGCGTTCGCGGACTGCCGGGTGACCCGGGCCGTCGAGGTGGGCGACCACACCGTGGTGTTCGGCCAGGTGTTCCGGGTGGAGCAGCGGGCTCGGGCGGTACCGCTGCTCTACGGGCTCAGGGAGTACTCCTCCTGGTCGCCCGCCCCCCGTCGTCCGGAGGGCCCGTGGCCGACCGGCGGCATGCCTACCTGAGACGCCGCGGACGGCGCGCGCCGGCTAGCCGGGACAACCGCCACGCCCGTCGCGAACGGCGGTAGGCACGGGCGACGTCGCAGAGGAAGGCGACGTCGCCCGCCAGGTCGTCCCCGCCGGGCACCGTGTCCCGGGGCGGCTTCCCGGCGGGCGCCTCGTCTCCGGAGAGGGCGCGCAACGCGGCCGACAGCGTCGCCGCCTCCACGACGGCGTCCAGTTCCCGGCCGGTGATCCCCGCGGCCGCGGCGCGCTCCCGCGCCGCGGCCGCGACAGCGGGGTCCAGGTGATGCCGTATGACCGTCCGGCCGTCCCGGATCTCGACGACCCGCCGGTACAGGCGCAGGCCGAGGTCGCGCGGTGGCAGCAGGCCGGCCAGCCGGTGCGGCGGCCGCAGGAGGGCGATCTGCGGGCTGACCCGGTACAGATCTTCCCAGAGCGGTCGCAGCACCGTGTAGACGCGGTAGTGACGGAACCACTCCAGCAGGGCGGGCACCCGCAGGAACGCCCCCCACACCGGCATGGTGGCGCCCAGCGGGACGCATGCCAACGCGACCAGGGCAAGCCCGGCGTCCAGCGCGTGACCGAGCGGCCAGGCGTGGTCGTCCCCCATGACGGCCGCGGCCGACAGCATCGCCTTGTTGACGTGGTGTGCCAGGGCCGCGACCAGGCCGGCGACGATCAGCTTCTGCCCGATCCCGGCGGAGACGTCGCCGGTCGGGGGGAGCATTCGTCTGGATCGCCGCATGATGAGCGAGGCGAGCAACTCCGCCTCCCGTTCCTCGACGACCGAGTAGGAGTCGCGGCTCAGGACCCTGTGCACCATCCCGGAGTCCAGACTGGGCATGAGCAGCCGCACCTGCTCGGCGGCCGACAGGTCGGTCACGTCGTGCCCGCAGAGCAGATGGCTCAGCTCGTGGAGAATGATGTGTTCCTGGTGCGGTGGCGTGGTCACCTGCTCGTAGAAGATCAGATCGGCGCCGTCGACGGCCACCCACAGCCCCATCACACCGCGCCGGCTCCTCATGGGCTCCAGCCGGATGGTGCGGCTGCGCCTTCGGGCCACCGTGTCGCACAGCTTTCCGGCGTCGAACGGCATGGGCAGCGGGAGTTCGCCCAGTATCTCGTCGCATCTGCGGCGCAGCCGCCTGAAACTCGCCCCCGGACGGATCATCGTGATTCTCGAAAAAGGACGAGAACGGACCGGCCGCGCCACCCTGGGGATGATTTCCGCCCCCGGAGAACCACGGTCAGAATTCCAGAACGGTGACGTCCGCGGGCTCTTCGAGCCCGCGGACCGACGTCTTCATCGACTGACCCACCCCCGTGAGGTCTCCATGTCATATCCCGGCCGAGCCTAGCAGGCCGGAAATCGGGTCGTGATCTCAGAATGTACCGAGCCAGCGCAGTTCAGGCCATATCCGCGACCACGGTTCACGGGGGTCGCGGCACACCAGGATCTCCTTCCCCTGCTCGAAATGGGGAAACTCGAAATCGAGCGTGCCGCCGAGCTCGCACCGGCCGAACAGCCTGGAGAACGAGGCACGGTCCACACCGACCGCTATGACAACCGTTTTATCGTCCGCCGGACGACCGAAATCAGCATAGGAATTGTTGCCGCTGTACTCCCGCGGCAGTCCGTAACCGGGGCCGTACAGCGCGACGGCACCCGCCTCGCCGTAGTTGTGGCCGTAGACGACGGCCCGTGCCCGGTCGGCCTCCGGCAGCGACCGGTAGACCGCGGCCACCTGTCCCGCCAGGCCCTGCCAGCCCGTCTGGCCGAACTGCTCCTCACCCAGTGCCGCCAGCACGGGATCACGGGCGTACACGGCGGCGGGAAGGACCGGCATCACCATCACCATCGCCAGCAGCGTGTTCCCCGCCACCGCCAGCCCGACCCAGATCCGGCGCGGGATCGTCGCCGCCCAGGTCGCGGCCCTGACACATCCCGCCACCAGCAGCACGGTCAGCAGGCCCTCGGTGTACCGGGGGGCGCCACCGGCCAGGAGCAGGATCACCACCATGACCGGATAGGCCACGGCGAGCGAGCGGTAGGCGCGCCATTCGGGCCGGCGCAGCAGGGCCAGCAGTCCCACGACCCACACCGGGGTGAGGAACGGGCCGATCATCAGTATCTGTCCCACGAAGAAGTTGATCACGCTTCCGACCCCGAACGGCTCGGACAGGCTCCCGGCCACCGCGAACTGGGGCCAGCCGTTCAGCGCCTGCCAGACCAGGCCGGGCGCGGCGACCAGCGCGGCGACCCCGGCGCCGGCCAGGAGATACCCGCTGCGCAGCACCCGTCTGGGCCCGGTGACCAGCAGTCCCGCCGCGAGGCAGATCACCAGCAGCACCACGAGGTACTTCGCGAGCAGCCCGATCCCGACCACCGCGCCGGCGACCGGCCAGAGCCTCTTCTCGCCGGTACGGATGACACGGATCACCAGCCAGCACGCGGTCACCCAGACGAGGTGGTCCACGGCGGTGGGGTGGAGTACGTGCCCGGCGGCGAACGACGCCAGCGAGCCGGCCGTCGCGCACGCCGCGAGCACCTGTGCCCGGCCGCCCCCGCCGAGTTCGCGGGCGATGAACCCGGCGACCAGCACGGCCACCCCGGCCAGCAGCGCCGGCACGACGCGGATCGCCACCAGGTTGTCGCCGAACAGCGCCATCTGCACCCGGGCCAGCAGCGGGATCAGGGGCGGCTGGTCCACGTATCCCCAGTCGAGATGCCCCGCGGCCACCCGGAAGTAGAGTTCGTCGACGTAGTACCCCTGCCCTCCGGAAAGCAGCAGGAACACGGCGGCCGCTCCGCCGGAGACAGCCGCGAGGGGTCCCCGGCGGAGCGGCGACAGCGCCGCCCCGTTTTTTTCCGCGGCCGGTTCTGGAATGGCGGTAACGGTCGACATTTAAGGGCACCTCTCATTCTCGATCCACGACCCGCCACGGCATGCCGGACATTCTCATCCGTAAAATAGGCGCTCCACACTGAATCATCCTGCCGACAGTACAGCCGCTGGTGACAGCATGACGGGGGCATCGCGGACGGGCAACGACATTGAATCCTCGGGAAAATATGCAGCTCGCGTATTGAGCGACCAGGTGCTTGCGAACATTCTTTTCATGCATTATTTTTCCCTCAACGCCCCTGTCGTTTTGTGTGATCGATACCCGCATTCCGCGGAGCCGGTCGACCGGTGGTCCACGAACGGTCATCCCGGATTCGACAGGGATTTTTCGAGTGCCGGAAAACAGATGTCCCCGGCCGCCCCACACTCCCGAACCACCCATGCGAGGTGAACGGAATGCAGGAAACCCGAACGGTGCCCGCCGGTCCAGGGCCGGATGTCGGTAATCTCACCCAGTTCGAGTATCTGGCCCTGAACAGCCCGCTGAACATCGCCGACGCGCACGCCCGCCAGGAGCTCACCGCGGGGCAGGCCCGGATCATCGACGACCTGCCGAACCTGTTCCTCAAAGCCGCCGAACTCCCGGTCGAGGAGGTGGAGCGGGAAGCCCATCGCGCGTACTTCGGGCTACTCGGCCAGCACAGCTACCCGGGCGACGACGGCCGTGTGCTGGCCTGCTACTCCTCCTCCGTGGCCATGGAGATCCTCGCCCGCTCCCTGGCCGGCGCGATGAGCTCGGTCGCGCTGATCCACCCCACTTTCGACAACATCCCGGACATCCTCCGCGGTGTCGGGCTGGACCTGGTGCCGGTGGCCGAGGAACGGCTGGGGGAGGACGACCTCGACGACGTCCTGGGCTCGGTGGGCTGCGTCTTCGTCACCACACCGAACAACCCGACCGGCCGGGTGCTGTCCGAGGAGGGCCTGAGCAGGCTCGCCGGTCAGTGCGCGGAGCGCGACCTGGTCCTGGCGCTGGACACGTCGTTCCGCGGGTTCGACCCCGCCGGCCACTACGACCACTACCGGGTGCTGCGGGACAGCGGGTGCCGCTGGGTCGTCATCGAGGACACCGGCAAGCTGTGGCCGACGCTCGACCTCAAGGTCGGCTGGCTGGTGACCGCGGCCGACCTCGGCCTTCCGGTGGCCAAGATCTACTCCGACATCCTGCTGGGCGTGTCCCCGATGGTGCTCGCGCTGGTCCAGCGGTTCTCCGAGGACGCCGCGGACGGCGGCCTCGCCGACCTGCACCGCTTCGTGGCGGAGAACCGCGCCGTGGTACGGGAAGGGCTGGCCGGGGTGCCGGGGATCCACTTCCCCGATCCGCACAGCAGGGCCAGCGTGGAACGGGTGCACGTCGGCGCGCGGTCGGCGCTGGAGGTGTGGTCCAGCCTGCGGGACCACAACGTGTACGTACTGCCCTGCCAGAAGTTCCACTGGGCGAACCCGCCCGAGGGGAACAGCACCCTCAGGATCGCCCTGGCCAGGTCCGCCGCTCCCCTCGGGGAGGCGACCCGGGCGCTGCGCTCCGTACTGCTCGCACGTTGAGAACCGACGCGGGCGCGGCCCCGGTGACTCCGGCGGAGAGCGCGGGACCCCTGTCGCACGTGCGCTCCTGGCGGGCGGGGGTCGTGCAGTCGCTCCCCCCTCCCGGCGTGTTCGACCTGGGGCCGGGCTACCTCGAACCCGGCCTGCTCCCGGTCGACCTGCTGGGAGCCGCCTACGCGCGGGCACTGGAGGAGTACGGCTCGGCCGCGCTCGGCTACGGCGACGACCGCGGCGCGCTCGACCTCCGCGCCGCACTGGCGGAACGGACCGCCCAGGCGGACGGCATCGCCTGCGAGCCAGGAAACGTGCTGGTCACCGCGGGCATCTCGCAGGCCCTTCAGCTGCTCGCCACCACCCTGGCGGAGCCGGGGGATGTGGTCCTCGTCGAGGAGACCTGCTACGACCTGGGACGTCTGATCCTCACCGACTGCGGGATGCGGCTGCGCGAGGTGCGCTCGGACTCGGCGGGCATGGATCCGGAGGCGTTGCGCGAGGCCCTGGCCGGGGAACGGGCGGCGTTCGTCTACCTGAACCCCACCTTCCACAACCCCACCGGCCGGGTCGTCCCCGTCGCGCGGCGACATGAGCTGCTGTCCGTCGCCTCCGGCCACGGGACTCCGGTCGTGGAGGACGACGCCTACGCCGAGCTGAATCTCGGCGAGGCTCCCGCTCCCCCCTCCATGGCGGGGCTCGCGGGCTACCACGGGGTGATCCGGCTGCGCACCTTCTCCAAGACGCTCGCCCCCGGGCTGCGCCTGGGCTGGCTGCTCGCCGGGACCGAGACCGTCGACCGGCTCGCCGGTCACGGGCTGTTCCGCAGCGGCGGCTGCCTGAACCACACCGCCGCGCTCGCGGTGGCCGCCCTGGTGCGCGCCGGCGACTACGACCGTCACCTGGACTGGCTGCGAGCCCGGCTGCGGCAGAGGCGTGACACGCTCGTGGACACCCTGCTGGCCGAGCTGAACGACGGTTTCGAGCTCGACCGGCCGGACGGCGGC
Source organism: Streptosporangium sp. NPDC049248 (assembly GCF_040678965.1). NCBI lineage: Bacteria > Bacillati > Actinomycetota > Actinomycetes > Streptosporangiales > Streptosporangiaceae > Streptosporangium > Streptosporangium sp. NPDC049248. The sequence continues at coordinate 357,766 of NZ_JBFAQY010000002.1, forward strand.
TTCTTCGTCTGGCTCCGTGCCCGCCACCGGCGGCGCGAGCCCGACCTGATCGGCGCGGCGAGCGGTGCCGGGGTCGAGGTGGCCGCGGGCTCCCGCTTCGGCGGCACGGCACGGCCGGCCGTCCGGCTGGCCTACAGCTTCAACTCCCCCTCACGGCTGGCCCTCGCCGCCCGGCGGCTGGCCGCGGCCTGGAACGCGTTACCGGCGCACACGGATCGGACCTGACGCATGCGATCGATCGAGACGACCACCCCTGCCAATCCGATGGCGGGTCCGCACGGCTACACCCTGCCGCTCTCCCCCTCCGGGGGCTCGGCGATGGTCACCCCGCCGCCCTGGCACTTCTCCGGCGACGTCATCATGGTCGACTATCGCGTGGACCCGGCCGCGGCCGCACGGTTCCTGCCGCCCGAACTGGAACCGGGACCCGACCCCGGCGAGGCCGCCGCGATCTTCGCCGAGTGGCAGTGGTGCTCGGAGTCCGGAGCCGAACTGGCCGACCCGGCGCGATGCCGGTTCGCCGAGTTCCTGATCCTGATCTCCTGCCGGTACCGGGGGCGGCATCTCGCGCGATGCCCGTACGCCTGGGTGGACAGTCCGGTCCCGCTGATGCGCGGCTGGATCCAGGGCATGCCCAAGCAGTTCGGCACCGTGCACCAGATCCGGCCGGTGGCGGTCGGCCGCGCGGGTCCCCGGCTGGCCGGCGGGGGACGGTTCGGCGGGGTCCTGTCCGTGGACGGACGGCGTACCGCCGAGGCGACCGTCACGCTGGACGGCCGGATCGACCGGCCGCCGCCTCTGCACACGGTCCCGCTGGTGCACACCCGGCTGTTCCCCTCCTGGGTGCCGTCGGAGGCGCCGCTGAACCGGCTCGTCGTCTCGGAGGTCACCGACATCGAGTTCTCCGACATCTGGGCGGGATCGGCCGACCTGCGCCTCCTCGACGTGCCGGACGCCGACCTGGCCGGCCTGGCCCCCGTCGAGGTGGGCAGGGGGTACGTGTTCTCCTACGCGGAGACGCTGCATCACGGCCGACCGCTGACGGATGACGACAGGTGACGGCCCCCTGCGAAAAATCAAGATATTTCATCTGATGTTCGCCCGGCGGACCTCTCGGCGACCGATCCTCCGGAACAACAAACTGTTGTTGGCCCATATACACACCGCTATCCATCCCAGTTGACGCCCTGGTATCCTTCGAGCTGCGACCCGAGCCTGCCCAGGCCGGTCCGCGCGGGAAGGACACATGCCAGACACCTCGCCGGCCGACTCGCCGGACACCCGGCGGACCCTCGCGGCGAAGCTGAACCATCTCTTCCACACGGTCCACCCGCGCGACGGCGGCGAGTACAGCTTCGAGGAGGTCGCCGAGGCGCTTCGCGCGGCCGGCGGCCCGACCATATCGGCCACCTACATCTGGCAGCTGCGAAAAGGCATCCGCGACAACCCGACCAAACGACACCTCGAAGCCCTGGCGGGATTCTTCGGCGTCCCTCCGGCCTACTTCTTCGACGACACGGCGGCCGAGCGGATCGACGCCGAACTCGCGCTGCTGACCGCCATCCGGGACACGCACGTCCGGCAGCTCGCGCTGCGCGCGGCCGGCCTCTCCCCCAGGAGCCTGAACGCCATCACCGAGATGATCGAGCGGGTACGCGAGCTGGAAGGACTGCCCGACACCACGGAGAAGTCGTGAGCGCCCGTCCTCCTCGCGGAGGCAGGCAGGCCCGCGGACGCCACCCTCGCCTTCGCCCGCTCATCCTCCGGTATCCCGCACCGCTCCCGCCGGGCGGTCGACGACGCACCGACCTGTTCGGACCGGTGTCCAAGTAAAGTTTAAGTCGCACCCAAGATCGTGTGAGAAGACTTCTCCGGGAGATCTCCTGAGGGAGAAATCATGGTGACCGGATACGACGGCGCGAAAAACTGCGGTCTCGCCCGCTCACGCTGTTCCGGCACGACTTTCCCCGCCCTCGGGCAAGGAAGTGAAGGAGAAAGTCATGAGAACACGCGGAATCATCGGTGTGGCGGTCGCCGCCGCCCCGGCCGGTGGGCTCCTTGTCCCAGCGCTCCCGGCCTCGGCCGCCGGTCGTCACCATCAGGACCGGCAAGATCCTAGAACCACGGACCGGCACCAACCTGTTCCTCAAGTGCCCCGACACCCACCCGTGGTAAACGACCGCGGGGACAACCGGCCACTACACCCGATGAAGGAACACCGGCGGCAACCGCCCGTCTTCTTCAGGAACGAACCCCGCTTGACGGACATGCCGGCGAGCGCACTCCGGTCAGGCCGTTCCAGGGCCTGACCGGAGTCCGGAAACCGCCCTCACCTCATAACGCTCCGCGACGATCCGTTGGGCGCGCTCTCGACCTGCCTGGTGTTTCACCAGGTCGGAGACATCTCCTATCGCTCCGCGCAGCCGAGCCCAACGATGTCGAGCAACCGGTCGACCGCGGAATCCACCAAGACGCGAAGAGTCACTTCAGTTCTGCGTCGATTCAGAAACGACGTCGGCCGGAAATCGCGTAGAGTTGCATATTTTTCCGAATTTGATAAAAAAGCGGAGGTTTCCAATGTCAGGGAATACGGAAGTTACCGATCAAGGCTCTTCGGCGCGGCATTCCGAAACGAGGTCGGCTTCCCTATCCGATACGCCCGCCGCTCCTGCCGCCTTCTCTGTGACCCCTGGGCCTGCCCGGGGCCTGCCCGTGCTGGAGCCGCATACGGTACTGACGGCATCCGAGCTCTACTCACGCATCTGCGTGAGAGACCCCTACTTCGCCCTCAAGGACGTCACGGTGATAGGGCAGGGCGAGGTGGCGGCCGGGGTGCCCGTGCAACAGGACCCAGACATGGAGGCCGGCTGCATCGGCATTGCCGAAGCGGGCCGCCACCTGGCGATTCTTGGCTCATGCGCCGCGGCCGTGGTGGCGCCTCGGGAGGGCCAGCACTTCTACCTGGCAACGGGCGCCCGCGGACAGTGGCTGAACCCGGAGCCGCAGGCGCGCGCCTCGGAGTTGCTCCGGGGCTCGGCGCAGGCGGAGCACACCGGCGAGCGCACCGCCAAAGCACACACGCTGCTGTCCTCGCCCGACGGCACTCCACTGATGCGCTTGGATGTGGACTACGACGTGCTGCCGGCCGCCACCTTCACGCGTCTGTTCGCCAAGGCGCGTGTGGACATGCGTCGCGAGCCACGCCTCGACGACGGAGTCCGGCGCGCGCCCGAGGAGTGGGCCGAGCTGCGGCAGAACCCGTACGGCAAGCCCCTGGCACTGCGTGACTGGCACCCGGACGGCGAATGCCTCAGTGCCACACTGGGCCCGGTGACAGCGGACATGTGCAAGGGCCACTTCGCCCTGCACCCGGCGATGCCGGTGGCCGTTGTCGCCGGTGGCATGACGCGAGTGGCCACCGCACTGCTGCGCCGGCTGGAGGGTGCGCCATCGGCTCGCTGCGTGACGAAGGGCGTACGCCTGGTAGCGCATAGCCTCGCCTACGCGGGGCAAACGGTGAGGTTCAGCGCGCACCGCCGTACCCGCGAGGGCGCTGACCATGACTTCCGCTGCTGGGCCGAGGTGGGCGAGCGCGTGGTCGCGGAGCTCGACATCACCTTCACCCGTGTGGACTGAGTCGCCTCGGTCCTGGGCGATCGTCAACCCGTCCGGCTTCGTCGAAGCGGGCCCGGTCCCCTCACCCGCGACCGGGCCCGCCGCCTTCCAGCACTCAGAGGTCGCCGAGTCCCAGCTCCCGGGCGATCAGCATGCGCTGGACCTCGCTGGTGCCCTCGCCGATCTCCAGGATCTTGGCGTCGCGGTAGAAGCGGCCGACCGGGTATTCGTTCATGAACCCGTAGCCGCCGAAGATCTGGGTGGCGTCGCGGGCGTTGTCCATGGCGGCGTCGCCGGCGACGAGCTTGGCGATGGCCGCCTCCTTCTTGAACGGCTCCCCCGCGAGCATCTTCTCCGCGGCGTGGTGGTAGGCCAGGCGGGCGGTGTGGGTGCGCACCTCCATATCAGCGATCTTGAACTGGATGGCCTGGTAGTGGCCGATGGGGTGGCCGAACGCCCGGCGCTCGCGGACGTAGCGCAGCGACTCGTCCACGCAGCCCTGGGCCAGCCCGGTGGAGAGGGCGGCGATGGCGATGCGGCCCTCGTCGAGGGTCTGCAGGAACTGCGCGTAGCCGCGCCCACGCTCGCCGAGCAGGTTCCGCGCCGGGACCCTGCAGTCGTCGAAGGAGAGCCCGCGGGTGTCGGAGCAGTTCCAGCCCACCTTGGAGTACTTCCTGGCGACGGTGAGGCCCGGGGTGCCCGCCGGCACCAGGATCGTGGAGATCTCCTTCTTCCCGTCGGCCCGCTCACCGGTGATCGCGGCCACCCCGATGACGCCGGTGATGTCGGTGCCCGAGTTGGTGATGAACGCCTTCGTGCCGTTGATCACCCACTCGTCGCCGTCCAGCACCGCCGTGGTACGCATGCCGCCCGGCACGTCGGAGCCGCCGCCCGGCTCGGTGAGACCGAAGGCGCCCAGCATCTCGCCCGACGTCAGCCTGGGCAGCCACTCGGCGCGCTGCTCGGCCGTGCCGAACCGGTAGATCGGCATGGCGCCCAGCGACACCGCGGCCTCGACGGTGATCGACACGCTGGAGTCGACCCTGGCCAGTTCCTCCAGGGCCAGGCAGAGCGCGAAGTAGTCGCCGCCCATACCGCCGTACTCCTCGGAGATCGGCAGCCCGAACAGGCCCATCGCGCCCATCTGCCGCACGATGTCGTAGGGGAACTCCTCGCGCTCGTAGAGGTCGCCGATCACCGGGGCCACCACGTCGCGGGCGAACGCCTCGACGGTCTTGCGTAGTTCCTCGTACTCGTCGGTCAGCTTGGGCATGGTCACTCCTTCTCCACGGGGGTGCGGGACGGGCTCCCGGCCAGGGCCTGGACGACCCGCGACGGGCTGGGGCGGCCGAGCCTGCCGGCCAGCCAGGTGCTGGTCTCCACCAGCGACGGAAGATCAAGGCCGGTCTCGACGCCGAGACCGTGCAGCATCCAGACCAGGTCCTCGGTGGCGAGATTGCCGGTGGCGCTCTCGGCGTACGGGCAGCCGCCGATGCCTCCGGTGGAGGCGTCGACCACGGTCACCCCCTCCCGCAGCGCGGTGAGGGTGTTGGCCAGCGCCTGGCCGTAGGTGTCGTGGAAGTGGACCGCGAGCCGGGAGGGGTCGCCGAAGGCCTCGATCAGCGCGGCGACGTGACCGGCGGTGCCGACCCCGATGGTGTCACCGAGCGACAGCTCGAAGCAGCCCAGGTCGAGCAGCCTGCGCCCGACGGAGACGACCTGGGCGATCGGCGTCGGGCCCTCCCAGGGGTCGCCGAAGCACATCGACACGTACGCCCTGACCTTCAGCCCGTGCGCCAGCGCCCGTGCGACCACCGGCTCGAACATGTCGAACTGCGACTCCAGCGTCCGGTTGAGGTTCCGGCCCGCGAACGTCTCGGTGGCGCTCGCGAAGACCGCGATCTCCTCGACGCCGTGTTCGAGCGCACGGTCCAGGCCGCGCTCGTTGGGCACGAGCACCGGGTAGCGCACACCGGGGACCCGCTCCATGGCCGTCAGCAACTCCGAGGCGTCGGCGAGCTGCGGCACCCACTTGGGGTGCACGAAGCTGGTGGCCTCGATCACCCGGTGTCCCGCGGCGGCCAGCCGGGCGATGAACTCGGCCTTGACCCGGGCGGGGACCACCGCCGCCTCGTTCTGCAGCCCGTCGCGCGGCCCGACCTCGTAGATCGTGACCCGCTCGGGCAGTCCCTCCGCCCCGATCCGCTGCGGCTCGCGCATCATGCCCCCTCGCCCCTCCGACGTCCCGGTACGGCGTGCATCACCGCTCCTGTCCACCGACCACGGCCAGCACGGCGTCCATGCCGACCGCCTGGCCCGTCCGGACCCGCAGCTCGGCGACGACCCCGTCGATCGGCGCGGTCACGGTGTGCTCCATCTTCATCGCCTCCACGATGAGCAGCGGCTGCCCCTCGGTGACCCGGTCACCGGCGGCCACCTTCACCAGCAGAACGGTGCCCGGCATCGGGCTGCGGACCAGGCCGTCCCCCGGACCGCCCGTGCCCGCCCGGTCGCCGGGATCACCCAGGTGCCGGTGGGTGAACGCCCAGGCGTCGCCGTCGCGGCCGAGCCACACCGTGTCGCCGTCCCTGGCGACGGCGTAGCGCCTCGCGGTCTCGCCCAGGGTGACGAGCAGGTCGTCGCCCTCGTCGGCCAGCAGTGCCCGTACCGTCTCGGCGCCGGCCCCTGCGCCGTCGCCGTCACCGGAGGGGACGCCGGAGAGCAGGACCTCGGCGCCGGAGGCGGGCAGGCCGCGCACCCTGAGCTCGTGGACCCCGTCGCGGCTCTCCAGCCGGTAGACGGTCCACGCCGCCTCGCCCAGCCGCCAGCCGTCGGGGACGTCCCACGGGTCGGCGTGTCCCGCGGGGACGTGCTCGCGGTGCAGGACCAGGGCCGCGGCGGTCAGCACGTCGTCGGGGACGCCCGCACGGGAGACCAGCTCGTCGAGGTGGCGCTCGACGAGGCCGGTGTCGAGGTCTCCCGCGACCACCGCGGGATGGCCGACCAGGGCGCGCAGGAAGGAGATGTTGGTGGGCACCCCGAGCACGGCGGTGGCCGCGAGCGCCCCGTCGAGCCGCCGCAGGGCGCTCACCCGGTCCGGTCCCCAGGCGATGACCTTCGACAGCATCGGGTCGTAGTCGCTGCCGACCACGCCCCCGGCCAGCAGGCCGGAGTCGACCCGCACGCCGGGCGGCTCGCGCAGTGCGAGGACCCGGCCTCCGGTAGGCAGGAAGCCCCGGAAGGGATCTTCCGCGTAGACCCGGGCCTCGACGGCGTGACCGTCGAGCCGCACCTGCTCCTGGGTGAGCGGGAGGGGCTCGCCAGCGGCGACCCTGAGCTGGAGCTCGACCAGGTCCAGGCCGGTGACCAGCTCGGTGACGGGGTGCTCCACCTGCAGGCGGGTGTTCATCTCCATGAAGTAGTAGTCGCCGGTTGCGCCCTGGACGATGAACTCCACGGTGCCGGCGCCGGTGTAGCCGACGGACCTGGCGGCCTCGACCGCCGCGGCGCCCATCGCGGCCCTGGTCGCGGCGTCGAGAAGCGGGGAGGGCGCCTCCTCGACGATCTTCTGGTGGCGGCGCTGCAGGCTGCACTCGCGCTCGCCCAGGTGGATGACGCCGCCGTGGGCGTCGGCCATCACCTGGATCTCGATGTGCCGGGGGTTCTCCACGAACCGCTCGATCAGCAGGGTCGCGTCACCGAACGCGGCGGCGGCCGTGCGGCGGGCGGACGCCAGCGCCTCCGGCAGCTCCGCCGCGGAGCGCACGAGCACCATGCCCTTGCCCCCGCCGCCCGCCGAGGGTTTGATCAGCGCGGGGAAGCCGATCCGCTCGGCGGCCTCGGCCAGGTCGTCGCCCGGTTCGGCTCCGCCGGGAACGACGGGGACGCCGGCCGCGGAGACGGTGGCCTTGGCACGGATCTTGTCGCCCATGGCCTCGACGGCCTCCGGCGGCGGGCCGACGAAGACGAGCCCGGCCTCGGCACAGCGCCGGGCGAAGGCGGCGTTCTCGGCGAGGAAGCCGTAACCGGGGTGCACGGCCTGGGCTCCGGTCGCCGCCGCGGCGGCGAGGATGCCGTCGACGTCGAGGTAGCCGCCGGCGAGGCGTACCGCGACATCGGCCTCGCGGACGTGCCGCGCCCCGGCGTCGGCGTCGCTGTGCACGGCCACGGAACGGATGCCCAGCCTGCTGAGCGTGCGGGTGATCCGCAGGGCGATCTCGCCGCGGTTGGCGACGAGGACGGTGTCGAACATCCGGCGGGGTGCTGATGGGTGGGTCATGGGTGCGGTCACATCCGGAAGACGCCGTAGCCGACAGGGTCGAGGGGGGCATTGGCCGAGGCTGACAGGGCCAGGCCCAGGACGGTTCGGGTGTCGAGGGGATCGATGACCCCGTCGTCCCAGAGGCGGGCCGTGGAGTAGTAGGGGTTGCCCTGCTCCTCGTACTGCCCGCGGATGGCGTCGGGGTCGGCGTTGCCGACCGTGGACAGGACGTTGGCGGCCTGCTCGCCGCCCATCACCGAGATCCGGGCTCCGGGCCACATCCACAGGAACCGGGGCGAGTAGGCGCGCCCGGCCATCGCGTAGTTGCCGGCCCCGAACGAGCCGCCGACGACCACGGTGAACTTGGGCACCCGGGCGCAGGCGACGGCGGTGACCATCTTCGCGCCGTGCTTGGCGATGCCGCCCGCCTCGTAGGCCCGGCCGACCATGAACCCGCTGATGTTCTGCAGGAAGACCAGCGGGGTGTTGCGCCGGTCGCACAGTTCGATGAAGTGGGCGCCCTTGAGCGCCGACTCGCCGAACAGGATGCCGTTGTTGGCGATGATCCCGACGGGGTGGCCGTGGATGCGGGCGAACCCGGTGACGAGCGTGCTGCCGTACTCGGCCTTGAACTCGCCGAACCTGCTGCCGTCGACGATGCGGGCGATGATCTCACGCACGTCGTACGGGGTGCGGGTGTCGGCGGGGACGATGCCGTACAGGTCGCGGGGGTCGCAGACCGGCTCCTCCGACGGCAGGCGCTCCCACGGGGAGGGCGTGCGCGGCGCGAGGGTGGAGACGATGTCCCGGACGATCCTCAGCGCGTGGCGGTCGTCGTCGGCCAGGTGGTCGGTGACGCCACTGACCCGGGCGTGCAGGTCGCCGCCGCCCAGGTCCTCGGCGCTGACCTCCTCACCGGTGGCCGCCTTCACCAGCGGCGGGCCACCGAGGAAGATCGTGCCCTGGTTGCGGACGATCACCGCCTCGTCGCTCATCGCCGGGACGTAGGCGCCGCCCGCCGTGCAGGAGCCGAGGACCGCGGCGATCTGCGGGATGCCGCGCGCCGACATGGTGGCCTGGTTGTAGAAGATCCGGCCGAAGTGCTCGCGGTCCGGGAAGACCTCGTCCTGCTTGGGCAGGAACGCGCCCCCGGAGTCGACGAGGTAGACACAGGGCAGGTTGTTGTGGAGGGCGACCTCCTGGGCCCGCAAGTGTTTCTTGACGGTGATCGGGTAGTAGGTGCCGCCCTTGACGGTGGCGTCGTTGGCGACGATCACGCACTCGCGGCCGGAGACGCGGCCCACCCCGGTGATGATCCCGGCGGCGGGCGCCTCGTCCCCGTACATCCCTCCCGCGGCCAGCTGGGAGAGCTCCAGGAAGCGCGAGCCGGGGTCGAGGAGGGAGTCGACGCGGTCGCGGGGCAGCAGCTTGCCCCGGGAGACGTGCCTGGCGCGTGACTTCTCCGGACCTCCCAGCCTCGCGGCCGCGACGCGTTCCCCGAGGTCGGCGACCAGCCGCTCGTTGACCTCGGCGTTGCGCTTGAAACCCTCGCCACCCGGGTCGCAGGTGCTTCGCAGCACCGGCCAGCCACTCATGCGGGCCCTCCTGTCCGGCTCCGTCGCCGCTGGGTTAACGATCACTAACTCACCGCAGATGTTAGTCATTATTAACGTTACCGTCTACCATACGGAAGGTGATGACTGCCCAGCCCGCTACCCGCAATCGCGGTTCGCGGCGCGCCGAGATCCTGGACGCCGCGGCGAAACTGTTCGCGGCGCGCGGCTTCCACGGTGTCTCGATCGAGGACATCGGCGGCGCGGTCGGCACCTCGGGCCCGGCCCTCTACCGGCATTTCAGCGGCAAGGAGGCCCTGCTCTCCGAGATGCTGCTGGACGTCAGCGAGCGCCTGCACGCCTCGGGCACCCGCCGCGTGACCGAGGCGGCCGGCGCCGAGCAGGCCCTGAACGCCCTGCTCGGCTGCCAGATCGAATTCGCGCTGAACCACCCGGCGCTGATCACGGTGCACGACAGGGAGCTGGACAACGTACCCGAGCCCGCCCGGCGACGGATCCGCAGGCTGCAGAGACTGTACGTCGAGGAGTGGGTCACCGTGCTGAGCGAGCTCTACCCGGGCCGCTCCCAGGCCGAACTGCGCGCCGCGACCCACGCCGTCTTCGGGCTGCTCAACTCCACCCCGCACAGCGCCGGGGAACTGCCGCCCGCAGCGATGGCCGAACTGCTGCGCGGCATGGCCCGCGCGGCGCTGGCCGCCCCCCAAGGTTAGCGACCATTAACTCATGATGTGAGCACCCTTGCGCGGGGAGGTGAGCCACGCCTGCGAGGGGTACACCATGACCGTGCACGGCGCCTCGCGCAGCAGCATCTGGCAGGCCGGGCCGATGGCGAGGCCCGGCGGGTCGTCGTTCTCCCGGTCGGCCACCACCATCAGGTCCGAGCGGTCGGCCGCGTGACGGAGCACCTCGACGTGGGATCTCGTCTCGATCATGGTCTCCACCTCCAGCTGCGCATACCTCTCCTCCCACAGCGCGACGTTGGTGTTGAAGCGGACCGCCACCGGCCGGATGTCGTCGGTGTCCTCGGGGCAGAGGCAGATCACCAGCAGCGTCGCCCTGCGCAGCGTCGCCTCCTCGAAGGCCAGACCGAGCTCCGCCGACTCCAGGTGCGCGTCCTCCACGGCGATCGCGACGCGGTCGGTGCGGAGGTGGCCCGGCTGCCTGACGACGGCCACCGGGCAGCGGGCGTGCGAGGCGACCTGGACCGTCGTCGAGCCGATCTTCAGCTCGTCGAAACCACCGGAGCCGCGCGGGCCGATCACGACCAGCTCGGCCGTGTTCGACACGCCCACCAGGGCCGCCCCCGGCGACCCCTCCACCAGCTGGCCGCGCACCTGTGCCCTGGGGGCCAGATCGTGCGCCAGGGCCAGCCCCCTCTCCAGGATGTGCGAACCCATGCGCCGGATGACCGCGGTGGTCTCATGGGTGACGGAGAGCATCGGGTAGGGCCACTGCCAGGCGTGACAGATCAGCAACGGAAGGAACCTGAGGCGGGCCTCCTCAAGGGCCCAGCGCAGTGCCCGCCGGCTCTCCACGGAGTCGTCGTATCCGACCACCACCGGCCGCTCGTCGTCCTGTACCAGCATTGCGGCTCCCCTCCCGCGTCACTCCTTCCATACTTCACTGATCCGCACGCTCGGTAAGGCGACCATTCACAAGTCTTGCCTCGTTTTCCGGCTCGCACCGGCAAAGGCACCCCCTTGCCCATTGTTTCCGATAATCAGCGGTAAATTCTGACAACCTGTCATGGAAAATTGTTGAATGAGGCCGATCCATGACCCCGCCGCACCAAAGATGTCAAGGTTGAGGACGGCGCCCGCCGGGGAGGACATAATCGGGCTGTGGCGCGCGACACTGTTGAGACCCACTTCACCGAGACCGTGGCCGCCCTCTCTCCCGGGGCGCCGCGCGATCCCGGCCTTCCCGTACGGGAGGGCACGACCCTGACCGGGGCCCGCTGCCGCGAGCTGTTCGAGTTCCAGCTGGGCAGCAGGCTGCTGGACGTCACCGCCCGCTGGCTTCGCGAGCAGGGGCAGGGCTTCTACACCATCGGCTCGGCCGGACACGAGGGCAACGCCGCGATCGCCGCCGCGCTGCGCGTCACCGACCCCGCCCTCCCGCACTACCGGTCCGGCGCCTTCTACCTGACCCGGTCGGCGATGGCGGGACGGCTGCCCGAGGAGGGGATGCGCGACGTGCTGCTCGGCCTGACCGCCTCGGCCGAGGAACCGATGGCCGGCGGGCGGCACAAGGTCTTCGGCCATCCCGACCTGGCGGTGATCCCGCAGACCTCCACGATCGCCAGCCACCTGCCGCGCGCGGTGGGTGTGGCCTTCGCCATCGAGCGCACCCGCCAGTTCGGCCTGCCGGGGCCGTGGCCGGCCGACGCGATCGCGATGTGCAGCTTCGGCGACGCCTCGACGAACCACGCCAGCGCCCTGTCGGGACTCAACACCGCCGCCTACGGCTCCTACCGGAAACTGGCGCTGCCGATCCTGTTCGTCTGCGAGGACAACGGCCTGGGCATCAGCGTGCGCACCCCCGAGGGCTGGGTCAAGGCCGCCCACCACCCGCTGTTGCGGTACTTCGAGGCCGACGGCTGCGACCTGGCCGACGTCCACGACGTGGCACTGGCCGCCGCCGACCACGTCCGTTCGAACCGCGCACCGGCCCTGCTGCGCGTCGGCACCGTCCGGCTGATGGGCCACGCGGGCTCGGACGTGGAGCTCTCCTACCGGACCAAACGGGAGATCGACGCCGACCTCGCGCGCGATCCGCTCGTCGCGACCGCCAGACTGCTCGTCGAGGCCGGTCTGATCACCCCCGACGAGCTGCTGCTCCGCTATGAGACGACGCGCGAGCACCTGTTCAAGATGGCCATGGAGAGCTCACGGCGGCCCCGGCTGGTCTCCGCCCTCGACATCGTCGAACCGCTGGCCCCGCGCACCCCCACCGCCGTCGCCTCGGCCAGCAGGAACGTCGCGGTTCCCGAGGCCAGGGCGAGGGCCTTCGGCGGCAGGCTCCCCGAGCAGGAGGGGCCGCTGACCCTCTCCCAGGCCATCAACCGCACCCTCACCGACGCCCTGGCCGCCCACCCCGACGTGCTGGTCTTCGGCGAGGACGTGGCGCGCAAGGGCGGCGTCTACGGCGTCACCCGCGGCCTGCAGAAACGTTTCGGTCTCGGCCGGGTCTTCGACACCCACCTCGACGAGCAGGCGGTGCTCGGCCTGGCACTCGGCTCGGGGGTCTCCGGCCTGCTGCCGGTGCCCGAGATCCAGTACCTGGCCTACCTGCACAACGCCCTGGACCAGATCCGCGGCGAGGCCGCGACGCTCCAGTTCTTCTCCCGAGGTGCCTTCCGCAACCCGATGGTGCTGCGCGTCGCCTCCTACGCCTACCAGAAGGGCTTCGGCGGCCACTTCCACAACGACAACTCCGTCGCCGCGCTGCGCGACATCCCCGGCCTGGTCGTGGCCTCCCCCGCGCGTCCCGACGACGCCGCCTCGATGCTGCGCACCTGCCTGGCCGCCGCGCGTACCGACGGCAGCGTCTGTGTCTTCCTTGAGCCCATCGCGCTGTACGGCACCCGCGACATGTTCGAGGAGGGCGACAACGGCTGGCTCTCCCCGTACGCGCCCCCGGCCCGCTGGGCGGAGACGCACATCCCGATCGGGCGCGCCCGCAGTTACGGCGACGGCCGCGACCTGACGATCGTGACCTTCGGCAACGGCCTGCGGATGAGCCTGCGCGCCGCGGTCAGGCTCACCGCCGAGGGGCACAGCTGCCGGGTGCTCGACCTGCGCTGGCTCTCCCCCCTGCCGGTGGAGGATCTGATGCGGGCCGCCGAACTGACCGGGAGGGTGCTCATCGCCGACGAGACCCGCCGTACCGGCGGGGTCTCGGAGAGCATCGTCACCGAGCTGATCGACGCGGGTTTCACCGGCAGGATCGCCCGGGTGACCTCCTCCGACAGCTTCATCCCGCTGGGCGAGGCGGCCAGGCACGTGCTGCTCTCCGAGGCCGAGATCGAGGCCGCCGCCCGCAAACTGCTCAGCTGATTCCGCCGGACCGAAATCCCGGAACCCGCCTCCACCATGTCATCCGTACGTGTTCAATTGGATGCGCGCTGTTACGGACCGTGGCTCCGACCCGAAGCCGGACAGCCCTCCGTTTCCCCCTGAGCAGGAGGTACCATGCCCGGAGTCGCGATTGGAAACACAGGTCAGCGCCTGACGGAGTTGGAGGCCCATGCCTTCAAGACGAGCGCAGACCTGGCGTACATCAAGGAGACCCTGAATGATCTCCCTAAGATCGTCCGCGAGGAGGTCATGACCTACACCGCGCCGATGTTCGAAGAGATCATGAACAGGATGGCCACCAAGGAGGACCTCTCCGCGCTCTCCGCCAAGGTCGACAGCCTCGACACCAAGGTCGACGGCCTCGACACCAAGGTCGACGGCCTGGAGACCAAGGTGAACAGCCTGGAGACCAAGGTCGACAGCCTCGACACCAAGGTGAACAACCTGGAGACCAAGATGGATGCCCGGATGGGGGCCATGGAGGGCCGGATGGACTCCATGGAAGGCCGGATGGACTCGATGGAAGGCAAGCTGGACCTGATCCTGGCCAAGCTCGGCTGACGATGCGGATGAGCCCGGGCACCTCCCGGGAGGTGCCCGGGCTCAGAGCCAGTCTCGGCGTTTGAACACCAGATACAGGGTGAGACAGACGCCCGCCATGAGCAGGACCGCGAAGGGGTAGCCCCACGTCCAGTGGATCTCGGGCATCACGTCGAAGTTCATTCCGTAGATGGTGCCGACGAGGGTGGGGGCGAACAGGATGGCGGCCCAGGCGGAGATCTTCTTGACCTCCTCGTTCTGGGCGTTGCTCGCCTCGGTGAGCCTGGTCATGTGCTCGTTCTGGGCCTGGGCGACCATGGTCGAGTTGACCACGAGGATGTCATGGAGCATCTGGCGGAAGCCGCTGACCCGCTCCGCGACGGTGATCGCGTGGTCGGCCACGTCCCGCAGGTATCTCTGCAGTTCCTCGTCCACCCCGTACTTGGCGGCCCCCGCGATGAAACCCTCGATCATGCCCAGCAGCGGCTGGGTGGCCCGCTGGAACTCGATCACCTCGCGCGACAGCTCGTAGATGCGCCGGGAGACCCCGGGTTCGTTACCGAAGACCTGCACCTCGATCTCGTCGATGTCGTTCTGCAGACCGGCGACCACGGGGGCGTAGCCGTCCACCACCGCGTCGAGGATGGCGTAGAGCACCGCCTGCGGCCCCTGGCCGAGCAGGTCGGGGTCGTGCTGCATCCTGCGGCGGACCTGCGACAGGTCGGGGGTCTCGCTGTGCCGTACAGTGATCACGAAGTTCTGGCCGACGAAGACGTGCAGTTCGCCGAAGTCGACCTCCTCGGCCTCGTCGAGATACCTGGCGGGGCGGAGCACCACGAACAGGGTGTCGCCGTAGCGGTCGGCCTTGGGCCGCTGGTGAGCGACGATGGCGTCCTCGACCGCCAGCTCGTGCAGGTCGAACTTCTCGGCGACGTCGAGGATGACGCTCTCCTCCGGCCGGTAGAAGCCGATCCAGGCCATGCTGCCCGGGGTGTTCTTCAGGCACTCGAAGGCGTCGGGAAGAGACTTGGGGGTGGCGGCGCGGTGCCCGTTGACGTAGATCGCGTTGTCGATGACGCGCGAGCGGGGTGGGACCGGCAGCCCGTCACCGGCGGATCTGGGGTCCATCGAACGCTCGGGGGACTCCCCACCGGCGCCGGAACGCCCACGCATCAGGCTTCGCAGGCCCCGCACTCGCCGGTCGGTCACACATGTCTCCTTATCGGGTGGTCATGAACTCTTGCAGCGACTGCATCGCGGTGTTGCGGATCTTGGCCCTGAGCATCGGGGTCCAGCCGAGGATGATCCCGGTCGGCATGCCCATGGCCATCTTGGACCAGCGCCGCAGATCGAAGTCGTCGTGGTGGCGAACGATGAGTCCGTCCTCGAAACGGAAGAGGGCGTCGATTTCATTGACGACCCTCCTGCCCGTCTTTCCGAAGGTGTAACTGGCGGTCCAGTGCGCGGTGCCCTCGTGCCGGCGGACGGCGATGTCGCGGACCTTCACCCCGAGGTCGGCACTGCGGCCGAGCAGCATCCGCCACATCCCCATGACCCTGTCGCGTCCTTCGAGATCCTGGAAGACGGGATCGCCGAACGTGACGTCGGGGTGGTAACAGCGCTCCATCTCGTCGGCGTCACGGCGTGCGAAGGCGCCATAGAACGTCTTGATGAGCTCGGCGTTTCGGTCGTTCACGAGTCTCTCCCGATCATCAATGTCCTGCTGACCGAGTGTAGTGCGCCGAAAGGTCAAGGAGATTGTCCGCGTTGTTCCAACACACCGCACGGAGCCAGTCGTCGCCCAGGTCGAGCCTGTCCAGTGCGTGGAGCTGGTGGGCGTAGGGGTGGGGGATGTTGGGAAAGTCACTGCCGAGCAGGACCTTGCCGGCCAGCCCGAGGTCACGCAGGCGCGGCCGGAGGCGCGCGGGGAACGGCGCGCCGCGTTCGGCGAAGTCGGTGAAGGTCATCGTGGTGTCGAGCCGCACGTTCGGGAAGGTCTCGGCCAGCTCGAAGAACTCGTCGTACTCCGGCATGCCGAGGTGCGCCACGACCAGCGGCAGGGTGGGATGGCGCGCCAGCACCCCGCCGACCGGCACCGGCCCCGTGCAGCGGCCGGGCAGCGGGATCGAGCTGGCGTGGACCACGACGGGAACGCCCCGCTCGGCCAGCAGCCCCCACACCTCGTCGATCTCCTCACTCCTGGGGTCGAAGTCGCCGACCTGGAGGTGGACCTTGAAGATCCGCGCCCCACGGCCGAGCGCGTCCCGGACATAGCCAAGGACTCCAGGTTCGGGGTAGAAGGTGGCCGAGGGCAGACATTCCGCCGTACGGCGGGCGAAGTCGAGCGTCCATTCGTTGAGGCTCTCGGCCATGCCCGGCCGGTGCGCGTAGGCGAGGGCGGAGAAGGCCCGCACCCCGAGCGCCCGCAGCCGATCGACCCGCGCCTCGGCGGGCAGCCGGTAGTGGATCCGCCACCCTTTCCCCATCAGCGGGCCGCCGTGCTCGAAGTGGTGCCAGACCCGGCGCTCCATGCGCTCGGGCAGGAAGTGGACGTGCACGTCCGCCAGGCCGGGCAGACCAAGCCCACGCCACCAGGCGGGGACGTCGGCGTCCGCGAGTTCCGGAATCATGTTCTGCACGACCTCGACTTTATCGCCAGCACACCGGCAGTCGTGGGACGCTTTGCTCTCATGCCGCGAAGGAGAAGTGAGCGTTGTCCGACCTCTGGGTGACCCTGACCACGGCCCGTTCCGGGCCGCCCCTCTGGGTCGTGCTGCTGTCCGCGCTGGCCGCACTGGGCGTGGTGTCGTGGTCCACCTCGTGGCAGCTGTCGCGAGGGCTGATCACCATCGCCCACGAGGGCGGACACGCGCTGATGGCACTGCTCACCCGGCGCAAGCTGGAGGGCATCCGCCTGCACTCCGACACCTCCGGTGTCACCCTGACCAGGGGCAGGCCCCGCGGACCCGGCATGATCCTGACCGCCGCCGCCGGATACGTCGCGCCGTCCCTGCTGGGGCTGGGCGGGGCGTGGCTGACCTCCTCCGGCTACGTGGAGGTGCTGATCGCAATAGTGATCGTGCTGCTGTTCTGCATGCTGCTGCTGATCCGCAACCTGTTCGGCGTGGTGAGCCTGCTGGCGACCGGGGGCGCGATCTCCGCCTTCACCTGGTACGCCGAACCCGACATGGACGCGGCCCTCGCCTATCTGGCCGTGTGGTTCCTGCTGCTGGGAGGCGTGCGGCCGATCGTGGAGTTGCAGCGCAAGCGGCGTTACGGCCGGGCGCCCGACTCCGACGCCGATCAGCTCGCCCGGCTGACCTTTCTGCCCGGCGGGTTCTGGGTGTTCCTCTTCCTGGTGGTCGCGGGCGCCTGCCTGGTGGCCGGGGCCTATTTGCTGCTGCCTCCGGCGTTCAAGCTCTCCTGGTGAGCACGCCTCCCGACGCCACGCCCTTCCCCAGGTCGGTCCGGGTGATTTCGCCATGCTGCACGACGCGCACCAAAAAGCTCCGACCAGCGGCCGGACCCCCTGTCACCCGGTTTATGTCACCGTATTCTCAGCCCATTCATCACCATTGTTTCCCTCTCGGAAGAAAGCAGCAACCACCCTTCTCGGTTGACACTTAACAACTTTTTTGAGTTTATTAGAAGGGATATCGTTCCCTCAGCGAGAGGCGCTTCATGCCGCACCCCGCCTACCTCGTCGGAACGGCCGGGGCGGGCATCCTGCTGATCTCTCTGGGCGTCACGCTCGCCCTCACCCTGCGGATCAGACGCCTGCGCGTCGAGCGGGAGCGCGTCCTCGCCAGGGCCTACGAGGGGTTCGCCCGCGACATGCACGACATCGTGGGGCACTGGCTCTGGCTGGCGTCCGTCAAGGGGGAACTGGCCCATCGGCGGGCCGCCGGCGACGCGCGCCTGCGCGAGGATCTGGAAGAGGTGCTCCAGGCGGTACGGCAGGCCGCGCACGCGGTACGGAACGTCTCCGCGGCCCGCCACCGGCTTTCGTTCCCCGGCGAGGCCGCCCGCGCCAGAGCGCTGATGGAGGGATTCGGGGCCTACTGCTCGGTTCGGGTGGACACCGACGAGCTGCCCGAGCCCGTGAGCACGGCGCTGGGCGCCGTGGTTCGCGAGGGCGTGACGAACATGCTGCGGCACAGCCAGGTGAAGCGGTGCGCGATCGAACTGGTCGAGCACGGCGGCCTGCTACGCCTGACCGTCGTCAACGACGGGGCACCCCGGCGGGAGGCGCCCTCCCCCCGCGGCGACACCGGCAGCGGGGTGGGCAACCTCCGCCACCGCCTGGGCGAGCTGGGCGGCACGGTACAGGTGGCGGGCGGTGCGGACGGGTGGTTCACCCTAATAGCCGAGGTTCCCGGCAATTATTCCGAATAACCTTCATGTCTCTCCCGAAAGCGCAGGTAGCACCCGCATGCACGGTCGACACTGTGCGTTTCGCATATACGAGTGGTTCAGCTTGTAACTAGTGGTTTCTCGGGTTATCCGTAATTCTCTCTTCTGGAAGACAGCAGGGGAGAATGCCGTGGATGACCAGTATGAGCTTTATTGCCTGGCGGACCCGCTTTTTTATGACACGCTTGACGGCCGACGGAGCGACCACCCCGATTTCGCGCTCGCGGCCCGGGAGGTCCCGGACGGCTGGCAGCACCAGGCGACCGACACCTGGATGCACTACGCGCCGCTCGCCGGCCGCATCCCCGCCCAGGGCTGGAAGATCCACGTCTCGGCCCGCACCGAGGACGCCGAGCGCGCCATGGAGACGGTCTGGGACTACTGCGTCCCCCGCGGCATCGCGTTCAAGTTCCTGCGCAGCCTGCCGGTCATGACCATGCTGAACTCCAAGGCCGCCCCCCGCGGCGCCAGCGGCAAGCTCGTGACGATCTACCCGGTGGACGAGGCACAGCTGGAGCTCACCCTGAAGGAGCTCGACGAGCTGCTCGCGGGTGTCGAGGGGCCGTACATCCTCAGCGACCTCCGCTACGGCGAGGGCCCGCTCTTCGTGCGGTACGGCGGGTTCGCCGGGCGGCGCTGCCTGGCCGGCAACGGCGAGCTGGTGCCGGCCGTGGAGGACGGCGAGGGGCGGCTGGTCCCCGACGTGCGCGAGCCCTCCTTCGGCGTGCCGTCCTGGGTGGCGCTGCCCGCCTTCCTCGAACCCCACCTGGCCGCCCGCAACGCGGTCACCACCGAGAACCTGCCGTACCGGATCGAGAGCGTCATACAGTTCTCCAACGGCGGCGGCGTCTACCTCGGCGAGGACCTGCGCACCGGGGAGCGGGTCGTGCTGAAGGAGGCCCGCCCGCACGCCGGTCTCGACGCCGCCGGCCGGGACGCCGTGGCACGGCTGGCACACGAGCGCGACATGCTGGAGCACCTGTCCGGGCTGGACGCGGTACCCGCACTGATCGACTACTTCACCCTGGGAGAGCACCGTTTCCTGGTCGAGGAGTTCGTCGACGGCAACCCGCTCCAGCGGCAGCTCGTCCAGAGATACCCGCTGACCAGGGCCACCTGCGACGAGACGGCCCTCACCGAGTACACCGCCTGGGTGCTCGACACGCTTCCCAAGGTGCGGCGGGCGATCGAGTCCCTGCACGGACGCGGAGTGGTCTTCGGCGACCTGCACCCGAACAACATCCTGGTGACCGAGGACGGCCGCCTGGTGCTGATCGACTACGAGGTGGCGACCTTCAGCACCGATCGCGGCCGCGCGGCACTCGCCCATCCGGCGTTCGGCGCGCCGGCCGACCGGCAGGGCACGGACGTCGACCGCTACGCCCTCGCCTGCCTCTGCCTCGGCCTGTTCGCCCCCCAGCTCACGATCATGCTGCCGCTCGACCGCGCCAAGGTGGCCGACCTGGCCAGGCTCATCACCGAGACCTTTCCCGTGCCGCCCGAGGTGATCGACGAGGCGGTCCTGACCGTCGCGGGCCCCGCTCCGGCGGCGGTCACACCGTTCCCGAGGCCGGGTCACGACGGCTGGCCCGAGCTCAGGGAGGCGATGACCCGGGCCATCCTGGCGAGTGCCACTCCCGAGCGCGACGACCGGCTGTTCCCCGGTGACGTCGCCCAGTTCCAGCCCGGCGGGGGCGTCAACCTCGCGTACGGCGCCGCGGGCGTGCTCTACACGCTGGCGGTGACCGGGGCCGAGCGCCTCCCGGCCCACGAGGACTGGCTGCGCCGCAGGGCGCTGGCCCCCGCTCCGGGAACAGGTGTCGGTTTCTACGACGGACTGCACGGCGTGGCCTACGTCCTCGACCTGCTCGGGCACCGCCAGGACGCGATCGACACCGTCGACCTGTGCCTGCGCGAAAAGTGGGAGGCGCTGGAGCTGGGGCTGTTCGGTGGCCTGGCGGGCATGGGCCTGAACCTTCTCCATCTGGGCGCCACCGCCGGCGAACGGGCCTTCACCGACCTTGCCCTGCGGATCGTCGACATCTGCTCCGACAGGCTGGGCGGGCCCGACGACGTGCCGAAGACCAGCGGCGGCAGCCATCCCCGCGCCGGGCTGATGTACGGCTCCTCCGGGCCCGCCCTTCTCTTCCTGCACGCCTACGAGCGCACCGGCGACACGTCGCTGCTCGACCGGGCGGCCGCGGCGCTCCGGCAGGACCTGCGGCGCTGCATCACCGGTGAGGACGGAACCCTCCAGGTCGACCAGGGCTGGCGCACGCTGCCCTACCTGGACGAGGGGTCCGTGGGCATCGGCGTGGTGCTCGCCCGCTACCTGGCCCACCGCGACGACGCGGACCTCCGTACCGCGCTCGACGGCTGCCGGCTCGTCACCCGAGGACGGTACTTCGTGCAGTCCGGCCTGTTCACCGGCAGGAGCGGCGTGCTCGCCGCCCTCGGCTGGGGCCTGGGACCCGAGACCCTCCACACCGACCACCCAGACCTGGCCGCGCAGCTGCGCGGGCTCGGCTGGCACGCGCTGCCCCACGGCGGCGGGCTGGCCTTTCCCGGCGACCAGCTGCTCAGGCTCTCCATGGACTTCGCGACCGGCACGGCCGGAGTCCTGTTCGCGATGAGCGCCGTGCTGCACGACCGGCCGGCGTTCCTCCCCTTCATCGAGCCGCCCGGCGGCACGAACGCCCCTGCCTGGGCGTCCGCGCACGGACCCGCCGGACGGTTTGGCACCTACGACCCCTCGAAGGAGGTGTAACGACATGGTTCTTCTCGACCTGCAGTCCCTGGAGACCCCCGGCGGCGGCCACGGCGGCGGCGGTGGCAGCACCCTCACCGTCCTGGGCTGCGAGTCCGGCCGGCCCAGCAACCTGAGCCTGCTGCTCTGCCACTAGTCCTCCCGTTCCACGAAAACCCAGACAACCCAGAAACGGAGCCATTCCCATGGTCCTTCTCGACCTGCAGTCCCTGGAGACCCCCGGCGGCGGCCACGGCGGCGGCGGTGGCAGCACCCTCACCGTCCTGGGCTGCGAGTCCGGCCGGCCC